>NZ_JAWOQP010000100.1:0-1321 GCF_033337375.1 Vibrio sp. YT-17
CCAATTGGCCCGGTTGTGGCTGGTTCATGTGGTTGTAGTGACACATGGCGGCGTTGCTGCATGCGGCCGAAATGGTATCAAAGCTCAGATCCATCAGCGTTGGGTCTTCTTTACGGAATGCTTCTAGGCGATCAGCCAGTGTAGCTTCATCATGAAGATTGCCTGCAGCCACTTCGGCATCTAGCCAGCAAAGGAATTTGCTCATCGCTACACCGTCGCGGATATGACAGGCTTTCATGCCCGCAATCTCAACTTCGTTTTTCGCGGCTTTTGGCATTAAACATGGATCGGCTGCAGCAATAACCGATGCGCCTGCATTTTGCAGAACTAACTTAAACCATGCGTTACTGATTGCTGGGTCGAGCAATACCTTTTTACCAGACATGGCTTCAAGGCGTGATTGAAGTGCTTCTGGATGATGAACCGTCACACCAGTACCCACATGCGCTGCAAATTCAGCAGGTAAGCGAGCGGGATCTAGGAAGTACTCTACACTTGAGTCGGCATGAAGAATCGCGTGCGAGAGTAAAACTGGCAAACGCGATACATCCAAGCCACGTACATTCAATAGCCAACAAATAGAAACAAGCGCTGTGATAACTGCACTGTCGGCACTGGCTTTTGCTACCAGTTGAGCGATCTCTTTACGCTTACTTTCGCTTGATTGACCAACGGCTTCTGTTGGCATGAGGCGAACGTCAGAAACCACTGGTGCAGGGCGGTCATGCCATAATGCATCAATTGGGTTGCTGGAGAGAATGTTCAGCTCAAGTTTTCCGGCCAGTTTTGCTTGTGCCATATCTAGCCAAGCCGAACTGTGCATGCGTGGGTCGATAGCCACGGACGCATTTGCGGTTAGATTGTCTTGAATCCAATCCAATGCCGGTTCTTCAATTAGGTGGCGATATTCAAACAAATCGCTAGGAACTTGTTTGGTCACTTGCACTGTATAGCGACCATCAACAAAAATCGCGGCTTTGTCTTGTGTGATCACGGCTGCGCCTGCAGAGCCTGTGAATCCGGTTAGCCAATGGAGGCGTTCATTGTGCGCAGGGACATATTCACCCAGGTATTCATCTTCATGAGGGATCAGTAGGGCATCAATGTTGTGTTGAGCAAGCCATTCGCGAATTGCGTTCACGCGGCTTAGGGTATCGTTGTGCATCTGTTTTATTCCTTCAAATTACCGCTCCTTCATGCTCAGGTGTGGGAGCTGTTTCCTTCTGCTTCGTGCAGTGATTGAGTTAAACGTCGTAGCAAGATGACGTTTAAGTCTGGGTACAACAGGCCATAGATGAGCCAAAAAGGACTATCGACTGTT
>NZ_JAWOQP010000101.1:0-1310 GCF_033337375.1 Vibrio sp. YT-17
AACAAAGCACACAGTAGCGTTGCGATATGAAGACCGTCCGAGTCCGCATCAGCAAGGATACAAATTTTACCGTAGCGTAGGCTGTCAAGGTTGTCGCTGTCTGGGTCGATACCCAACGCAACCGAGATGTCATGCACTTCTTGAGACGCCAGAACTTGATCGGCAGAGACTTCCCATGTGTTTAGGATCTTACCACGCAGTGGCATTACCGCTTGGAATTCACGATCTCGGGCTTGCTTCGCGCTGCCACCCGCCGAGTCACCCTCCACGAAGAAGATTTCGGTGCGATTTAAGTCTTGTACGGAACAGTCTGTTAGCTTACCTGGCAAGGCAGGACCCGATGCGACTTTCTTACGTACGACTTTCTTGCTTGCGCGCATACGACGGTGGGCGTTAGCAATACACACTTCCGCTAGTTGCTCTGCAAGTTGAGGCTTTTCGTTTAGCCACAGACTGAATGCATCTTTTACCACACCAGAAACAAACGCTGCGGTTTGACGAGAAGAAAGACGCTCTTTAGTCTGACCAGCAAACTGTGGATCTTGGATCTTAACCGACAACACGTACGAACAACGGTCGAAAACATCATCGCCCGTTAGCTTCACACCACGTGGTAGCAAGTTGCGGAATTCACAGAACTCACGCATCGCATCCAACAAACCTTGGCGAAGACCATTTACGTGTGTACCACCCTGAGCTGTTGGGATAAGGTTCACGTAACTTTCGGTGATCATCTCGCCGCCTTCTGGCTGCCAGATTACTGCCCAGTTTGCTGCTTCTGTGTCTGCAGAAAACTCCCCAGTAAACGGTTCTTCTGGTAGTACTGGGTAACCTTTTACGCCTTCGGCTAGATAGTCTTTCAAACCATCTTCGTAGTACCACTGGTAGTCTTTGTTGTTTACTTTATCGGTAAACGTAATTTCTAGACCTGGGCAAAGTACCGCTTTCGCTCGTAGGTTGTTCACCAAACGAGTTACAGAGAAGTTAGCTGAATCGAAATACTTCGCATCCGGCCAAAAGTGCACGCTAGTACCGCGATTGCGGCGACCACATGTGCCCGTTACAGTAAGGTCTGATACTTTGTCACCGTGCTCAAAAGCAATTTCGTACACTTGACCATCACGACGTACCGTCACTTCAACTCGCTTAGACAGCGCGTTTACTACTGAGATACCTACACCGTGCAAACCACCTGAAAACTGGTAGTTTTTGTTGGAGAATTTACCACCCGCATGGAGCTTACATAAGATCAGCTCAACACCAGATACTTTCTCTTCAGGGTGGATATCAACAGGCATGCCTCGACCATC
>NZ_JAWOQP010000102.1:0-1304 GCF_033337375.1 Vibrio sp. YT-17
TGACTGCTCAATCCCCGGACCGTTATCTTCTACGCATATCCAAACCAACTGTTTGTCTGCCGTCACGCCTGTGCTGATTTTCACCCAACCGTTGCCGTAACGCAGTGCGTTGACAACTAAGTTACTCACCGCTCGCTTAATAGCAATCGGGCTACCTTTCGCAGGAGGAAGGTGCATGTTCAAGTCCGTTTCAATCTCGACTTCATATCCCCCTTCAGAGCTCGCCACGTCACTAGCGATGGTACTGACATCAACCGACTCAAACGATTCTTTGTTTACAGGCTTTAGATAATCCATAAATTGGCTGATGATCTCATTGCACTCTTCCGTGTCACTGATGATCCCTTCCGCCAAATAGCTGTCTTCTGGCGACATCATTTCAGTAGCGAGACGAATTCGCGTCAGCGGCGTACGTAAATCATGACTGATGCCTGCCATTAACAGAGCGCGGTCTTCTTCGAGCTCTTGAATCCCTTTCGACATCTGGTTAAACGCACGAGTTACCGAACGAATTTCCGATGCGCCTTTTTCTGGTAGCGGTGGGGGAATTTCCCCTCTCCCAACGCCTTCTGCCGCTCGTTGCAACGCCAATAACGGCCGGTTTTGCAAGCGAATAAACAACCAACCACCTGCGATAATTAATAGCGCCATGATCAGGCTGTTACGAAATAGCGGCGCAAAGTCCTCTTCTTGCAGCTCAGACAGCGGGATGCGAATAATGGAATTGGGCAGCTTCTCGATGTGCATCCACAAAATGTAGCTTTCACTACCCAGCAGCAGGCGAACTTCGGTTGGTGAGCCTAGCTCTTGAGTCATTTCCTCCGACATCAAATCAATCGACATCGCATGGTTAAACTCAACCGCCTTCTCGCTGTTGATGCTGTGAACTGTCACGCCCAACCTTTCTAATAACTGGCGACGCAATGGTGCATCCGATTTTAGCGGGCCATCTTCATCGAGAACCAGATTCAACTCATGAGCAAGAATTTTGTTGAACTGTTGCAGGCTTGGCATCAACGCGTAGTTAAAAACGGCGTAATAAGAAAAGACTTGGCTAGCGAGAAGCAAGGAGATGAACAGTAGAATAGATTGTGTCAGTGAACTTCGGATTCGCATGGAAATTTCCTGATGATCCTAATTGCGAAAACCTCGGCCACCAAATAAGAAGGAAATTTGATGGCCGAAGTTTTAAAAACCGATTGCCGGTTAAGTGAGTAAGAATTACGACTCTTTGCCGTCTGGGACAAATACGTAACCTAAACCCCATACGGTCTGGATGTAGCGAGGTTTGCTCGGATCGTCTT
>NZ_JAWOQP010000103.1:0-1303 GCF_033337375.1 Vibrio sp. YT-17
ATGCATGCGATGAAAGATGCGCTAATGAAGTATGAAACCATTGATGCTCGCCAAATTGATGATCTCATGGAACGTAAAGCGGAAATTCGTGAGCCAGCAGGCTGGGGTGATAACCCAATGAATAAGCCAAAGGATGACGATAAGCCTCAAGCAACGCCTGAAGTGAAAGAGGAAGAGAAAGCAACGGATTCTGCGAATGCCGCAGAGCAAGTTACTTCTCAAGATTCTGCTTCAAGTGAAGTTCCAGAAAAGAAAGACTCTGAATAAAGAGTGTTGATAATAATAAACCCCGAGTTAGCTCGGGGTTTTTGTATTTATTATGATTATTACAGCAAATAACAAATCTCTCGACCTTTCTCGTCCACATGTAATGGCGATTCTTAATGTTACCCCTGATTCATTTTCTGATGGTGGTAAATTCAATTCTCTCGAACTTGCTCTTGCTCAGGTCGAAAAAATGATTACCGCAGGGGTTAGCATCATTGATGTCGGTGGTGAGTCCACACGCCCTGGTGCGCCAGATGTCTCTCTAGAAGAAGAGCTGCAACGCGTTGTTCCTGTTGTAAAGGCCATCCGCGAAAAATACGATGTATGGATCTCTGTCGATACTAGTAAAGCAGAAGTAATGCGT
The DNA here is from genome assembly GCF_033337375.1 of Vibrio sp. YT-17. Classification (NCBI taxonomy): domain Bacteria; kingdom Pseudomonadati; phylum Pseudomonadota; class Gammaproteobacteria; order Vibrionales; family Vibrionaceae; genus Vibrio; species Vibrio sp. YT-17. The sequence goes on from NZ_JAWOQP010000103.1 coordinate 632, forward strand.
CAGGCTATCGCTGTTGGTGCGGATCTGATTAACGATATCCGTGCGTTACAAGAACCAGGTGCACTTCAAGTTGCGGCTGCATCAAAACTACCTGTTTGCTTAATGCATATGAAGGGGCAACCTAGAACTATGCAGGAAAGCCCTCAGTACGAGAACTTGATGGATGACGTCGCTCAGTTTCTGGAAGAGCGCATAGCTGCTTGTGAAGCCGTAGGTATCAATAAGTCTCAACTTATCCTCGATCCTGGTTTTGGCTTTGGCAAAACCATTGAACACAATTATCATATGCTCGCTCATCTCGAGAAGTTTCATGAGTTCGGTCTGCCTATCTTGGCGGGCATGTCTCGTAAATCAATGATTTTCAAGCTGCTTAATAAGCCCGCAGCAGATTGCACTAACGCCAGTGTCGTTTGTGCCACGATTGCTGCCATGAAAGGCGCGCAGATCATTCGTGTTCATGATTTTGAAGAAACTATTGAAGCAATGAAAATTGTCGAAATGACGCAAAACAATATTTAAAAATAATAAAGGTAAGTTTATGTCGAATAAAAGACGTTACTTTGGTACGGACGGTGTACGCGGTAAAGTTGGACAGTACCCAATCACTCCAGACTTCGTACTTAAGCTTGGCTGGGCTGCTGGTCGTGTACTAGCGAAACAAGGCACAAAGAA
>NZ_JAWOQP010000104.1:0-1301 GCF_033337375.1 Vibrio sp. YT-17
CTCTGGCGCGGGTGAAGCAACCGTAATTGCGCCTGATGCTCAAGGCCGACAAAAGGTCATGACCAGCCCGCTTTTCCTCTCTGCCGATTTGTCGAAAACAGGATTTACTTCTTACAGTGCCCGTATTGGTGCGCTCAGAGAAGATTTTGGAAACGCATCGAATGAATATGGTGCTGGTGGCGTTGTTGTAGCGATGCGTCATGGCATGACGGATTGGTTAACCTTGGAAACACAAGCTGAAGCAAAAGATGACCTAATTGTTGCAGGGCTGGGTTTTGTTAGTAATGCGTTCAACTTAGGTACGGTAGATGCCTCATTTCGAGTCAGTAATTTTAAAGATCAATCCAGCTCATACGCGCTGAGTTACAGTTACCAATCTAGGTTGTTTAGCTTCGCTGCTAGAACGCAAGTGGAGCAAGCTGATTTCTATACCCTGTCACATTTGCCAAATTACGAGAAGCTTAATAAAGGGGAGGAGGCATCGCTGAAGTCTCGCCATGTATCGCAAGTCAACATGGGAGTACGGCTAGGGGATTGGGGTTCACTTTCCGGTGGTTATTTCGATATTCAGCAAACCGATTCTAGCTCGCGTACACTCAATCTTACGTACAGTTATGCTCTGCCTTTTGACATCAATATGTCGCTCTCTTACAACCACAGTATTGGTGGTCAGGCAGTGACATTAGCGCAGTTCTCGTTGCCCTTTGGTTCGCTTGGCGGTAGTGCCGGCTTAACGCTGAAAAGGGAAGATGATGGCGATGTGCGAGGACGCGTTGGTTACAGTCGCCTCGCGCCTATAAAAGGCGGGTGGGGTATCAATTTAGCGCATGACCTCAATGAAGATCCTGAAAACCGTAAGCAAGCCGATTTGACCTATCGTGCCTCGTGGGCTCAGTTTCGAGGAGGGCTCAATGGCACCAGTGGGAATTATGATTATTTTGCGGAAATGGCGGGTTCAGTCTCGACATTGGATGGCAAAATCTTCCCTGCTAATGAAGTGTATGACAGCTTTGCCGTGGTCAGCACCAGCGGTTTTGACGGTATTCCGGTTAAATATGAAAACCAAATTGTTGGCGTGACTGACGAGGATGGCTATTTGCTAGTGCCGTGGGCTACCGCGCATTACACCGCAAAATTTGAAATTGACCCCCTCACTTTACCAGCGAATGCGGCATTTTCGACGACAGAGCAGTTCGCTTCGATACATGCAGGTTACGGTTATTTATTAGAGTTTCCCATAGAGCTGCAAATTGCATTGAGTATGACCGTTGTGGATGAAAATCACCTAGTCCTGCCGCTTG
>NZ_JAWOQP010000105.1:0-1296 GCF_033337375.1 Vibrio sp. YT-17
CGTTTGGGTACATCTCAGATTGTGCTCCAAACCTTGTACATACAAGCAGTAGCACGCCAAAGATGATTGTTGGTTCATCATACTCCGTATGTCACCTTATGAAAACAATCTAAAGAGTCTGACATGTATCAGAATATTGCCAAACATGTCGCCTTCTGACGTGATTGCGCGGTTGACGCTCATTAAGTAGCTGTCTATCATATTGAACGTTGTTCAATAAAGCAGTTTGAGAGTATGGCGCGCAGAAACGATCACACCAGAGAAGAGTTGATTAACTTGACCTTAACGACGGTCAAAAATTTTTTAGATGAGAACTCTTACCACGAACTTAGCCTTCGTAAGATCGCTAACATGATTGGTTACGTGCCAAGCACCTTGGTGAATATTTTTGGTAACTATAATTTGTTGCTACTTCATGCCGTGGCTCAAACTTTAGATGAGTTATCGCAGGAAGCGCTAAATGCAACAAAAAGCAGTAAAGATGCTCATCAAGCACTTTTTGAACTTGCATACTGCTACCACGATTTCGCGCAAAAACATCCTTACCGTTGGCAATTGGTTTTCGAACACAACATGAACGGTGCCGAACTTCCAGAATGGCATGCGAAACGTATTGATGGCATGACAGGCATGCTCGAATCATTACTCGCACAAATCGCTCCTCAACGTACGGAATCCGAAGTCATTCAAGCGAGTCGCGTACTATGGGCTGGCGTACACGGCATTACTCTTCTTAGCGTTGATGACAAGTTTTTCTCAAGTGAGCCTGTAGATGGTAAAGAGTTAATCAGTAACTTGCTTTCTAACTACATCATGAACTGGTAACAAACAAAGGATTATCCATGTCATCCGACAGACAGCCGTCCTTGCTTACGCAAAGAAAGTTCCTGCCCTATTTTGTTACTCAGTTTTTTGGCGCTTTCAACGACAACATTTTTAAAAACGTTTTGTTGCTGTTTGTCGCTTTCGCTGGTTCTAGCGCATTACCCATTTCTAGTAATTTATTCATAAACTTAGCAGCTGGCTTATTCATTCTTCCATTCTTCCTTTTTTCTGCCTCTGCTGGAGTTTTGGCGGATAAATACGAGAAATCGTGGTTTATTCGCAAAGTAAAACTGTTTGAAATCGCCATCATGCTGCTAGGCGCCGTTGGCTTTATAACAGAAAGCTATGGTGTCTTACTTCTGCTGCTTTTCTTAATGGGTACGCAATCCGCGTTTTTCGGCCCCGTCAAGTACGCGCTTCTTCCTCAGGAATTAAACGCTAAGGAACTGGTACCGGGCAATGCCTTGGTTG
>NZ_JAWOQP010000106.1:0-1289 GCF_033337375.1 Vibrio sp. YT-17
GGCTTGTTTGGGAGGTCAAAGCGTTTGGTGAACTGCAACCGGTCATAAATCAAACGACTTCGGAAGCGAACGCACTGAATCGACGTGCCTTTATCGTATTTAAAGAGAGTGAACACGGACAACTGACAGAATAATTTGTTATGGTTACCCATTACTATTCGAAAGGTAATAAGTCTGTAACACGGGAGCTGGCTAATGAAGAAAGTGCAGTTGGTCGTCGATTTTCTTCTCACGCACAAAATGCTGTTTACCACATTAATTTTGTTTTTTATGTGGTTGGTACGTCGTTCAATTTTGTCGATGATTCGCGGTGATCATGCCTTTTTAACCGAAGATCAACGCAGTTGGATGTCGAGAACCAAAAACGGTACGTTTGCGTTCACATTGCTGATCCTGTTTATCCTCTGGCAATCAGAAATCAGTGAGTTTGCGCTCAGTGTTACAGCGATTGCGGTTGCTATTGTGGTGGCATCGAAAGAGATCATTTTGTGTTTTACAGGCTCGATTCAACGTGCAAGTTCGCGCTCGTTTCGAGTGGGTGATTGGATTGAAGTGGGGAAGTTGTGTGGCGAGGTTATCGAACACAACATGATGGCGACCGTGATTCAAGAGATCGATTTGCATCACGGGCAATACCATTACACGGGTAAAACCGCGACGTTGCCTAATAGTATGTTTTTCACCTATCCGGTTAAAAACCTCAACTTCATGAAGCGTTATGTTTACCATAATTTCACGATTGTGGTGAAAGACTTCGTCAACCTGTATCCGCTACTGACACCGTTAACGGACAAAATTGATGAGCATTGCAGTTACTTTAGTGATGTTGCACATCGTTACAATGCCATGATCGAGAAGCATGCCGGCGTTTACCTGCCGGGCGCAGACCCGCACATCTACATTGCAAGTCATATTAACGGTGAGCAGATTGGGCATGTGATGATCTTCTGCCCGACAGATAAGGCGAACCATTTAGAACATTTGATTCGTCAGGACTTTATGGAGCTTTACGAGCAGCGTTTTCCTGCTTCGAATGATGAATCGAACGACGCTGCCTTCAACTAACTCGCATTAAAAAGAAACCCGCTGCTTCGGAGTAAACTCCCAAAGAGCGGGTTTCTTTTTTCGCTTATCTTTACGCCAAGCTATCGGAACTTACTTTTGAGCATCAGAAACAAGAAGTAGGTACTACCGATAATCGCGACTAACGTACCTGCTGCAATTTGGCTCGGGTAAATGGCGATTTGCCCTAACCAATCCGCCCAAACCATAAGCGTTGCACGAATTAA
>NZ_JAWOQP010000107.1:0-1288 GCF_033337375.1 Vibrio sp. YT-17
TGTTGCATCGCAACTTCCAAGGCTACACCACGCAAGGTGAGTGTGACTTGGTGGGCTTTGGTGTTTCTGCGATTTCAATGATTGGTGATGCGTACGCACAAAACCAAAAAGAGCTCAAGAAGTACTACGCTCAAGTAAATGACCTTCGCCACGCATTGTGGAAAGGTGTCTCACTCGATTCGGATGACTTGCTCCGTCGTGAAGTCATTAAGCAGCTGATTTGTAACTTTAAGCTTGATAAAAAAGCGATCGAATCTGAATTCAGAGTGAAATTTGATCAGTACTTCAAAGAAGACCTGCAATTGCTGCAAACGTTCATCAATGATGAGTTGGTGGAAGTGGATGACAATGAAATTCGAGTGACACTGCGTGGTCGCCTGCTTATCCGTAACATCTGTATGAGCTTCGATAAATATCTGCGAGCAAAAGCGCGTCAGCAGCAATTCTCTCGCGTTATTTGATCATCGCTTGCCGATTCCAAATACAAAAAATGCCAGCAAATGCTGGCATTTTTTATAATTTTTGCGCTGATTAAACGCGATCTTTAACTTTTTCTTTCAGTTCTGCTTTTTCTGCATCAGAAATGAAAGCAAGCTCAAGGCCATTGATTTGCGCTTGGCGAATCTGCTCTTGGCTCAGGCCGGCTGCTGGCGCCGCCACTTCGTATTCGTAAGGTAGCTCAATACCTTCTACCGCAGGATCATCCGTATTTAGACACGCTAGAACGCCGTGGTCTAGGAACTGTTTCAGTGGGTGATTTGCTAGAGAATCGACCGTACTGGTTTGGAAGTTCGACGTCAGGCACGATTCGATACCGATACGGTTTTCCGCTAGGTAATCCATCAGTTTTGGATCGTGAATCGCTTTCACACCGTGGCCGATACGCGTTGCACCTAGCTCTTGAATGGCTTGCCACATGCTTTCAGCGCCCGCCGCTTCACCAGCGTGAACTGTCACGTTTAGGCCTGCATCACGTACTTGTTTGAAGTGAGAGACAAAGCGATCGCCTGGTTGGCCAAGCTCATCACCTGCAAGGTCTACTGCTACGATGTGGTCTTTCTGGCTTAGAATTGCATCCAGTTCTTGCTGACATGCATCTGTGCCAAATGTGCGGCTCATGATACCGATAAGGTTCGCTTTGATGCCAAAGTCTCGCATGCCTGCTTGTACGCCATCGACAACCGCTTCAACCACGCCAGCGACTGGCAGTTTGTGTTTCATTGCCATGTAGTATGGTGAGAAACGCAGTTCGGCATAATCAATTTGTGCGTTTAGCGCATCTTCAACG
>NZ_JAWOQP010000108.1:0-1287 GCF_033337375.1 Vibrio sp. YT-17
AAGACTGTGGTTCGACTAAGCCAAGCATCAGTTGTACCGCCACCATAGCATCGATGGCATTGCCGCCTTGCTCCAGTACATCAGCACCAGCTTGGGTGGCGATTGGGTTCGCTGCTGTCACCATATAGTCTTTGGCTTTGACCAGTTGTTTGTGCTCAAGCCCAGTACTTTGCTCTGGGGCAATCGCATCGGTGGCTTGGTTTGCAAACGCGGTGTGGGTGATAGAGGCGCTAAGAAAAAGACCCGTAGACACGAGTCGGTTGAACGTCCAATGCATGATGACTCTCCATGTTGCCAGTTTGATTGTTCAGCTTGGCAGCCATGGAGAAGATCGTCGAGTCAGCGTTTTAATAAATGTCGTGTGTGCGACGCTTTTAAATCAGAGAGTTAACCGATTAATGTGCTGATGGTTTGCACCAAGATACTGCCGCCAACGAGGGTAAACACCACACCACAGATGCCATCGATGTAGATGCCTGCTTGTTGTAATCGACGTTGTAAACGTTGCGTTGAGAGCATCCACGCCAAGCTGGAAAACCAAACCAGAGACAAGCTGAACAGGATAACTAACGCGATGCTTTTGCCTGAGACTGACATTCCGGCTGGCACCAAGCTCGACATCAAGCTGATGAAGAAAACCAGTGCTTTGGGGTTGAGAATGTTGGTTGCAAAACCTTTGGCAAAAGCCTGACGCTTGTTGCTGATCACGAAGCTGTTTGTTTTATTTTGTTGATCCGTTTGCGGGTTTTTGATCGTAGCGATCACGCCGCGCAGGGCCCCAACACCGAGGTAAAGCAGGTAACTGCCACCTAGCAGTTGTAATACCGAATACAGCAAAGGATGTTGATGCACAAGGTAGCTCACACCAGGCAGGCTGAACAATGAGTGCAGCAAAATACCACCGGATACGCCAAGAGCGATGTATAAGCCCGTCTGGCGACCATGACGCGTGGCATTTTGCACCACTAATGCGAAGTCGGGGCCTGGGCTCATTAAGGCAATAAAGTGAATGCTGGCCAATGTCAGCAGGATAGTGGATTCATTCATAACACATCTCAAAGATTACCAATGCAGCTATTGTGGAGGCTTGTTGTGGCATGCGCTTGTAAAAAACTGACAGCCTAAGATGAGCGTGCTGCTATCGAGTGACTTGAGACGGAGAGACGCCATAAGTCTGCTTAAAGGCTTTGCTGAAATGTGCCTGATCGTAAAAACCAATTTGATGCGCGACTTCAGTACCGCATTGTCCTGCTTGTAGTAGCTTCATCCCTTGCTCGAGTCGTAAAC
>NZ_JAWOQP010000109.1:0-1284 GCF_033337375.1 Vibrio sp. YT-17
AAATTATAGAAGTATCGTCTATGTCAGCCAATTTTTCTCAGAAAGCTCAAGAAACCCTCATCGGAGAACTTGAAGAACTCGTTTCGACCACTAACTTAAAAGGTGTTATTACTTATTGTAATGACGCGTTTTGTCGCGTTGCAGAATACACGCACGAGGAGTTAGTCGGTCAGAATCATAATATCGTCCGTCATAGTGACATGCCTAAAGCCGCTTTTGGTGATATGTGGGCACGCCTTAAAGAAGGCAAAGCGTGGCGAGGTATGGTTAAAAACAGCACCAAATCTGGCGGTTATTACTGGGTAGATGCCTACGTAACGCCTATCTATGAAAAAAACCAAGTTGTCGGTTATCAATCTGTGCGCGTGAAGCCTAAGCGTGAATGGGTGGATATTGCTGCAAAAGCTTACAAGGGGATGCTAGCCGCCGAGAAAGCGGGTAGAACCTGGTCGTTAAAAATTAACGAAACGGTTCGCTATGCGATTCTACTGGGTGCATTAACTGCACCTGCCGCAGCGTACGCACTATCTGCTGAAGGTCCGCTTGCTTGGCTTGCAAGTGCATTACCAGCGAGCGTCTTAGCGTTATTGTTCCGCCAAGAGTTGATTGATACGCCTCAACAGCTCAAAAAGCTGCAAAAGCAGTATGACAGCGTGAGCCGTTTGATCTATTCAGGCAATAGCGCATTTTCGATTGCTGATTTCCATATCAAAATGTTGTCTGCAAGGATTCGAACCGTATTGGGAAGAATGACCGACTCGGCGCTACCACTGCAAAATTGCGCTGAAGAACTCAGTCAAACAACGGCCGAGGTTTCAGCCGCGTTGAACCAACAAAACAGTGATATTCGACGCGTGCGAGATGCGACGCAAGAAGTGGAATCTTCAGCGAATTCGGTATCTTCAAGCACTAACGATGCGCATATGCTAATTGATGACACCTTGAAGTCATGCATGATGGCCAAAGAGACGATCGATCAAACGCATACCAACCTAGCGCAATTGAGTCTTCAAGCTGAAAAAGCAACGGAAACGACGTATCAACTGAGCGATCAGGCACAGAAAGTGAATCATTTGATGGTTGAAATCGGTGGTATTGCAGAGCAGACCAACTTGCTGGCGCTGAACGCGGCGATCGAAGCCGCTAGGGCAGGTGAGCAAGGTCGCGGTTTTGCTGTTGTTGCTGATGAAGTTCGCGCACTGTCTGGACGTACGTCGAATGCGACGGAGCAAATTCAAGCGTCTATCTCTGCTATGCTTTCGACGATAGAAGGTTGGCAGAAAG
>NZ_JAWOQP010000010.1:0-171527 GCF_033337375.1 Vibrio sp. YT-17
AATAAATATAAGGACGAAACCATGAACGATGTCATTCGTGACTTTTTCAAAATGGAATCAGCAGGTGGTATTCTTCTTGTAATTGCAGCGGCAATTGCGATGACCATTGCTAACTCACCGCTGGGCGAAACTTATCAATCTGTACTGCATACTTATGTATTCGGTATGTCAGTTTCTCACTGGATTAATGATGGCCTAATGGCTGTTTTTTTCTTACTTATTGGCCTTGAAGTGAAGCGAGAGCTACTTGAAGGAGCGCTAAAATCAAAAGAAACCGCAATTTTCCCTGCGATTGCAGCGGTTGGTGGTATGTTAGCCCCTGCTCTTATTTACGTTGCGTTTAATGCTAACGACCCAGAGGCGGTTTCTGGCTGGGCCATCCCAGCTGCGACGGATATTGCATTTGCTCTAGGTATCATGGCGCTACTAGGTAAGCGCGTACCAGTAAGCCTTAAAGTGTTTTTGTTAGCTCTCGCTATCATCGACGATTTAGGCGTGGTTGTTATTATTGCACTGTTTTACACAGGTGATCTTTCTAGCATGGCGCTGCTTGTTGGCTTCATCATGACTGGTGTCCTGTTCATGTTGAATGCGAAGGAAGTAACGAAACTGACGCCATACATGATAGTCGGCGCGATCTTATGGTTTGCGGTACTTAAATCTGGTGTTCACGCAACACTTGCAGGCGTAGTGATCGGCTTTGCTATTCCTCTTAAGGGTAAACAGGGCGAACATTCTCCACTTAAGCACATGGAGCACGCACTTCATCCATACGTGGCATTTGGTATCTTACCTCTATTCGCATTTGCAAATGCGGGGATTTCGCTAGAAGGCGTATCGATGTCAGGCCTAACTTCAATGCTGCCATTAGGTATTGCTTTGGGGCTACTGGTTGGTAAGCCTCTAGGTATCTTCACCTTTAGTTGGGCAGCTGTGAAAATGGGTGTAGCTAAGTTACCTGAAGGCATTAACTTCAAGCATATCTTTGCGGTCTCTGTGTTGTGTGGTATCGGTTTTACAATGTCTATATTCATTTCCTCTTTAGCGTTTGGAAATGTAAGCCCTGAGTTTGATACCTATGCTCGACTAGGTATCTTAATGGGCTCGACGACAGCCGCGTTACTTGGCTACGCGTTACTGCACTTTTCTTTGCCTAAGAAAGCGCAAGCGTAAGATACACACTGTTTAATGAAGCCTCCCATTCGGGAGGCTTTTTTATATCTGCAGATCGGCACATCAACCACTTCAGGGTGATTACTTTTGTGACCAACTAAGGTCTAGCTTATGGAGTTAGGGCAAATCATCGAAAGAGGCGCTTGGTAAATCTATAGGCGAAAAAAAGCCCAGCCGAAAATTTGACTGGGCGGATACAAACATAGGAGTTAATAAGAAAAAAGCAGCAACGTAACAATTAGATGGAAACAAGTTTGACGGCCAGTGAAACTTCAAATGCCCTAACTGTTACGTATATTCAGACCGAGCCTTTTCCAAACAGTTCCATTTTTTTTTCAAAAAATTTCTACTTAATGCTTTCTAGCTTCTTACACACCCGAAAGTAATAGAAAAATCGAGATGGATTACCAACTTGGCGAAGTTACTAACTTCTGTGTTTCTCATTTTATCTCCCCTAGAACCGAAGATGTATTTCATACTCTCGTCGCTCACTCCGAGCCGCCATGGCTATTGTTAGCGTTTCAATTGCGATGGACTGAGAAATTTGATCGTTTTCTTCTGACAAGCTTCACTGGAGTATTCGATTGAATTTCAAAAGATTAGATCACCCCTTTTACAGTCTGGTCAGACCAATTGGTTAAAGTGTGATGTTAATCATTTGTTAATCTTAAGTTTCGGGAGTATATTTTCAAACAGTTGTTTAATACGAGTGATTAAAATGGCCCCGAGAACATCAACAAAAGAAAAAATACTCGATGTCGCAGAAGGACTCTTTGCTGAACATGGCTTTAATGATACTTCGCTAAGAACGATAACAGGTAAAGCTAACGTTAACTTAGCATCGGTAAACTATCACTTTGGCGATAAAAAAACGCTGGTTAGAGCGGTTTTAGATAGGTATTTAGAAGCGCTAATGCCGAGCATTAAGACTTCATTAATTGAGTTAAACACGCGCGATAGCTACAACATGGACGATGTCTTTGAGTCATTGCGATTACCTTTACGTACATTAAATGATGTACGCCCAAATGGTACTGCGCTATTTATGTTGTTAATTGGCCGCGGTTATACAGACGTTCAAGGTCATCTACGCTGGTTCATTACCACCAGATACGAAGAGGTACTGAACCTTTTCACTTTCTCGATAATGAAGGCGAACCCGGAACTATGTGAAGAACAGTTGTTTTGGCGACTGCACTTCACGTTAGGAACCTGTGTATTTACGATGGCTTCAAGCCAGGCTCTTTCGGAGCTGGCAGAAAGTAAGTTTGAAAAGGAAGTCGATGTGAAATCTGTCGTCGATTTACTGATTCCATATTTGTCAGCAGGAATGTCAGCAAAGCAGTTGGCATAAGACAAATAAGAAAGTTAAACCAATAATAAGATTATACCCCGAGCGGTTACGTGAACAAAAGGATCTGAACTATGAGCTCTCTACGAAGAAAATGGATTAGTGACCCGGCTTTTAAAGTGTTCAAAAAAGTATTGCCACCTCTGTCTAGCACCGAGAAAGAGGCGATGGAAGCGGGTAGTGTATGGTGGGATGCCGAACTATTCTCAGGCAAGCCAAACTTCACAACATTGCATCATTATCCAACGCCTACACTGACGGCAGAAGAGCAGTCATTTATGGATAATGAGCTTGAAACCCTGCTAGAAATGCTTGATGACCAGAAGATTGTCAAAGAAGACAGGGATTTACCGCCTGAAGTATGGGAGTACCTACGTAAAGAGCGATTTTTCTCTTTGATCATCTCGAAAGCATATGGTGGTCGTGAATTTTCCGCTTTGGCGAACTCAACCATTGTTTCTCGTATTGCGACTCGAAGTATCAGTACCGCGGTATCGGTAATGGTACCAAACTCTCTTGGTCCTGGTGAGCTGCTATCGCACTATGGTACGCAAGAGCAAAAAGATTACTGGTTGCCTCGTTTAGCTGATGGTACAGACATCCCTTGTTTCGCCCTAACTGGCCCTGAAGCGGGTTCTGATGCAGGTGGCATACCTGATCAAGGCGTGGTTTGTTACGGCACCCATGAAGGCAAAGAAGTGCTTGGCGTGCGAGTTAGTTGGAATAAACGCTACATCACGCTTGCGCCAGTTGCGACAGTGCTCGGGTTAGCATTTAAACTGCAGGATCCTGAAGGGCTACTTGGTGACAAGAAAGAGGTTGGCATTACATGTGCGTTGATTCCCGCTGACCATGAAGGTGTCGAGATAGGCGAGCGCCATGATCCTCTGGGGTCTGCGTTCATGAATGGTCCTACTCGTGGTGAAGATGTCTTCATCCCTATGGACTGGTTGATCGGTGGCGCTGATTACGCAGGTAAAGGTTGGCGTATGCTGGTTGAGTGTCTTTCTGCGGGGCGTGGTATCTCTCTCCCAGCGCTTGGCACAGCGATTGGTCACCTTACTACACGTACAACAGGTGCTTATGCTTACGTGCGTAAACAGTTTGGAATGTCGATCGGTAAGTTTGAAGGCGTCGCAGAAGCGATGGGGCGCATTGGTGGTCTTACTTACCTACTAGAAGCGACGCGTACGCTAACGACGACTTCTCTCGATATGAAAGAAAAACCTGGGATTGTAACCGCGATTGCCAAGTACCACATGACGGAAATCGCGCGTACCATTCTAAATGATTCGTTTGATATCCACGCGGGTCGTGCGATTCAAGATGGTCCAATGAACTATCTTGCTAAACATTACCTTGGTATCCCGGTTGCTATCACCGTTGAAGGCGCGAATATTCTGACTCGTAACCTGATGATTTTTGGTCAAGGTGCGACTCGATGCCACCCATATGTTCTAAAAGAAATGGAAGCCGCGGCGAATCCAGATTCTGAACAAGGTGCGAAAGAATTTGACAACTTACTCTTTAAACACATCAAGCACGCGCTCGGTAATACATTCGGTGCATTTGGTGCAGCACTAACTGGTTCTCGATTTGTTAACGCGCACATGAGTGGCCCAACGCAGCAATACTACAAAGACATTACTCGTCTCAGTCGTGCACTTGCAGTAAGTGCAGACTTTGCGATGTTAACCTTAGGTGGAGACTTGAAGCGTAAAGAAATGATCTCCGCACGTTTGGGTGATGGATTAAGCTATCTATACATGGCATCTGCTGCCTTGAAAAAGTATGAAGATGAAGGCCGTCAACAAGGCGATCTAGACTTCGTTCATTACGCTGTTCAACACTGTTTGTATAACGCTTCTAAGTCATTAAATGAGGCTTACACCAACTTCCCTGTGAAATACGTTGGCGGTGTGCTTAAGGGGCTATTGTTCCCGCTTGGTAATCATTTCAATAAGCCAAGTGATGAGCTGTGTGTGAATTTGGCTGAAGCGATGATGACGCCAGGCGCGCAACGTGATCGCCTTACGCATCTGTGCTACATCGGAAAATCAGAGGATGACAGCGTAGGCTTAATGGAGAATGCATTCCTTGCAATGTACGACATTAAACCTTTGGAGCGTAAACTTGTGAAGGCTGCGAAGGATGGTAAAGTGGCTCGTAAAGGTCTGCTACATGATCGTTTGCAGCAAGCATTTGAAGCAGGCGTGTTAACTGAACAAGAAATTGATCAAATCATGGCTGCAGATAAATTGCGCTACAAGGCGATTCAAGTTGACCACTTTAGTCATGACTTTTCTGAAGTGCGAACTCATAGCCCAAAAAAGTCGCAGTTGAATCCGGCGGCATAATAGACAACTAATGTTAAGAAAAGCACCTCAATGAGGTGCTTTTTTGTATTCTTGGGGAGTGGATGGTGGGATAGTGCTCCAACCACTTGCCTTTTAAGAGCATTTTTACAGAAATTAGATGCGAAATCCCAACGAAACTTTTATCCTAACAAGGTTTTTTAAAGGAAGTTGAATATGATCATCAAACCTAGAATTCGTGGATTTATCTGTACTACAACGCACCCTGTTGGTTGTGAAGCTAACGTAAAAGAACAAATTGCGTACACCAAAGCGCAAGGTCCAATCAAAAACGCACCTAAGCGTGTTCTTGTTGTTGGTGCATCAAGTGGCTACGGTCTATCTTCTCGTATCGCTGCGGCATTTGGTGGCGGTGCATCAACTATCGGTGTTTTCTTCGAAAAAGAAGGTACTGAGAAGAAGCCAGGTACAGCAGGTTTTTACAATGCCGCTGCTTTTGAAAAGCTAGCGCGTGAAGAAGGTCTGTACGCAAAAAGCTTAAACGGCGACGCTTTCTCAAATGAAGCGAAACAGAAAACTATCGAGCTGATCAAAGAAGACTTAGGTCAAATCGATATGGTGGTTTACTCACTGGCATCTCCAGTACGTAAAATGCCAGAAACTGGTGAATTAGTTCGTTCATCTCTTAAACCTATCGGTGAAACTTACACATCAACGGCTGTTGATACCAACAAAGATGTGATCATCGAAGCTAGCGTTGAGCCTGCAACAGAAGAAGAAATCAAAGACACTGTCACGGTAATGGGCGGTGAAGATTGGGAACTTTGGATCAATGCGTTGTCTGATGCTGGTGTTCTTGCTGAAGGTTGTAAGACCGTCGCGTACAGCTACATTGGTACTGAGCTAACTTGGCCAATTTATTGGGATGGTGCACTAGGTAAAGCAAAAATGGACCTAGACCGTGCAGCGAAAGCGCTAAACGACAAGTTAGCAGCAACAGGCGGCAGTGCCAATGTTGCGGTACTTAAATCTGTTGTAACTCAGGCGAGTTCTGCAATTCCTGTTATGCCACTGTACATCGCAATGGTATTCAAGAAAATGCGCGAAGAAGGTGTACACGAAGGCTGTATGGAACAAATCTACCGTATGTTCAGCCAACGTCTATACAAAGAAGACGGTAGCGCGGCAGAAGTTGATGAGATGAACCGCCTACGTCTGGATGACTGGGAACTTCGTGACGACATTCAGCAGCACTGTCGTGAGCTATGGCCTCAAATTACGACTGAGAACCTAAAAGAGCTGACTGACTACGTTGAGTACAAAGAAGAGTTCTTGAAACTATTTGGTTTCGGCGTTGAAGGCGTAGATTACGAAGCGGATGTGAATCCAGCAGTTGAAGCAGACTTCATTCAAATCTAATCGAATCACAGACTAGATAACCAATAAACAAAAGGCGCTCATTGAGCGCCTTTTTGTATTTCATAGTCAAAGTGAGTATTAACTTAGTATTATCAGAATCGTACCAGCTAGCGTCATTAAAATATTCGCAATCGCATAGGTACCCGCATAACCAAGGGCTGGGATGGTGGACTTAGCGTAGTCGTTAACGACATCCATAGCCGGAGCGCAAGTACGGGCGCCAATAATGGCACCGAAGAGCAGGGCACGGTTCATCTTGAGTACGTGTGCGCCAACTAAGTAAGCCAGAACTACAGGCACAACACTGACAATAAATGCCAAACCAATGACTTTTGGTCCTACTTGCGTTAGGTGCTCGAACATCTTTCCACCTGCACTTAGACCAATTCCGACCATAAAGAACATTAACCCTAGATCTTTGACCATATTCAGCGCCCCTTGTGGGACATAACCGAAAGTAGGGTGATTTGCTCGTAAGAAACCAAGCGTAATACCGGACAACAGAAGACCCACCGCATTACCCAAACTGAAAGACACCTGACCGAACGTCATTGTGATGAGGCCAAACAGAATACCCAAAATAAAGAAGCTACAAAAAGCGAGCAAATCGGCCATTTGACTGTGGATCGAGATGAAACCGATTTTTTCCGCCAGTCCATGTACTCGGCTTTTCTCGCCGCTCACTTGAAGGACGTCCCCTTTAGCGAGCACAATGTCTAAGTCCATAGGCATTTCAATCTGAGCGCGAACTACGCGGTTTAAGAAACAGCCAAACTCAGACAAATTCAAATCCGATAAACGCTTACCAGCGATTGCGTCACTTTTTACGACGATTTCTTCTTCAACGATGCGTAAATCAAGCAAGTTACGGTCGAATACTTCTTTACCATTACGGAAGCTAGGGTCTAAGCGAGCATGGCTGTCAGGGAAGCCAACCAGTGCAATTTCATCTCCCTCTTGCAAGATAGCATCACCATCTGGGTGGGCGAGAATACCATTTCGGCGGATTCGTTCAATGTAACAGCCAGTTTGACGATAAATACCCAGTTCTCGTAAGTTTTTACCATCAGTCCAGTCAATTAGCTCTGGGCCCACTCGGTAAGCTCGAATAATGGGTAAATACACTTTTCTCTGGCTTGAATTTCCAAGGCCACGCTCTTGTGCGATTTGCTGCGCGGAATCAGAAAGGTTTTGTTTTTGCAGTTTTGGCAACAATTTAGCAAACATGATCATGCTAATTAAGCCGACCAGATAAGCCATCGCGTAGCCTACGGATAGATTTTCTAATACCAGAGAAAATTCCATATTCCGCGGTATAGTCGCAAGGCCAGAGTTAAGAGCATCTTGTGCACCAACCAGTACTGGCGTTGCGGTCAATGCGCCTGCCATCATACCGGCGGATAAGCCAAAATCGAGGCCGAAATAGTGACTCAAGCCATACGTTAAGCTGACCGCAGACACGAGAACAGTCATGCTTAAAATAAAATAATGCTTACCATCTCTGAAGAATATACCAAAAAAGTTTGGTCCAGCTTCAATGCCAACGCAGTAGATAAACAGCATAAAGCCAATGGTTAAAGCTTCTGCATTAAATGAGAAACCAAGGTGGCCCATTACCAAAGAGGTAATAAGAACGCCAATAGAGTTGCCTAATTGTAATTTGCCAAATCGAATTTTTCCGATGGCAAGGCCAATGGCTAATACGACGAAGATTAGAAGGATAGGGTTTTGCTCGAGAAGGTATACGACGTCTATGTTCACTGTGTGGCTCGGTAGAGTGTGTGCCAAAAAAGATTAAGAACTGTGAATTGTAACTAAATATAGCAAAAAGATAAGTGAATTTTTTTAGGTTTTACCATTAGTTGACTTAACGTAATAACCAGCTGAAAAATAATAAAAAAGCCGCATGAAGCGGCTTTTTTGAAAACAGTCTTTATTACTCGTCAAATAGACCTAGGTGCTCTTTCGCGTATGCTTCGAACTCGTCGCAGCCACCGATGTGCTCTTGGTCGATAAAGATCTGAGGAACGGTTTCAACTGGTTTACCAACTGTTTTCTCAAGATCTGCTTTAGAAATACCTTCAGCGTGAATATCAACGTAACGGTAGTTGAAGTCATCACGTTTTGCTTTTAGCGTTTCTGCGTGCTCTTTTGCACGAACACAGAAAGGACATGCAGGGCGACCAAAGATAACAACGAACATAATCTTATTTCTCCTAAATCTATTCTTTTTTGAAAGCGTACAAAACATAGCGGCTGAGTGCGCTTTCTTTTGTTGGAGTAACTATGCCCGATCCAGATACGGAAATAAAGCGGCAATTACCTCTTGGTTCTATAGGTGAAATCTATCGAATAAAAACTAAACGCACGTGCTTATTTTACGACTCTGAAGTATGTGAAGTGACGCATAAAAAACATACATTCTAAAGGGTTAATGATGGCAAGGTGGAATTGGTCAATTTTTTTTGTTTAAAAAAATAGCAATCTATTTTGGCTATACGCAAATAACTTCAACTCTTACATAAGTGTTAAATCAGAGGGCGAGAGGTTATTTGGGTATATTCTTTTGGGAGGGTGTGTATGTTTCAGTTTATGACTGCAACAAGGATTATATTTGGTGAAGGTGCACTTCAATCTTCATTATCCGTTATTAACCAATTTGGCTACAGTGTTTTGCTGGTTACTGGGCAGGATACCCAACGAGCCGCCCCCATTATCCAATATCTTAAAGCTCAAAATATGCGTTACCAGCACGTAGCTATCGTTGGTGAACCATACATCACGATGGTAGAAGAGACCGCAGTGCTCGGTAGAAAATTCCAACCTGATATGGTGGTTGCGATAGGTGGTGGCAGCGTCATCGATATGGGCAAAGCCTTAGCTGCCATTATTCCCAATCAAGGCAATGTTTACGATTACGTAGAAGTGGTAGGAAGAAGCGTCCCTTTAAAAGCAAAGCCTCTTCATTTTATTGCAATTCCTACGACAGCAAGCACCGGTTCAGAAGTGACCAGAAATGCTGTGCTGAAATCTGGACAAGATAAAGTGAAAGTGAGTCTTCGAAGCCCTGATATGCTCGCAGACGTTGCCATTGTAGACCCGACACTTACTTACGGGACCGACCAATACACATCTGGACGTGGCGCAATGGATGCGTTCACTCATTTAATGGAAGCGTATGTGTGTGGTGAGCCAAACCCTCTTACTGATATGGTCTGCGAAGAGGGGCTACGCCGTTTAAGCCGTTCAGTGATTGCCGCTTGTAAGCAAGATAATCATAAGGCGCGCTCTGATTTATCGTTCGCTGCATTGCTTGGTGGTATGGCGATTACTAATGCCAAATTAGGTGCTGCTCATGGGTTAGCATCGGCGTTAGGAGGCAAGTTAGACGCCCCCCATAGCGTTATTACGGCTCGCCTAGCTCCGCACGTGATGCAGGAGAACATTAACGCTGCTAAACTCGCGGGTAGGAATGATGTGATAAGTCGTTATCGTAAGCTGGCCCAATTAGTCACTGAGCGAGTAAATGCTAACGAACACGATGGAATTCTTTGGGTAAATATGGTGCTAGATAAGTTAGCGTTACCGCTACTGGCTCAATTTGGAGTATGCGAAACCTCTTTTGAGCAAGTGGCGAACGATGCGCTTAAGTCAATGGCAATCAGGGGGAATCCTTTACCTCTTAATCAGGAACGTTTGATTTACATATTGCAGCAAGTCTGTGATTGTAGCGGAGAGTGTGTAGCAGAGAGTGCACAACATGTCAGTTCTGTTGAAGTACTGGAATCAAGAGCGGACTTATCGAGTGTCAACGACTTAGGGTGATTGCTCCCTTAGCAGCATTAAAACAAAAGGGGAGCCTTGAGTTCCCCTAGATAAAGTATTGACTAAGCTTTAGTGCTTAGTACTGGCTTAGTTTGTCATAGCGACTGTCTTTCAACGCATCTTTTACGCGTTTTAGGTTCTCACGGAAACCTGTACCACGGCGAAGAGTGAAGCCAGTTGCTAGCACATCAATCACTGTCATTTGTACAACTCGGCTTGCCATTGGCATGTAAACGTCGGTATCTTCTGGAATATCGAGCGTGATGGCCAGCGAGCTTGCCTTTTCTAGAGGAGAATCCTTCGCTGTAATAGCAATAACCGTTGCGCCATTTTCACGAGCAAGGTTCGCTATTTCTACCTGACTCTTTGTTCGACCGGTATGAGAAATAAGAACCACAACATCATTATCACTGCAGTTGATACAACTCATGCGCTGCATAACAATATCTTCAAAACAAGTAATTGGAATATTAAAGCGAATAAACTTGTTTTGTGCATCTCGGGCGACAGAAGATGATGCACCAAGGCCAAAGAATGAAATGCGCTTCGCTTGCGTTAGCAAATCGACCGCACGGTTCACTTGCATTGGATCTAGGCTATTTTTCGCGACATCTAAACACGCCATCGTCGATTCGAAAATCTTATGGGTGTACGCGTCTGGGCCATCGTCTTCTTCCACATTACGGTTAACGTAAGGGGTGCCGTTGGCTAGGCTCTGTGCCAAGTGAAGCTTAAAATCTGGAAAGCCCTTGGTGTCCAGACGACGACAGAAGCGGTTTACAGTGGGCTCACTAACGTCGGCCATTTTAGCCAGCGTTGCAATGCTTGAATGAATTGCAGTTTGTGGAGACGCCATAATTACTTCCGCAACTTTGCGCTCTGACTTACTGAAATTCTCCAGGTTTTTTTGAATTTTTTCTAATGTATTCATAGTGTTCACGAGGGTATAGAGAACAACTCGCTGGCTCTGCTAACGAAAGGAAACACGAAGATTCCGGAGTAGAGTGGGGCGTTAACGAAAACAACCAGCGCCATAGAATCAGTATAAACCTGATCTTCAATCAGTCTAAACCAATAACGGGTACTATTTAGTGAGAATTTGACAGGCCTCAAACAAAATGTTGTAAAAGCTACAGAATTGGATGTGTAAACGAAGTTTTGTTGCGCTAGTCGCACGATAATGATGTTTGAGTTACATCAAAACGAAAAAAAATTTCAAATTGATGTAACTCGATCTGGCTGTTAAGACGATTGAATATCAACAACCAGCTGTTGAATCCTTTTCATCAAATTTGGTGCTTGCTTGGCGATTTCGCGTTGTTCATCAAGCACTGAGCTCAAAATTTCTTTTGTGGTCAGTGGATTTGCCAAAACCACTCTAAACACTATCGTATTCATGCGTTGCCATTGGTCTGGGTTCAGTCTTGTACGTGAAACGAACGATTTGCCCGTTTCGCGCTGACGCTTTTGAATAAACTGTGTTAACTCATTGATCAGCTCATTCAGTTGTTCTTTTTGTGAGCCTTCTGCTTGTGCTAATGCTTCACGGATGAATGGCGGCAAATAACGGTATGTGAGCAGACAAAGCTCTGGTTCAGAAACCAATTCGAAATCATCTTGCTGTTTGATTAGATCCGCAAAGTAGCGAGCTTTTTCAATGCTTTGGTCAATAAGAAGCTCATAACCTGGGCGACTTATGATGTGCATTGCGGCGTAGACTAACATCGCCATACCCGAACGTGAACCTTCTAATGTATGGCTGCCTAGGTCTTTTGAACCTTTTCGCAATATATATTGAGCGTGATGCTCTATGGATTTCATTGCGTCAGGGTCTTTGAACAGAACCATACCAGCGCCCATCGGGATGTAGAGCTGCTTGTGCGCATCAATAGTTACTGAGTCTGCCATTTCCACACCTTTAAGAAGGTGACGGTGATGGTTAGACATAAGTGTTGCGCCACCCCATGCGGCATCCACATGGAAGTGACAGCCGTGAGCTTGGCAGACTTCAGCGATTTCAGGCAATGGATCAACATTACCTGTCTCTGTTGTGCCAGCCACACCAATAACAGCAATAGGCTTGATGTTTTGTTTTTCGAGCTCAACAATTTTCGCTTTCAGGTCGTTGACAATAATACGGTTGTTGGCATCGGTTTTAACCGCAACCAAGCCCTCTTGGCCTAGCCCTAATACATCGGCTGCTTTCTTAAGGGAGTAGTGACCACGCTCAGACACTAGCACCGCTAAGCCATCATAGCCATAGTGCTTCATGGCTTTAAAAAGGCCTTCCTTTTCCACGCCTTTAAATGAGCCATTGGCTCTTAACGCTTTGTTACGCGCTACCCAAAGCGCAGTGATATTGGCAATGGTGCCGCCGGAACAAAATGCGCCTAATGAGTGGTTTGCACTGTGCATCCACTGATTGTAAAACGTATCATTCTGACCATATATCAAGCGATGCAGCATACCCAAAACTTGACGCTCAAGTGGTGTAAAGGCTTTGGAAGTCTCTATTTTTACCAGGTTTTGGTTTAAGGCGATCATGATCTTTGACAGTGGCATCAAGAAATAAGGCAGTGCCGATGTCATATGACCAATGAAGCTTGGTGAAGATGTGTGAACTGAGTGCGACACCAAAGTGTCGAGTAAGTGCTCTGTATGATCTGACACGAACTCTGGCTGCTCAGGAATCTGAGCAGAAGAAAAGTCTTTTTCGATTTCGCGTAAAGGCTTTTCTTCTGCCACGATGTGTTCACGAAGAAATTGATTTAGATTTCGCGAGAGGCTCTCGTCAATTTTAGTTAACGTTGAGTCCGGACCTTCTGGGACAGTGAAGATCTTTAGCAAGCTCTCAAAGCTAACATCAGCGGTTTTTTGTTCCTTAACCATAGCAAAGAATCTTTGTAGTTATTTTGGTAATGCGAGCGGCACAATCTAAACTAAAACGGGCGCAAAGTCCCGTTTTAATTGTTGAAACCCAAGTTGTAGAAATGAAAATTTTAGGTGAAGGTTACGATATTCACATTAAAAAATTCTAGATTGAGTACGTTAAAACATTCTAGTGTTTTCGAATGCTAATCAACGACTAATGCGAGCAATCTTAGTCACATTTCTGCTTTTCAATCTTTTCTATTGACTGATTGTACTTATTAAGTGCGGTATCAATTTGTTGGGGATGACTAAGCAGATCAGCGAATGCTGAACGAAGCTCGTAGTTTTTTGGGTGGTTAGTTGATTGACGGTCGCTAAATGTCTGTTTTGCAACTTCACCTAACTTATCGCTTCGGGTCGCTAACTGCTTAACGTCATGTTGCTCTAGTTTTAACCATGCTTCGATTGGCTGTTCCGTCGCAACGCGGCTAGGGTCGTTCTCTAGAAAGTAGTGAACCGCTTCGCGGTTTAATTCAAAGTGATGTTTACGTCCATCCAAGAACCATTGACTAACTTCTTTCAGATCTGGATATTGGGTAACCGTCAAATCAACAAGATCTTGATACCACTGTAGTGAGGCATCGACGTAGCCATCGTATTTGCTAGCAAGACATTGTTGATCTGCGGCAAGCGTAAAAGTTGAGCTTGTAGCGAGGAGCGCTGCAACGACAAAGCGTTTCATTCTTCTTCCTTCTGGTTGTTATCCCTTTATTAACGCAATGCACATCAGTTGATGTTTCTCCCTTCTTTCTATTTGGTCGTGACAAATCGTTGGGCTGAATGACGAAAAGAAAGAGGGGTCTTGCCAAAAAATATTGACCACTTTGACGTTAACTGGGTATTTAAATTTTTGCCGTATTGTAATGGATGTTAAAGCGAAAACCTGAGATCTAGCTAGCAAGTGATACAAAGAAAAGCATCATAACTGGTACCAATAAACTCAAAATAAAGCCGCTAACGATAGCAACAGGAACACAACGCACACCACCGGTAGTTTGAATAACGGGTAGGGTGAAGTCCATTGCTGTTGCACCGGCATAACCAATTGCGGTGCACGGATAGCTACGAATAAAGAGAGGAATGGCAACCAGTGCGACTAACTCTCTCATCAATTCAATCAAGAACGACGCGCCACCAAATACCGGACCAAAAGCGTCACCCATTAAAATACCTGCGAGTGAATACCAGCCAAAACCTGAAGCCATTGCGAGTGCTTGATAAAGAGGAAGATCCAAAAGCACCGCTGCAAGAACGCCACCAAGCATACATGTTGCGATGACAACAGCCGCAATGGCCATTCCTTGTTTATTTAATAGGATTTGACGCAGAGTAAGTCCACTATTGCGCAGCTGAATACCAATAAAAAATAGAAGTAGAAAGAGTATCCATTCGCTTGCTGTATCTACCCAACTCAAATCAATGGGTAACAGCAGGCCAACCACTAACCCTCCGCCAACGACCACAATAAGCTTAACAGACTCTAAAGCCATCGAAGATAACGGTAGCTTCTTTTGATTCTGATTGGTCTGGAGTGGAATAATTTTATCAATAATAGGCAGAGCCAACAGGTTGCAGGCACTTAGACACAAAAAAAACGTACTCGCATAGAGGAGAATACTTTGTAAGTTGCTGCTTAAATTATCGAGCGCCGCCAAACTAAGACCCATCAACGACAAAATGACGTAAATAAGGTAGGACGTTGACTGATTGATCTTCTCCAATAACGAAGATCGAGATATAGGAATTAGATACCCCACCACAAGCGGAGCGAAAATAAATAGCATCCCTGAAAACATAAAGCTCAATGATTCCTTTTTGAGATAACATCAACACGCATAAATCAAATTATCTATCGGTTGAAATTAGAGATATTTCACCACACACAGCTCAGCCTTGAGCGAATCGTTTTATCACGTATAAGGTATTATCAGAAAGCGATAAATTACAAACCGCTAGCATTGAGTACAGCACGGATTTGATCATTGAAGTCAGTATCACTCATGTTACTAAGTTCATACAAGACTTCTGCACCAGTTAAGTTGAATTCAACTTCGTGTTCGTCAATGCGTTCATCGTGATTGCGAAACATCAATAAATGATGCGCAATTCTAGCGATGTCGAGATAACTCACTTCTGGTCGCGTTAATTCGTATTTTTCGTTTGAGGATACTTCTCTGAAGTCGTTGTCAAATCCCCAACGCTCAAGCACTAGTTTACTTGTGGCAGAACAACGTGTTTGGAAGATTTGCAATGCAATATCTGGGTCTAAGTAATTGCCCCTATCTAAGTACAAGTGGTACTCATTAATTAGGCAAAATAACCCAATATCGGCTAATAGACCGACCAATAACGCCTTTTCTTGCTCTAGATGACCATAAGTGCCTGGCTCGTGGCTACGAAACGATTGAACCAACATCACCATGACGGCACCGAGCTCACGCGATATCGCTGCACTCTTCACCAAGATGGCATTGCATTCTTTAGTGAGATTAACTGAGTGTTTAAGTTGCTCGATCGCTTGTGCGGTAACAATATCACGTACACGAAGTATTCCGAGACGAGATACCGCTGTAGTTAAGTCGTTGCAGGTGATATTTCTGCGATTGAAAATCACAGAGTTAGCGACTCGTAAAACGACCGCTGCTAATCCGGGATCTTCCAATAAACAGTTAGCAACATCGGCAATCGTGGTGTGTTCTTCGACACATAACTGCTGAATTTTAAGCACGACATCAGGAATAGGAGGTAACGAAATCTTACCCGTGGCGATGGACTGTTCTACCAGCTGAGCAAACTCGGATTCCAGTGCGTTTATAAGCTTATCTTTATTATTTGGCAGCCAAAAAAATGATAAATGTTCCATTGTGACGCTGTACTTGAGATCTTTCGTACAGTGTACCCTTACAGCGTATTCTTTATCAATTAAATGCGTATTATGTGCCCGTAATTGCCAGCGAGATCATAATGATGGCGTGTTTTAGGCATGCTATGCGTCAAAAAAATATCACCACACAAACAATAAGTGTGAAACTAATCACGTATGCGGAATTTATACTTTTTTATATGTGACCTATGTCCTAACTTATTTTTCAACGTTAAGTATGATTAAGCAAGTTGGTGAGCACAACTCACAAAAATATCGCCAACAAATCGACATTTATAATTCGCTATAAGCTGCTGTTTATCTGGTGACATCGCTAATCGGGGTAATTTATTCAGATTAAAGAGGTCAATGGACATGACAGACCAAGCTTTTTTTAAATATGTACGCACCTTCAGTGAGTACCAAAAACGTTCTATGTTCGGTGGTATTGGTTTATTCACCGATGATGCTATGTTTGCGCTTGTCAGCAATGATTGCTGCTACTTACGTGGTGGTAATGGGCTAGATGAAGTGTTTACTCAACTGAGCTGTGAGAAGTATAAGCACGTCAAAAAACAGACGACGGCAACCGTAAATTATTATGATGTAACCGATTTATTCGAATCCGGATATGTAGGGCTTGATGAACTGGTACAGAAATCAATTGAATACTCAATTAAGGAACGGAAATATCAAAAGTCCTCTGCCAGTAGACGCTTAAGAGACTTACCCAACATGCAACTAACCCTTGAACGTATGGTCAAGAAAGCCGGTGTTGATGACGTAGAAACCTTTTTAGAACTTGGACCTGTAAAAGTCTTCAACAAAGTTAAAACGGCTTACGGTAATGATGTTGATGTAAAGCTACTGTGGAAATTTGCTGGTGCAACTGATGGCGTACATTGGAAACTGATCCAAGAGCCGCGTAAAAAACAGTTATTGGCACTGTGTGACTAAGCGAAGCTGATCGCACAATGATTGACTCGTTTCGATGGAGTTAGCGGGTCGTAAAGGCAAGTGTGAAAAGCGGAAAAAGGACGTTGAAGTTTTTTACCACTTCATTGAGTTAGTCATTAAATTAGACAAAAAAACCGAGGCAGAGACCTCGGTTTTTGTTTTTTTAATTTGCTCTTTTCTTATAGCACAAATCTTAAAACTTAAAACGCGTAGTGAACATTACCTGATCACCGTAAAAATCGTTGATACGTGCTTCAGCACCCAAAGAGAAAAGCTCTGTTGAGTGGAATCGAGCGTAGGCAGAGCCAGTCCAATCGTCATCGTTATCGATAGAAACGTAGCCGACTTTGCCGCCTACTTCTAATTGAGGGCCCAACCATTGGCGAACACCTAAGTTAAGCTCCATACCAACATCTGTGCTGCTCTCATTCGAAGGTTGCACAACGCGCATTAGCATTTCACCAGTAAGATCTGCCCAGTTGTTTAGCGGAGAATGGAAGCCAAAGCCTGCAGCTGAGTCAAAATCACTTTCAAACTCAGAGTCAATACGAGCAATAACATGCGCGTTCGGGTGAATTGATTTGCTGAATCCAGCACCAAATGTCACAGGACTTGCGCCAATACGTGCTTCGAAATAGTCGTAGCTAAAGTTGCTCATAGTTGCTGGCGCATTGCGATCGTTTGCAGCTAGGGCATGGCTTGATGCCACTAGTAAGGCAGCGGCTAATAGTGTTTTACGCATAACTAACGATAAACCTTGTTCATTATTTCCATGGATTCAAGCAACCACTTGAACCGTAATCTGATTTGTCCGACATCATAATAAAAAGGAAGGTCCACGACCAACAAAAATGTGTCGATGTTTTGTCAATTAACTTAATAGTTCCTTGGTTTAAGCAAAAACTACGCCATATACGTAGTGTCCGAGAATTTCACTCGGACAAGTAACGATGTTTTTCTAACCTCATTCGACTATGCGAGGTTAGGTGGTGCAATGAGCATCGTTGAGTTCAAGTTAGAACCAAACACTTTATTACTCGCCAAAGCTTGCTCTTCTTTCTGCCATGGCGTTGAGGATTGCCTCAGAATCAAGGATTTGAGTCCAGGATAGCAGGTTATCATCATTCTCAATCACAAACGCGGTAAGCTGAGACACGATTGCTTTTCTCAATGCTTCACCTTTCCAAGGTTTGGCAATGTAATAATCGAGACTCGCGTTATTTACGGCTTCTACGGTGTCTTCCAAACCAGCTTGTCCTGTGAGTAAAACTTTGCGCGCTGCTTTTGTGTCACCATTTTGACTGAGTTCGATTAAGAAGCTGATCCCAGTTTGTTCCGGCATAATGTGGTCACATAAAATGAGCGCAAGCTGAACTTCTTCTTCCGCCATCTCCTCAATCACTTGCCGAGCTTCAGTCACCGATTCCGCTCCTTCGACGACAAAGTTCTCCTCGAAGGGAGCAAGATCTTGGAGCACGCTATCCAAGACTTCTCGTTCGTCATCGACACATAAAATTAGATACTTGGTCATGTTTCATCTCCTTCTTCGATGACTGGTAACCAGACGGTCATTCGTGTGAACTGGCCGATCTCTGATTCGACGTCAATCCACCCTCTGTGTGCTGTTACGATTTGCTGGCAGATGGACAGCCCGATGCCTAAGCCAAAATTACCTTCTTTTTTTGTGGTGAAGTTCAGCTCGAAAATGGCGTCTCTTTGCGATTCAGGAATGCCACATCCATTATCTTCAAATGAGATAACGGCATAATGTGTGTGCTCTTTTTCTATAAGGCGTGTTTGTATGTTTAACACACCTTTCTCTGGAAATGCGTCAATGGCGTTAGAGACCAAGTTCGTCCACACCTGTTGGAGTGCGATCGGTTGACAAAGGATGGAAGGCAAGTTTGCATAGTCGGTTGAAACTTGGTGCATTTTTAATTTGTTCTCGAAAATCACCAAGGTGTCTTCAATGCCCTCATGAATATCGGCATAGTGCAGGGTCTCATCATCTGACCGAGCATATCCTTTCAGGCTTTTTACCATATCAGCAATTCGTGCTGCACAGACATTAATTGAGCGAAGTGTAGAACCTGCTTTGTGGTATTGCTCTAGTGTATTGAGAGCATGATAAGACGCTTTCTGCTTTCTCGTTAGTTGGGTAAGTAGCTCTTGATCGGACTCTAATCCAAGGCTCACCACTTTTTTTGCCAATGCTCGGTCTGGAAGAGTATGGCTAAGCGCTTTTACGCGTGATCTGAGCTCGGCGGTTGAAGCGGGTTTTGAGATTTGCGCTTTGCTCAGTAATTCAATGCCTTTGCTTTGTATATCGGAACTGGGCGCATCGTTAAGTAATCGTTCTAGTGTATGCGTTAAATTCTCTACGCCCCTTAATATCGCGGCTACTGGATTGTTTAGTTCGTGGGCCACTCCCGCAACCAATTGACCAAGCATCGCCATTTTTTCTCTTTCAATGAGCTGCTGGTGGGCTGATTCTAAAGATTCGAGCGTTTTTTGAAGTTGCAGTTTGGTGTTGATGCTTCTTTGCAATCGGCGGTTGAAGTGGCGTAAGAGCAAGTTTGTAAAAAGAGGCAGTAAGTTTGAGTCGCTTTGCATCACTTTATTGAATACGTTGCGATCGAGTTTGATAACTTCTGTTTTGGTTAGTGTTAGAGCTGTCGAGAAAGAACATTCCCCAGTAACAAACGACATGCCTCCGACAATATTCCCTTTGTTATGGCGTACAACCTCTCGCTGCATGCCTTGCTCATCGCGCTTGTACAGAGCCACTTCACCTTCGGTGATAAACCACAAAAAGCAATTTGGCTCGCCTTCCACGGTTAATAAGTGTTCAGGTGAGTATGTACGGCACGCTCTTGTTTCGTCATTATCTTTGAAAAATTGCTGGAGAGCGGAGATCACTTGCTCGGCTAACTCGGCATCAGACATCGAGTGGTAGTCGTGTAAGAATCCGGCTTGATAATGGCTCATCTGGTTATTGATGTGCGCTCGCAACAAGCTGTGATGATCCAATATCTGACTGTAACTTAGCAGGTCTTCTTTGCCATTTCGCAAGATAAATTGGGTCAGCTCTTTTTGCACTGTGTTAAATAAGACGTGATCTGGCAAAGGTTTAGTGAGGCAGTGGTCGAGCCTGCCCTCATTAACGGCAGTGAGAATTGCCTCTATATCAGACGAGCAGCTAATAAGAATTTTTCTTGCTTGCTCGGTATGTGGCATCCGGTCTAAACCAATAAGAAAATCCACGCCGTTAAAATGAGCGTGATGGCTCGCTATAACTAAAGCAACAGTCTGTTCTCTTTCTTCTAGATACTCTAAAGCGCTTTGAGCCTCTTCTATCGATTCGACAGAAAAAATATCAAACTTACTTGAGAAGGCAGACAGCTCCAATCGAAACTGTTCAGCACTGATTGGGTTGTTGTCGAGACACAACACAGCATAACGATTCACAGATGTTTTAGCTCCGGTTAAAACTTCGCCACGCAAACTTTAACAATAAAAGGACATGATGAGTGGGAGCCAAGTATGATTCCTGATTAATGGACTAGAATAAGCATCAATAGTCTGATTTGTCTCAATGTTTTCTCCGCAGGTGGTTTGGGGTAGACTGACCGAAAATATCTAATAAGTGACGTTATGCAAAATCTTAAAAAAATCGGCGCCATTGGTGGTGCTATCTCATTAGCACTGTGTTGGCCATTGGCTGTCGGACAAATTGGTCAGTCCATCATTGAAGATGGTATTACCAATATGAATGATGAAATGATTAAAGGCGAAGTGGTCGAGTATCAGCGTGGCTATTTGTCTTCAGTCGTGCTGACTCGTTATTCAGTTGTTGATCCTGAGCTTAAAACGCAGTTAGAGCGTGATGGTATGCCAACGACGTTTGACGTAACCAGTGATGTTAGCCACGGTCTAACAAGCCTAACAGCAGATTCAAAATTGGTGGACAATGACTTTTTGCCTCTCACGATGCATAGCCAGACTCAACTAAATGGCAATACAGCATTTATCCTCGACCTAGACAGTTGGCATTATCGTAACGAAGCGCAAGGTGTTTCTGTTTCTACAAGCCCTGCAAAAGTAACAGGTGATGTGACGGTATTGGGTGATCTCAATTACCAAGTTTCTGTTCCTTCTGTTCAAGTGGATTTTGAAAACGGTGAAGAGCTTCATCTGAATGCATTGACAGGGCAAGGTAAAGGAAAGCAAGCAAAAGGCTACTGGTTAGGCGAGCAGTCTTTCTCTCTAGAGAAGCTAGATGTGGTTGATGCGAACTTAACGCCTGTCTTTTTGATTGAAAATGCGAGCTACCGTGGTAACACTACGATGAGTGAGTCTGGTGATAAGCTGAACAGTCAATTAAACCTAGATGCTAAGAAACTACGTTTAACTGATGGGACGGATGTCGATAACTTTAAGTTGGATTTCTCAATTGCAGATGTGGATAGCCAGTCTTTTGATCAAATTATGTCTATCTATCAAAGCTCTCCTATGCTAGATGAACAGGAAATTGCGAATTTATTGCCGCATGTCGATACGCTGTTTAGCAAAGGTTTTGATTTATCCGTGAACGAGCTTTCACTCGCGTTCGGTGACGGCAAGTTCCACAATGAGTGGCAACTATCCATCCCTGAAGGTACTGAGCATATTTCTCAAGATCCAATGAAGTTGGTGACGGCCACTGCTGGTGAACTTAGCACTTACTTCTCTGATGAATTAGTAACGCATTACCCATTTATTCAAGAAGGGATTGATGAGCTCCTTATTATGGAGTTGATCGAAAAAGTAGAGGGCGGTTATCAATTAAAAGCAGAAATTGGTGAAGGCAAATTGAAGTTCGAAAATGGGCATGAGTTCCCATTGGTGGCTCTACTTATGCCTGCTTTGATGCAACAACAGTAATTCGTGTTGTTGCGAATTTGTTCCAATTCAACGCTTAGTCTTTAAAAAGAGGTCGTAAGACCTCTTTTCTTGTTTTTATCACTGCGAAAACGTGATATTAATTTCGTAATATTTACATAGCAGGAGCAATGAGCATCATGGAACAAAATACGGACAACGTATTTAACTTCAGTGCAGGGCCAGCAGGTCTGCCTAAAGCAGTTATGCAGCAAGCACAACAGGAACTAATCGATTGGCAAGGCCTTGGTACTTCGGTCATGGAAATCAGCCACCGAAGCAAAGAGTTCATCAAAGTTGCAGAAGAAGCCGAGCAGGATTTACGTGATCTTCTGAATATTCCGGACAACTATAAAGTACTGTTCTGCCAAGGTGGTGCTCGTGCTCAGTTTGCTGCTGTTCCTCTAAACTTACTTGGTGATGCCGATACGGCAACTTACATCGATGGTGGTTATTGGGCTGAAAGCGCGGTAGCTGAAGCGAAAAAATACTGCGAACCAGACGTGTTTGATGCAAAAACAGAAATCAACGGGAAAGTCGCGGTTCTACCTGCAAGTGAATGGAAAATTGCTCCAGAAGCGGCTTACGTTCACTTCTGTCCAAATGAGACCATTGATGGTATTGAGATTAACGATCTTCCTATCACCGACAAACCGATTGTTGCTGACATGTCTTCGACAATTCTTTCTCGTGAAATTGATGTGTCGAAATACGGTGTGATTTACGCGGGCGCTCAGAAAAATATTGGTCCTTCCGGCATTGCTATTGCTATCGTGCGCGATGATTTATTAGGTATGGCGAAGCAGGTACTACCAAGTATTTTGGATTACACTGTTTTGGCAGAAAAAGAATCAATGTTCAACACGCCACCAACCTTTGCATGGTACCTGTCTGGTCTTGTTTTCAAATGGCTGAAGGCACAGGGCGGAGTAAAAGCGATTGAGCAAGTGAACCGCGCTAAAGCCGCGCTACTGTATGATTACATCGATCAGTCTGATTTCTACCGTAATGGCGTGCACTCAGCAAACCGTTCTTTGATGAACGTGCCATTTCAACTTGCTAAGCCTGAACTGGATGCAACCTTCCTTGAGCTAGCAGACTCTAAAGGGCTGAAAGCGCTAAAAGGTCACCGAGCAGTTGGTGGTATGCGAGCATCCATTTATAACGCAATGCCGCTTGAAGGCGTTCAAGCGTTAGTAGACTTCATGCAAGAGTTTGAGAAAAACTACGCGTAAGCTCAAACTGATAACTGATAGTTGTTCTCCAAAGCGTCGCTATTGCGGCGCTTTTGTTTATCTCAACTCACATCATTCCAGGAAGGTAAAATGACCAAGGCAAATATTGAAGCGCTGACTAAGCAGTTCCCACTCTTGGCAGCACTTATTGATCTTGAAGAGGTTTGTTGGTTCAACCCCTATACCACTTCCTTGGAGGAAGGTTTACCTCATGTCGGGTTAGATGAAGAAGATATTCAAGCGGCGAGTGAACGGCTAGCACGATTTGCGCCTTATTTGATGAAGGCGTTTCCCGAAACGGAAACGTCGCGTGGCATTATTGAGTCCCCAGTGGTGGATATTCCCAATATGAAAGTGCGTTTGGAGCAGCAATACGACACACCAATATTGGGCCATTTAATGCTCAAAAAAGACAGTCATTTGCCAATTTCTGGTTCGATCAAAGCGAGAGGTGGTATTTATGAAGTGCTCACTCATGCAGAAAAGTTGGCGTTTGAAGCCGGCTTGCTCTGTGAAAGCGATGATTACAGCAAATTGTTCAGCAATGAGTTTCGGCAGTTTTTTAAGCAGTACAGTATTGCAGTTGGCTCAACCGGCAATCTTGGTATGTCCATCGGTATCATGAGTGCGAAGCTGGGTTTTTCAGTTTCAGTCCACATGTCTGCGGATGCGCGGGAATGGAAGAAAAATAAGCTCCGGTCACATGGTGTTAATGTCGTAGAGCACCAGGAAGATTATGGTATTGCTGTCGCGCAAGGTCGTAAAGAGGCAGAAAAAGATCCCAACTGTTTCTTTATCGATGATGAAAACTCACGAACGCTGTTTCTAGGTTACTCTGTTGCGGGTGAGCGTCTTAAGCAGCAATTTGATGACTTGGGAATCGTGGTTGATGAGCATCATCCATTGTTTGTTTATCTTCCTTGTGGTGTTGGCGGTGGACCTGGTGGGGTGGCATTTGGCTTGAAGGTAGCATTTGGCGAGCATGTCCACTGTATTTTCGCAGAGCCAACGCACTCACCGTGCATGCTGTTGGGCGTACATACAGGCTTGCATGACGATATTTCGGTACAAGATTTGGGTATCGATAACATCACCGCCGCTGATGGTTTGGCAGTCGGGCGTGCCTCGGGATTTGTCGGAAGAGCGATGGAAAGGCTACTTGATGGTTTTTACACCATTGATGACGCTCGTATGTATCACCACTTGGGTCAGTTAAGTGAACTGGAAGGTATTAATCTAGAGCCTTCTGCATTAGCCGGTATGATTGGTGCAGTGCACGTCTCGAATAACCATGCTTACCAGTCTCGAATGAAATTTGACGAAGAAAAACTCAAAAACGCAACACATCTTGTTTGGGCAACAGGTGGGGGCATGGTTCCGAAAGATGAAATGGCGGCTTATCTCAAAAAATCTGGTCGGTAAATCAGCACTGTATACGTGCTTAATTAGGTAACTAATAATACAGGAATAACAAAAGGGCTCATCGTTTGATGAGCCCTTCTCGTCACTGAAAATCGAATTATAGAGATTGTAATAGCTGGTAGTAACGACCTTTTTGAGCGAGTAGCGTTGGATGGTCGCCTTGTTCGATGATCTCACCTTGTTCCATCAAACAGATGCTATCCATACTTTCTAGCTCTATCAGTCGGTGTGTAATGAATACTACTGTCTTATTAGCAAAGTGTTCATTGAAAAGCGCCATCACTTTTTGTTCCGTACGCTTATCGAGGCCTTCAGTCGGTTCATCTAAGAGTAGGATTGGGGCATCACGTAGCAATGCTCGAGCAATACCGATTCGACGTTTCTCACCACCAGATAACTGACGACCGCCGTCGCCTAACCAAGCGTCTAACCCCGGCTCTTCAAGAAGCCCGCCAAGCTCGACTTTTTGTAAAATAGTAGACAGTTGCTCATCACTTGCATCCGGAGCGGCCATGAGTAAGTTGTCACGTAGTGTCCCGTTTAGTACATCTACGCGTTGACTGACCACAGTCATTGCTGATCGCAGGTCCGACTCGCTCCAATCTTGCAGTTTTGTACCACCGATTCGAACTTCACCTTGGTTAACATCCCAGTAGCGGCAAAGAAGCTGAATCAGTGTTGATTTACCTGAACCTGTTTGACCTACAATTGCAGTTTTAGTGCCCAACGGTAGTGAGAGTGACAAGTCTTTCAGCACCTTTTGCTGACCGTCAGGGTAAGTAAAATCTATGTTGTCGAATTCAATGTCTAACGTTGTGTCTTTATGTTTCGACTGCTCAGGGAAGACAACGTCAGGTTCAGCCAAAATTACTTCATTTAAACGACGAGCAGAGGTCAACGTTTGACCGAGATACTGGAATGCGCCTGCGATAGGCATCAGAATCTCAAAGCTCGCCATGGTTGCAAACGCAAACAGCGCAATCCAAGGATCAGGAGCACGACCACCTACGCCGTCTGCAGCAAACCAAAGCATCACAACCAGTGTAATGCCGTTCACCAGCATAAGCAGGCCTGAAGCCATGCCCGTTAAGTTCGCGTTCACAAATTGGTTAGACAGCAACTGCTTCTGCTTCTCTAGAATGAGATTACGATAACGTTCTTCTGCTCCAAAGATACTCAGTTCGCTGTAGCCTTGAAGCCAGTCCAGTGTCGCCACTCGCAATTGCGCTTTATGATGAGTGAGATTCTCGCCATTATTTTTACCCAGTTTATAGAACAGCACTGGCCATACAAACAACATGACGGTAAGAATCGAGCCAAGCAGTAGGGCGAGATGCCAATCAAAGAACGCCAGGACAGCCGTTAAACTCAATATGCCAAAAATACCAATCACGACAGGGCTGATAAGTCGAAGGTATACGTGATCCATCGCATCTACGTCCGCTACTAAGCGGTTGAGCAGATCGGCATCACGCATCGTAGAAACACGACCCGGAATCAGTGGTGCAAGTTTCTTAAAGAAGAAGATACGTAGATCGGTAAGCAGCTTGAACGTTGCATTGTGGCTAACGACACGTTCTCCCCATCGACCTGCGGTTCGAGCCATTGCAGCGCCGCGTACCCCGGCACCTGGTAACATGTAGTTGAAGGTCTCACGAGCAACCGTCAAGCCTGCCACCGCTGCGGCTGAAATAAACCAACCTGATAGCGTTAATAAGCCAATAGACGCCGCTAAGGTCAGAAATGCCAGTAGCATACCTAGCGAAAGACCAAACCAGTGTTTTTTATAGAGTTTTAGATAAGGGAGTAAATCACGCATCTAAGTTCCCCTTGTCTGTTTCACGTTGTGCGAGGTTCGCTTCCAACATGTCTTTAAATAAGCCATCTTCTGTCGACAGTGTGGCGTAATCACCACGTTGAACAATCTGGCCGTCCTGCATAACAAGAATTTGCGATACGTTTTGTAAAGGCGCAAGTTGGTGAGTAATCATCAAATTCGTTGTGGCATGCGCATACTTGTTAATGCCTTCCATCACGAGTTTTTCACTGCGAGCATCTAAGCTTGCGGTTGGTTCATCTAATAACCAAAAACGACCATTTTGTAGCATGGCGCGAGCCAGTGCTAAACGCTGCGCTTGGCCGACAGATAAACCACCAGAACGATCAGATATCGGATAATCCAACCCATGCATTTCAACAAATTCAGCAGCGTGAGAGTCATTCAACACAGAATGTACGTCTGCATCCTGAATATTGTGCTTACCTAGTGTGATGTTATCTCGAATGCTACCGTGTAATAGCATCGGGTTTTGACCAATCCAGCTTACTGCCTCTCGCCATGTGGCTAGATCCAGTTGCGACAATTCACAACCATTAATCTTCAAGCTACCTTGATAAGGCATGAAACCGAGGATGGTGTTTACCAAGCTTGTTTTACCTGCGCCACTTGGTCCAACTAAAGCCGTACTTTTGTTGGCTTCAAGAGAGAAGGATAGGGGACCTGCGAGCTGCTTACCTTCCGGACTAAAAATGGTTAACTGGTCCGCTTCAATATGGATAGGGCTGTTTTTATCTAACGCTTGGGTACCATCTTTGATTTGATCGACTTCCAAATCCAGAAACTCGACAATGCTTTCTGCTGCCCCAACCGCTTGCTGTTTCGCATGATAGAACGTGCCCAAATCACGTAATGGCTGATAAAACTCTGGAGCAAGAATCAGAATGAACAAACCAGCAAAGAGCGTAACACCTGTGCCGTAGTAGCCGAAGTCCAGCTCCCCGATATAACTAAAGCCAAAGTAGACAGCGGTAATTGCGATAGAAATGGAAGTGAAAAACTCTAACACCGCAGAAGACAGAAACGCGATTTTCAGAACGTCCATGGTACGAGTACGAAAGACTTCTGAAGCACCCTTTAGCGTCTCAGTTTCAGATTTTGTTCTATCGAATAAGCGAATGGTTGTCATTGCTTGCAAGCGGTCATAAAAGTGACCCGACAAACGCTGCATCGCTTTAAAGTTTTTACGGTTTGCTTCTGCGGCTTTCATCCCAACCAGTGCCATGAAAATAGGCACTAGTGGTGCAGTGACCAGGAAGATCAAGCCTGCTGCCCAGTTTACTGGGAATACGACAACCAAAATGATGAAAGGCACTAGTACCGATAATGACATTTGAGGCAAGTAGCGTGAGAAGAAATCTTGCATATCTTCTACTTGCTCTAAGATGAGCGTTGCCCAACTGCCAGCAGGTTTGCCTTTGATGTAAGCTGGCCCAAGTTTATGAACTTTATCTAAAATGAGTTGGCGAATATAAACTCGAATTTGCTCCCCGCAACGGTAACCGGCAAGCTCTCGACCCCAGGTACAAGCAGCTCGACCGATAACCGTGCCACCGAGCCCAACAAAATGCCAAATGAGGTCGGCTTTGTCGACTTGGTCAATGATTAACTGGTGCAGAATGGAGGCGAGCAGGGCTGCTTGAGCCAATAAAAACACGCTTGAAAGTACGCCTAGGCCTATCGCAATCATAAGCCAGCGCTTGGCTAACTTACTTTGTTGCTTCAGCCACTTATTCAAGCTGCTTTGCTTTTTCTTATCCATCGTGAAGGCTTAATGATAATTGTTTTAATGAGGCGGTAGTATACAAAAGAAAACCCAGCGGGAATACCGCTGGGCTTTAAGGATATGACACAAATGTGAAAAGTTATTTGTCACCAAGTGAGTCTAAGAAACGTTCAGCATCTAATGCAGCCATACAACCTGTACCTGCAGAGGTGATCGCTTGACGGTAGTTGTGGTCCATTACGTCGCCAGCTGCAAATACACCTTCGATACTAGTTTGTGTTGCGTTGCCTTCAAGACCTGATTGAACGATGATGTAGCCATCTTTCATGTCTACTTGGCCTTCAAAGATTTGTGTGTTTGGCTGGTGGCCAATTGCGATGAATGCACCCATTACATCGATATCTTCTGTCGCACCGCTGTTCACGTCTTTAATGCGGACGCCCGTTACGCCCATATCGTCACCCAGTACTTCATCGAGAGTGCGATCGGTATGAAGAACGATATTACCGCTTTCAACTTTATCCATCAGACGTTTCACAAGGATCTTCTCTGCGCGGAATGAATCGCGGCGGTGGATCAGGTGAACTTCTGACGCAATGTTAGATAGGTATAGCGCTTCTTCAACAGCCGTGTTACCACCGCCCACAACTGCAACTTTCTGATTACGGTAGAAGAAACCGTCACAGGTTGCACAAGCAGAAACGCCGCGACCTTTAAATGCTTCTTCAGACTCAAGGCCAAGGTATTTTGCTGATGCGCCGGTAGATATGATTAAGGCATCACAAGTGTACTCACCTGAGTCGCCTTTTAAACGAAATGGGCGTTGTGATAGCTCTACTTCATTGATGTGATCAAATACGATTTCAGTTTCAAAACGCTCGGCGTGTTCTTTCATGCGATCCATCAATGCTGGACCTGTCAGTCCCTCAGCATCGCCTGGCCAGTTTTCAACTTCAGTTGTGGTGGTTAGCTGACCACCTTGTTGCATTCCCGTCACAAGCACAGGGTTTAAGTTTGCACGCGCTGCGTAGACGGCAGCTGTGTATCCTGCAGGACCAGAACCAAGAATTAATAATTTACAGTGTTTTACGTCGCTCATTATGGCTCCAAAAAGGGCGTAACATTTCCCTCGATTGTATGGAAATTCTTAGTGCTTTAAAAGCATAAACAACGATTGTGATCGAATAATTGGTTATAGATTAGAACCCACTAAATATTGATTGAGAACGTTGACTTCTAGCATAAAATTCTATTCGTAGTAGAGAAGTCTAGTTTCAAATATTGTCAAAGCGTAAAACTGAAACATGGCTCTGTTTTTGTGGTTTGGTTTGGTTTGTTATGTTGTTTTCGTCGTTTTGTTGAAGCTATCAACGTTAAAAGCTGGTAATTGCAGAATATTTGCGTAACCTAGTGTGTAAATTAAATGTTAATTAATGTGCCTCATTAAAGGAGCAAATGATGTTACATTCACGTGAGAATACTCTACATTTAACACAGCTCAGCATGGCAGCAATTGAGCAGCTTTCCCCATCGTTTGAAGAACTGCCTCGTACCGAACATGCAGATGGTCAGTATCGACTACGACGTTATTCTGTGGTTGGCTTTGATAACGGCAAAGTCATCGACTTAAATAAAAATAGCTTTGTTCAATCCTCTGATATCAACCGATTTCAAGGTGATGTAGTAAGACAATTCGAGCCAATTGAGAAGGATATTCTTACCAGCGATGGATTTCGAGAAATGTGTGAATTGTTTGTCAATGCGAATCATCTGCCAAACGGTCAAGAAATAGAAATTCACCAAATCCGTATCAGGGCACTGGAAGAAGAAACCCAAGTAGCACCTGAAGGTGTGCACCAAGACGGTTTTGATCATATTGCAATGGTTGGTGTGGGACGCCATAACATCATCGGTGGCGACATCATGCTGTACAGCAGCCATAACCAAGCCCCATTTTTCCGTAAAGTGCTAGAAACCGGAGAGGTCGCAATCTTGGCTGATAGCAAGCTGTGGCATAACGCGTGCCCAATCCGCTCTGTTATTGATGACGAAGCGGGCCATATGGATGTATTTGTACTTACTGCTACGGATAAGCGTAATGAACTTCAATCTTAATCAGATCAGAGAGCAATTTCCGGCGTTGGCTCAATACCACAACGACAAGCCCGTGACGTTTTTTGATGGTCCAGGTGGCTCACAAGTGCCTCAACCAGTACTAGACAGCATGGTTGGGTATTTAGGTCGTTTCAACGCTAACTTAGGCGGGCATTATTTTTCTAGCCAAGTGACCGTTGACGTAATGCAAAATGCGCGTGAGTCGGCTCAGGCTCTACTTAATGCCCCTTCATCTGGCAATATTGTCTTCGGTGCCAATATGACCTCACTAACCTTTCAGCTTAGTCGCGCGATTAGTCGAGATTGGCAAGCAGGAGATGAGATCATTGTCTCCGCTTTGGATCACTATTCAAATGTATCCAGCTGGCAGCAAGCGGCAGAAGATAAAGGCGTTACGGTTCATCAAGTTCGTATCAACGAAGAAGATTGTACGCTTGATATGGAGCATTTAAGCCGCCTTCTTTCTGATAAAACGCGCCTTGTCGCTGTGACTTATGCATCGAACACGACGGGCTCTATTGTGGATGTACAGCAAGTAGTCAGCATGGCGCACAATGTTGGGGCACAAGTTTATGTGGATGCCGTCCATTATGCGCCTCATCATTTGGTTGATGTTCAAGCGTTAGGTTGTGACTTTTTAGCTTGCTCAGCTTACAAGTTTTTCGGACCACACGTTGGTATTGCTTACATAGCCGATCAGTGGCTCCACAGTATTCGCCCTTACAAAGTCGAGCCTGCCACTAATATAGGCCCTGGTCGATTTGAAACAGGAACGCAAAGTTTTGAAGGTCTTGCTGGTGTCGTTTCTGCGGTTGAGTATCTGGCTCAATTTGGTGAAGTCGGTTTACCTCTTCGCCAACGATTGGAGCAAAGCTACCAACTGTATGAACAACATGAGCAGCGCTTGAGTGAGCGTTTCTTGCAGCGTTTGAATGCATTAGATGGTGTCAATCTATTCGGTATCGCAAAGGAAGATAGCCAACTCCGCACGCCAACTTTTGCGCTAACGTTTGACCGATATTCTCCAGAGTTCATCGCGAAAACACTGGGTGAACATAACATTTGTGTATGGAATGGTCACTTTTATGCGTTGGGCTTAGTTCGTCAACTTGGTTTAGAAGAATCGGGTGGTGTAGTGCGAATTGGTTGTATGCATTACAACACAATAGAAGAAGTCGATATGTTATTCGATGTGCTAGAAAGCATCCTTGACGCATAACTAACGATTTCTTCCTAATAGAAAAACAAAAGCTCGAGTCAAACTCGAGCTTTTTTCATTTTTATTTGAATCAACGCGTTCTGCAAGCGATTACTCACTAACTTCAACTTCATAGGAAGTGAATTTTCTTACATTAATAACGCCGGTATCAAAGATGAGGTATTGACCTTTGATGCCTTGCAAAGTGCCAGTAACAA
The DNA here is from genome assembly GCF_033337375.1 of Vibrio sp. YT-17. NCBI lineage: Bacteria > Pseudomonadati > Pseudomonadota > Gammaproteobacteria > Vibrionales > Vibrionaceae > Vibrio > Vibrio sp. YT-17. The sequence continues at coordinate 31,506 of NZ_JAWOQP010000010.1, forward strand.
CCGGGTTTTTATCGAAGTTATGCGAAGTGATCTTCGTTGGGTGCTGTTGTACCGGGTAGCTAAGGTCGGTAATGCTTTCGTTTAATACTTCAATGGCATCTTCGCCGAATTGCTGTTTTATCTCGGCAATTTTCTCTTCGACTAAAGGCAATAGCTCAGCAAAACGGTCCTGCAATGCCATAGGTTCACCGTCACCTTTTAGCAGTGTGCGCCAATTGGTCTTGTCTGCGATATGTTTCGCCAGTTCAACTTCAATTAAACCGGAGATATGGCGAGTTTTTACTTTAAAAATTGGCAAGCCCTGAGTCGCGCCTTGGTCAATCCAACGAGTCGGGATTTGAGTATGACGAGTAATACCAACTTTTAAGCTGGATGTGTTGGACAGGTAGACAAAGTGATCCACCATGCAATTCTCTTCACCCCATTGTGGTTCGCGACAAGTCCCTTGATCGTAGTGGCAGGTCTCTGGCTTCATGATACACATGTCGCAGCTTGCTAGCTTTTTCATGCATACAAAACAGTGGCCTTGCGAATAACTCTTTTTCGTTTTCTTTCCACATGAGCAACAAAAAATATTGCCAGTGTGAGTCAGTGTGAGCGTTTTACCCAGAAACGGAGTTAAGTCGATTTCTTCCTCACCGACAGGAAGACGGTAATTGACGGCACCGTCCAGAGAAGCACGCATTTTGTTTAGCGTGCCAGTTGCAATTAATGACATGACATTACTCATTATTGTGTTTTTGCACAGTATATACTGAAGTGGAGAAGAGATGCAGGGTTGACAGGAGCTTTAAAGTAAATGTCTTTCACTAAATTATTATGCATCGTGTTTTATTTTCTAAAAATTATGGCTGTGAAATGCTTCGCAAATAGAAGTTGGGCTGCACTTTTTAGAAATTTTAAAACGTGATAACGGTTCAAAATCCGTTACTATGTGTCGAAACTAAGAATTGAATGAAAAAGCGATTTTATTTCTTGATAAATTACCTTGATTTCATTTTTTGAAATTATTGAACCCCACGTATTGTATAATCTCAGCAGGTCACTTGCCCATGAAGTGGATCCATAACTTTATCTTTGCTCTTTCTATTTGCACTATCAGTTTGGTTGCCCTTTATAGTGTGCTTGGCGATACGCGAAAGCTGACCATTACACCTGAGCATTTCAATATCTATGCAACTAAAGATGCCAGTGAAGGAGGTGTGAGTGAGGCTGATATCACATACGATCGGCAAAGCCTAGTTCTTAGCTGTGAACTAAAGCAGAGCTCGTATGCTTGGCCTTATTGCGGAATCTCGGTTTATACCGATTCAGCAACGCCAACACAGGGTATTGACCTTTCCAACTACCATACGATTCGATTGAAGGTGCGATATGAAGAGGCAGGAATAGGGGCTAACCCTAGCCACGACCTACGTTTGTATCTTCGCAATTATAATTCTGAGTATTCCAAGCCGGACGACGAGTACACCATTAAATATAATGGCATGCAGTTTTCTCCGTCGGGTTCGATCGATATTGTCGAAATTCCGATTAAAAATCTTCAGGTGATGACCTGGTGGTTAGTAGATAACGGAGTCGCGATTGAACACTCCGCACCTGAATTTTCAAACATCACACGTATTGATATTGCAACTGGGTCTGGTGCGGCACTTGGTAAACATAGAATTGTGATTGATAAAATTGAGTTTGAAGGCGCTTACCTTGCGCAAGAAACATTGTTGTATGCATTATTAATCTCTTGGATGGCGCTTGGACTGGCTTTTTCTCTGCATGAGTTACGAAAAAATAGAGTGGCTTATGAAAAAGCGCAAAAGCGTCACCGTCATTTGGAAAAGGTGAATAATACTTTGCGAGCTCAAAACTATGAGTTTGCAGAGTTAGCGCATCGAGATGCTTTGACGGGCGCGATGAACCGATATGCTGTGCAACACTGGCTGGAACAACAATCTCGTCAGGTTCGCTGGGGGCATAACACCTTCAGTATTCTCTATTTGGACTTGGATAAGTTTAAAAAGGTGAACGACAAGTTTGGGCACCAAATGGGGGATGACATATTGCGCGAATTTGTCATGGTGGTAGCGACTTCTATTTACTCAGACGATCGACTCGTTCGTTGGGGCGGCGAAGAGTTTGTCGTATTTTGCCCTGATACCAATATTGAACAAGCGTTAGAGAAGGCAGAAATGATTCGCAAAAATGTGGAGGATCATTTGTGGGTGCACGGTGAATCATTAACTTGCAGTATTGGCGTTGCCCAAATGCAGAATGAACGCGTCTCAGAAACCATGGCGAGAGCTGACGAAGTGTTGTATCAGGCGAAGCGCAATGGTCGCAACCGAGTGGAAGCTCATTATGGTTTACTTGCTTGCGAAAAGAAGCAAGCCTGATAGCCGTTCACTTAAAGGAAAGAAAAAAGGTGGCCAACTGGCCACCAAGAGGGAAACTGCTGAACACCACTTAGGGGGGAAGTTTGGGTTATCGATACGATTACCGTGAGCAGCAGTGTAGTGCTAATCGAACTTGCTATTTTTACCAGAACAACCAAGCGAAAAGCGTTAGTGCAGCAATACAGGCAATGTTTAATACGAAACCAATTCGCATCATTTCTTTTTGCTTGATATGACCCGTACCGAACACAATCGCGTTTGGAGGTGTTGCAACTGGTAACATAAATGCACAAGATGCAGCGACGGCAATCAGTGCAGAAAGAATAACCGGAGACATGCCTAAGGCTTCTGCAATGGTCGCAAATACAGGGACAAGTAGTGCAGCACTGGCGGTGTTACTCGCAAACTCAGTTAAGAAGACAACAAAAGCAACCACTGCAAGAATCGTTAAGAGAATACCAGCTTGCTCAAGAAAGCCTGACAAGCTATGAGCCAAAAATACGCTTGTTCCGGTTGCTTTTAGGACGTTACTCAAACAGATACCACCACCAAATAGGATTAACACACCCCAGTCGGTTGTTTTCTCGATATCTTTCCACTCGACGGCGCGAGAAGCACCAAGTAGAAGGATGGCGCCAATAGCTACAAGAGTATCGAACTTCGCGAAGCCACCCAGCATAGCGTTAATAGGCTTACTGAATATCCACAACGTCACGGTCAGTAAGAAAATCGCTAACGTAATCATTTTGCCGTTTGTCCATTCGACTGGTTGATGGTCAAGGTCAAACTTGTGGCTAAGGTCAGGCTTAGTCATCGTGTACAATACGAGGATAGCGATTGGCATTAATACTAGGGAAATAGGTACACCAAACTTCATCCATTCAGTGAAGCTTAGGCCAACTTCAGCGGCTGCAATTGCGTTTGGTGGGCTACCAACCAGTGTTGCAATACCACCAATTGAAGCACTGTAAGCGATACCGAGTAGAACAAACAAAAAGGTGTTGTGGTTTTTCTTGGCGTCTAGCTTTGTCATCACACCCAGCACAAGCGGTAACATCATCGCGGCGGTGGCGGTGTTTGAAATCCACATTGACAGGCCAGCACTCACACCAAATAGCATGAATACAGCGACAGACATTTTTCCTCTTGCCAGCAATAGTACTTTATCTGCAATAGCTTGATCTAACTTTTGTTTATGTAGAGCCGCAGCTAGTGCAAAACCACCCAAAAATAGAAAAATGATGGAGTTGGAAAAGTTATTCAGTGCGGTTTGAGTGTTGAACACACCCAAAAATACCGCAAGTAGTGGTATGAGCAGCGCGGTAATGCTGACGTGAATCGCTTCGGTTAGCCACAGAATAGCAACAAAAACTAAGATGCTCAGGCCGGTTACTACTTGTGGTTCAAAGGGTAAGGTATTAAACAAGATAATGAACAATAGGATATTCGCGTTCAAAATCATGCTGTTGCGAGTGAAGAACCAATTCTTCAATGTCACAGCGAGTGCGGTCATGGGTAGTGCTCCTTTTGCATTGCCTTTTGTCGGTTTTTTTATGGCAAAGTAACTGACTTGTAGTTATTTATTGATGAAATGTTACTTTGAATGCGAAAAAGAGTTTTGCCTGAATCGTAGAGCAAATTAGAAAGTGTGATGTTGAGAATTGGAAATGGGTAGAAAACTACCCATTTGTTTTATAGAAATGTTACTAGGCTTGTGAGCCACGTTATTCCTCTATTCGACGGGGACTTGAAGAGGCTCGTTAGCTGCTTTATTTGGCTCTTTTACTGCGACGATAGGTTCTTGAGGGCCAAGAAACTTAGGCTGCGTATTGATAATATACAGGTCTAAAAACGCTTTCACACGGGCTAGCAGTTCTCGAACACGCATCGATGTTTTTTGCTTGTTGGCCGTCGGCCCTGCTACCGCGAGACACTGCGCATCAATGCTGTAAGCATCAGCGATGAACAGTGCGCGTTCGCAGTGAAAGCGTTGAGTCACAATCAGAAATCGCTCCGAAGCAAAAATTTTTTTTGCTCGTACAATCGAATCTAAGGTACGAAAGCCAGCATAATCAAGGTGAATCACTTCTTCAGGCACGCCTGCTTTAAGTAAGTCGCGTTTCATTGTCCACGGTTCGTTATATGAACGGTGGGCGTTATCACCACTCAATAAAAACTGTTTTACTTTGCCTTGGTTGTAAAGCTCAATCGCCGCATTAATGCGATGAGTGTAGTAAGTGTTGAGGATCTTTCCGATGTATTTACTGGTACCAAGAACTACGGCAACCTCATGTTGAGGGATTTGCTCGTATTCAGTGAAAATGCTCTCTTTGGCTTGTAAAACCACCCACCGGTCGATGGCAATAACAGAAACAAGCAGACTAAGTGCAGAGATCGACAAAATCAAAGCAAATCGCTTCCAGGAAAATTTCAGCTTCCACTTTGATCTTATGCGAGAAAACAACAAAACGTTTTATATCCTTAACTAAAAATGTAGTTCTCATCATATCTGATAGAAACAAAAAGAGAGAAGCCCATTTATGCCAAAATCTGGTTAGGATGATAAAAAAATAAAAGCCCCTACATGGTAGGGGCTAATTATTAAACGAATTGTCTCAAGCTTAGAACGCAGTGCGTTTGTAGCGGCGGTAAACAGGTTGCCAGAACGACTGTTCAATCGCCACGTTCAATGCTTCATCAGTAATTTCTAATGCGACACCTTGTTCAATTGCCTTTTTACCAACGGCAAATGCGATTTTTTTCGATACTAAGTGGATCTCTTCCAGTGGTGGAAGTAGTGCCCCACGACCGTTGATTGCTAGAGGAGAACATGTTGCGAGCGCGCGGCTTGATTCCATTAGCATCTCGTCAGTGACACGTTTTGCATTGACAGCAAGTACACCAAGGCCAATGCCTGGGAAGATGTAGCTGTTGTTACATTGTGCAATAGGGTAAGTGCGACCTTCATGAACCACTGGCTCAAATGGGCTACCTGTTGCAACCAGTGCTTCACCATTTGTCCAACGAATGATGTCGTTCGGTGTCGCTTCCACGCGGCTTGTTGGGTTCGACAGTGGGAAGACAATCGGACGCTTACAGTGTTTATGCATTTCTTCGATGACTTCTTGGCTAAATAGGCCAGGAGCACCAGAAACACCAATTAGTACCGTTGGCTTGGCGTTACGCATAACATCGAGTAGTGAGAAGCCATTTCCTTCATTTTCCCACTCTTTCGTATTGGTATGCTTTTGCACCAAGCGTTGTTGGAAATCAAGAAGGTTAGGCATGCCTTCTTGTAACAGACCCCAACGGTCAACCATGTAAACTTGTGAGCGAGCTTGCTCGTCAGAAATTCCTTCCGATACCATTTGTGCGATGATCGCTTCTGCGATACCACAACCAGCAGACCCTGCGCCTAGGAAGGTAATACGTTGTTTAGAAAGCTGAGTTCCTGCTGCTTTACAAGCTGCAAGTAGAGAGCCAACAGTAACAGCAGCAGTACCCTGAATATCATCATTGAAGCAACACACGCGGTCTTTGTAACGCTCAAGAAGAGGCATCGCATTTTTCTGAGCAAAGTCTTCGAATTGGATCAAAGCATCAGGCCAACGGCGCTGTACCGCTTGGATAAACTCTTCTACAAATGCATCGTATTCTGCACCCGTAATACGAGGATGACGCCAACCCATGTACATCGGATCAGCTAAGCGTTGCGGGTTATTGGTACCCACATCAAGCACGATTGGTAGAGTGTAAGCAGGGCTGATACCACCACACGCGGTATATAGTGACAGTTTACCGATAGGAATACCCATGCCGCCGATACCTTGGTCACCCAAGCCAAGGATACGTTCGCCATCTGTCACAACAATCACTTTAACGTTGTGGTTTGCTGCGTTGTTCAGCAAGTCGTCAATACGGTCACGGTTTGGGTATGAAATGAACAGACCACGACCACGACGGTAAATGTTAGAGAAGTTTTCACATGCTGCGCCAACAGTCGGTGTGTAGATGATAGGCATCATCTCAGAAATGTGATTTTGCACTAGGCGGTAATACAATGTTTCGTTGGTGTCTTGGATATTACGCAGATAAATGTGCTTATCCATATCGCTTTCGAAACTTTTGTATTGCTGGTAGGCACGTTCCACCTGCTCTTGGATAGTTTCGGTCGACTCTGGAAGCAGACCTTCTAAGTTGAATGAACTACGTTCTTCAGCAGAGAATGCACTGCCTTTGTTCAAAAGAGGGGTTGCTAAAAGGGCCGGACCCGCATATGGAATATATAGTGGGCGTTTATCGTTGTTCATTGGGTGCCTTATGTAGGGTTGAAGGATGCGCACCAAATTTTAACGGGTTCACTATTTAGTTGTAAACATGCGTTGATGCACATCAATGTAATGTTGCAAAAAAATTCAGATACCGACGAAAATATCGGCAATATTGGTTGTTTAGAGATACCTAAAGCATGATTTTTTTACTTGGGTATAATGTTTTGCATCATCAAATCAAATCCAATTTCTATGTTTCAACTACCTATCGACAGCCTGCAAGCCGAGTTTGACCATCATGTAAGCCTTAACCATCTTGTGGTGGAAGCCGAAACCGGGTCGGGTAAATCTACCCGCTTGCCCATGTGGGCGGCAAAACACGGACGCGTTCTGGTTATTGAACCACGTCGAATTGCTTGTACCTCGCTGGCTGAATTTCTTGCGGAGCAATCTGGAGAGCCAATAGGTCGCAAAGTCGGTTACGCGATCAAGCTTCATGCCTACTTTGATGAAAAAACCGAAGTTGTATTTGTGACTCCGGGGGTTGCACTGCGTTGGTTTTCGGAAAACAAGCTAGCAGACTTTGATGTCGTGATAGTGGACGAATTTCACGAGCGACGCTGGGATATTGATCTATTAACCGCCATTTTGAAGCAAGAAAATCAACATCGATTGATCGTCACTTCTGCTACCTTAGAAGGCGAAAAGCTTGCTCGTTACCTGAATGCTAAGCGTCTGCGTTCGGAGGGACGTTGCTTTCCAGTCACGGTGACACATCGTTCTACAGACATCCGCTATTTACCGAACAAAAAGGGATGTGAACAGGAGGTTGTCGGAGCGGTAAAAGAAGCACTGGAAGATGAAGATGGCGATATTCTTGTTTTCATGCCTGGACGCAAAGAGATCACCCAATGTGCTCAGATGCTACAAAGTTGTGGCGATGTCATGGTGGTTAAACTTCATGCCTCGGTCAGTGATGAAGAACGACATCGTGCGTTGACGGTACAAAAGCAACGGAAAGTCGTATTGGCAACCAATGTCGCAGAAACCTCTCTGACCATTCCTAATATCCGGGTGGTAATCGATAGCGGCTTAGAGCGCAGAACTGTACAACGAAATGGACGTACAGCACTGACGTTAACCAACATTTCTAAGGCCAGTGCCGCGCAGCGAATGGGGCGAGCAGGTCGCGTTACCGAAGGGGCTTGTATTCGTCTATATGGTGAGCACGCGCCTTTAGAGTTGGTGACACCTCCAGAATTACACAGAGAAGAGCTCGTCGAGCCCATGCTGGCAGCGGCTTGTTGTGGGTACCGTCTCTCAACACTCGATTTTCTCGACTCAATTCCAGAAAAGTCGCTAGAGGCATCTCATTCGACGTTGTTATCCATGGAAGCGATTGATGAGGATGGCAATGTCACGCAGCACGGGAGAAAAGTATATCCACTACCCATTGATGCACTGTTTGCCGATCTCGTTACCAGAATTCAAGCGAAGCCAGAGAAGGAAGCAATGATTGATTTGGCTGCCGCCTTATCTGTGCCTGCGCAGCTCTATCAGCGACAAAGTGGTGAAGTTGCTGAGCTTCTATCTCAAGAGGAGCCATGCGGATGTGATGCCTCTTTGTTGATCCGTTTGGTTCGGGGGGAGCAACTCTCAGGCATTATCATTGATGCTAGCGCGCTCGAAGAGGCACAAGGTTTAGCGAAACAAATGCGAGAAGTGTTTGAATTGCCGGAACTTGACGTTGCCTCTCGATATAAACGTGAAGCGCTCTTTTTCTCCATCGCCTCATTGCACCCTGAGCTTGTGTTTGTCCGACGAGCTCGTCGAAGGGATGCTCTAGGAAATGGCGTAGTCGAGATGCTGGTTGGGCGTAACAGCCGCTTTCCTGATAAAGAAGAAGCGGCCATCGTGCTAGATAGCCATAGCGTGCCAGGACGAGGTGTTAAGCAAACACTAAACCTCGCATCGGTTATGATGCCTATCCCGCTGACGTTATTACGCGAACTTGAGCTAGGGGAGTGGCAACAAGGTGAGACGAATTATGAAGAAGAGACCCCAAGAGCAACAATGCATTTGGTCTACGCCGGGCGAACAATCTGTTCTGAACATCAAGCGTTACAAGGTGATGTTGCTGTTCAGTCTATTGTCGAAATGATAGAAGACGAGACACTGTTACCAGGATTTGCTTCTCAAAGAAAACAACAAATCCAACACTGGAAACTCTACAACGCATTGGGCCTTAATGTCGAAGGAGAAGAGGTTAACGACTTGGCCTCCTTGACATTTTCTAGCTGGTTAAAGGATCAGTTGGAAACATTAGGCGTTGAAAATGTCGATGATATGGCGTTGTTTGAACCGGAAGACTTAACATTTAACGGTGTTCCAGAATGGGAATACGACGATTTCACGGAGCAGTACCCTTTAGAACTTTCGCTGCCAGAACTCCAACTGGATGTTGAGTATTACGCGTCTCGCAAGCTAGTACAGGTCGTTTATCGAGAGGGAAACCGTAAGGGAGACCCGAAGCGTTGGGAGTTGCCACGCTGGGCTGGTTGGAAGATACAGTATAAAAAGGCCAGTCGAGTGATTGATGTGAAGTAGGTAGGCGGATGACGTTGTGACAAGAATTGATATTTTCTTGGTGAATCTATAATGATTTCATATTGATATCGTTACTTACGTGTTGTTTTTAGTTTCTTAATTGAAATATTAATCAATTGAATGCTTATATATGGCGAAGCTGTACATCAGTTGTTACAAAGCTGGTTTTAATATTTCCTTTTGCATGTAAATTAGTGCATAAAAGACGAATGTTTTATATCCCATTGCTATATCAAAACAGTTGAACGATATTTGGTATATCTCATTTTCGAGTGTCGGGGGCATAGAATGGATCAACAAGGAAAGACGTGCATTGAATTCGACTACACTAGCTTTTTAGGGGCGACAGGTAGTAAAAAATGGACCTTCTTAGAGGCATTTGCCACCATCGCGCCTATTTTCGGTTTGATGTGGAAACAGAACATTGCGGAATTGAGCAAGCCTGAAGATCGGTTGTGGGATGCCGCATTAAAATCGATGTCTTCTCGTAAAAGTGATGAATCCAATTTGGTCCGCTTAACCCAGTTAGCTAAACATGAAGGGATCAATGAATTGCGAGTCGTTATGCCATATTCGCTCGATGTTCAGCAAATCGAGTACATAGAATCTCGCAGTCAGTTGAAGGTGGATACGTCAGAACAAGATGTCCTTAACATCAAGTTTTAGGCTGAGCATTTCCACTTCATCGATGTACCACTTAACAATAGTGCAATGAAAAGCGACCTCAAAGTAGGTCGCTTTTTTATTTTGAGGTTTTTGTCACAGGTCTTGGAAGTGTGATGAATATAGAGTATTTGCACTTAAATTAACAAAAATGTAACGTTTGGAAATGCAATTGTCATAACTAGCTTCTAACTTTGTGTTTTTAGGACAAATTACCGACTAAGTGGTTGGTACTGTAAGTTCGAATTAACGTCCCTTATTGGCACACAAGGATGATTGAGTCACCACGTCATTTGGGCATAAAAACAAACACAATAAGAAAGGAAGTCAATATGTCTTTGTCTCGTCGAGACTTTATGAAAGCTGCCTCTTCAACGGCGATTGTTACCGGGCTGGTGGGCTGTGGTAGCGATGCTAGTGAATCTGTTGCGGTTACCTTTGAGCACGGAGTGGCGAGTGGAGACCCTACTCAAACACAAGTAATCATTTGGACTCGTGTTACAACCTCAGCGAGCTACGCAGATGTAAGCTGGCAAGTTTCATCTAACGAAAATTTTACTGATATCGTGCAAAGTGGCACTTTTGCCACAGACACGAGCCGAGATTTCACGGTAAAAGTTGATGTTCAAAACCTCAACGCAAATTCTCGCTACTACTATCGATTCATGGTTGGAGATGTCACTAGCGAAGTCGGGCAAACTCAAACATTACCAGAGGGTGGTGTAGAAAAGGCATCCATGGCCGTTGTTTCTTGCGCAAACTATCCTGCTGGTTATTTCCATGTGTATCGAGAGATCTTAAATCAACATGAGCAAGAACCGTTTGATGTGGTACTTCATCTCGGTGATTACATTTATGAGTATGGGGCTGGTGGCTACGCTAGTGAAGATGCTGAGGCACTAGGGCGAGAGCCAAGCAAAGGCACTGAATGCATTACCTTAGATGATTACCGAAAACGGTATGCGCAATATCGCCAAGATGCTGATCTGCAAGCGTTACATGCGAGCCTACCAATGATTGCAGTCTGGGATGACCATGAGCTTGCAAATGATAGTTGGAAAAATGGTGCGGAAAACCATCAAGAAGAGGAAGGCCGCTTTAATGATCGTCGTGCAGCTGCGGCTGCCGCGTGGACAGAATGGTTGCCCGTTCGTGAAAACACTTTCTCAAACATGCTGATTTACCGTCAGTTTTCGTTTGGAAGTTTAGTCAATTTGATGATGCTCGACACGCGACTTGTGGGGCGTGATAAACCGTTGGATTATTTCTCGCTCAGCTCACCAACGATGGAAGCTATTGGCGGTTTAGTTGCCCAGTCGCGCAGTCAAGACCGAGAGCTGTTAGGCGGTGACCAACTCGCTTGGCTGATGGATGTGTTCAGTACGCACGACGCAACTTGGAATGTGCTAGGGCAACAAGTGTTAATGTCTCGTATGGAGTTGCCAAGTTCGGTTATGACCGCGATGTTTCAATTGTTTACTGCCACTGAAGAACAAAAAACAGAGGCGTTATTAGCGGTAAACTCTGCGATTACGGGTTATCTCTCTGACCCAAGTTTAGATACCATTGCTTTGCCATATAACCTAGATGCATGGGATGGTTACTACGTTGAGCGAGAGAACGTTTATCAACTGGCCAAAGCCAGCAGTGGTAACTTTGTCTGTTTGGCAGGAGATACGCACAATGCATGGGCAAGTGAGCTTAAAGACGTATCTAAGCATCCTATCGGGGTAGAGTTTGCGACTAGCTCTGTGAGTTCCCCTGGGTTAGAAGCCTACCTCGCGTTAGACCCTGTTGCGATCACTCAAATGGAATACACGCTGCCGCACTTAGTGTCAGAATTACAGTGGGCAGACATCAAACAGCGTGGCTTTATGCGCGTTACTTTTACGCCCGACAAGGCAGAGGCGACCTGGTATTTCGTATCAACGATTAAAGACAAAACATATCAGGTGACGACCAAGTCAGCCTCTACAACAGATGGCACTACGTTAAATATCGGCTAAACTGAGCCTAATACGAAAAAAGTCCGCAAGCTAGTGCGGACTTTTTATTGGAAAGCATTTAGCAATCTAGCGACAGTGCTAGTCAATCAATCCGTATTCTTTGCTCAGAACTTCGATGATTTCCGCTTTCGGATTCTCACTCAAATGAATCGGCTTGCCTGTAATCTTCTCGGCAATACCAATGTAGGTGCTCGAAATCGCCATCAAAGATTCGACGGGTAAAGCATTATCACGAGCGAGTGCTTCACGCTCTGGCATACGTTCTTTATTTAGCAAGATATCTGGGTCAGGGAAGTGGTTAAGTAGGAACTGGCGGAAACCTTCTTTTGAGTTCTCTACGATGTGACCTGCTTGGTACTCTTTAGCATCCCATATACGAGACGAGTCTGGTGTACCCACTTCATCCATGTAAATCAGCTTTTCATTGCCAGCAGCATCATGAACATAACCAAATTCGAATTTGGTATCGACAAAGATTTGGTCAATTGCTTCTAATGCTTGGCTGATAACGTTAAAGCCTTCTTTCAGCAGTTTTTCGTAGAGTGCGATATCGTCCGCACTTGAGAAGTTAAATGCTTCGTAGTTGTCTACGATATTTTGACGAGTAATATTAACGTCATCCGCTTCTGGCACACCGGGAATGCCTTTTAGAATGCCTTTTGTGGATGGGGTCATTAGCAACTCTGGCAGTGCTTTGTCTTTTTCTAACCCTTCAGGAAGTTGGATTCCACAAAACTCGCGCTCGCCATTTGCGTAAGCGCGCCACATCGAACCCGTGATGTATTTGCGGCAGATGGCTTCGATTTTTACCGGTTTGGCTTTTTGTACAATCCAAACAAAAGGGTGAGGAATGTCTAGAATATGGCTATCTGCTAAGCCATTTTCTTTGAACAGTTTGAACCAGTGATTAGAAATCGCATTAAGCGCAGCCCCTTTACCCGGGACACCATTAAGACCACCTTCAGCATGCCAAATACAATCGAACGCAGAGATTCGGTCGCTAATCACCATGATAGCCAAAGGCGCATCTGGCGCGACATTGTATCCTTTTTCTTTGATCAGTCGGGCGCTGTCTTCATCAGTTAACCAGTAAACTGAACGAACTTTTCCACTATGAACGGGTTTATGGGTGCGAATTGGCAGGTCGTCATTGACGGCAAGTACTTGATTAGCAAGGCTCATTGCGACATTCCTATCATCTTAATCAAACGTCAGAAAGAGAAGATATTCAGCAAAATGTGGGCGCTGAATAAATCGAATGTGGGCATCATACCAGAACTATTTTAACTCGCCAGAGAAAAAGCAAACGTTTGCCTATTTTCTTTAATACAAAAAAAGCCCCCTTAAAAAGGAGGCGAGATGCAGGATGGATAACGTCGAACTTATTAGTGGTACTTATTAACTCTGCCTTCGACGAAAAAGACTTCACACTGATAGCGCTGCGCCATGTCGCGCAACATAGATTGATTCATAAGTGCAATTTTATTGGATGCGACAACAGCACTGGCATTGCCTGATCGGATGGCTTTTATCACGATCTCGACTTCTGAAAGCTGTTGAGAGGGCTTCATTTGAATAACGTTTTTACAGCAAATATTAGAAGCAGTGAGTTGTTCAAAGTCTGGACGAGGGCAGTCTGCTGTAAACAAAATCCATTGTTTCTGCTGCGATAAAACAGCCAGCTTAGATAGAAGCTGATCCGAAACGGCCATGGGCTTAGTTGCTTGTGCCAATACGTTGTAACGAGAGTATGTATGAGATTGACTTTGTAACTGCATCTTACTGTTCCTTTATACATGCTGTATGCCTATACAGTAGTTTGTTTTGGCGACCTGATCAACAAGTTTCTCAAAAGTTATTTGCGGTTTTTTGAAAAGGAAATAAAAGAATTTTACTTTAAGTAATTGAATTTATTTGTTTATTTTTTATTTCTGATATGTCTAACATCAATTTAAAAATGTGAGGTGAGTAGAAAGTTGGACGAGAGACATACAGGGGTTTACTACTGTATATACAGGTGTTTTTCACGGACAGTGGTTTGTATACAGTGGAAGAGGGCTGATAACCGATGCGACATGCTATGTAGGATAGGAGGGAATACGAGATAGAGATTGGAAATAGGCTTGGGAGATCAAAAAAGCGCCTTATAAAAGGCGCTTTTGAAAATCAGTTCCATTGATTCCGTCTTGCTTAGCTCGCTCGTTGCAAACGTTCGCGCATTTGCAATTCGCCTTGGTTAAATAGGCGCACGTCGATTTTTGCCATATCGTAACAAGCTTTACATGAGTAGTGGTGCTTGCCATCTAAATAATCGTGACGAGTTACAAGACTAGGTTTTTTACACCAATCACAGGTGCCTTCTTCAGTGAACATTGATTTTCTCCCCACCTAGATTAATTTGAGTCGTTAGGTGTTATTTTGCGCCGGGCATTATGGCATAAAAGCGCGACTTAAGTTAAATGTCTGTTAATTTCTTTGAGAGGGAGATCGATTGCGGTGTTTGATTATATGGGAATAAAAGCATGGTAGCCAAAGTATCCTGACCTATTTTTACTGTTTTGTAACATTTTGTGAGACGAGCTTAAAGGCATGATTGAGTCGCTTCATTTCTTCTTCACTGCCCCTTGTGTCAGGATGATAAAGCTTTGATAACTGTCTATAGCGTAGCTTGATTGCCTGTAAATCAGGGATGGTTTGTGGTGTGTAGCCAAACATAGCACACGCGACGCTTAGCTTATGGTTTTCTGCCTGAGTTTTGGATTTCTTAAATTCTCTGAATACTTTCTCTAACTGACGCTTCAGTTGCTTGTTCGTAAACTCTAGCTCTTTTATTTTTTCCGCCATTCGTTGATTTTGGCTTTCCTCTTTGGCTTCACGCGCTTTTCTATTCTGCTTAAGTTTTTTGATCGCGAGGAAACTTAAGCCGCTGATGATGAGGATCGCCGCTAGCCAAATCAGCCATAGAAACTGCGAGTGTTTTACTTTGGGGGTTGCAACTGTGCTTTTCTCTTCTTGTGTTTGCTCTGCTTTTTTATCGAGCGACTTTATTTGCGAGACTTGTTTAGCTCTTAGTTGGTTGAAGCGCAGCTCTAACAGTTGATTATAAGCTTGTTCTGCTGCTGGATTATGCTGAGAAGCCATTTGATACAAGGCTTCAGTCAATTGAGAAGTTGTGACCTTACCTGGATTGCGCTGAATAAAATCGGCGAGAAGAAAGCCACGATCGGTTGGGTCATTGAGTGCGATAGAGGTTAGCCAATATAACGCTTGTGTTTCATTTTTTTCGCCATTTATCCCTTTAGCAAAGTCGTTCGCGAGCTGTTTTTGTGCAGGGAGGTAACCTTGGTTGGCGGATTGCTCTAGCCAGTAGCGCGTTTCTGGTGAGGCTTCAGCTTCGTTTGATGCCAATAATTGTTGTGCGTACTCGTATTGTTCGATGGGGTCATTTGGAGCTTGAGAGGCAAGTGAGTAGCCAGAAAAGCTGAGGCTAAATAAGCAGAGTAGGGCAGACGTTTTGACAGACATTAATATGTCAGGCCTAACGATAATGGTTAGGCCTGCTCCGGTAATTTTTTATTATTACCGTTATGGTGCAACCAAATTACTTCAGTGGCAAGATCTGGATTTCAACACGACGGTTGCACGCACGACCTTCAGAAGTTTGGTTTGAGCAAATTGGGTTACGTTCGCCGTAGCCGCGTGCAATTGCACGACCAGGTGCAACGTTTTGAGATACTAGGAATTGACGTACGGACTCTGCACGGCGCTCTGACAACGTTTGGTTGTATGACTCACTACCTGTGCTATCCGTGTAACCGTCAATAACGAGACTGGTATCTGGGTACTCAACTAGGATGCGAGCAACACCGCGTAGAGTATTATGGATACTAGCATCAAGCTGGTAAGAGCTTGAAGAGAAGCCGATACCGTTTTCCATACGCAGTAAAAGCTGATTTTCACCAACACGCTGAACTTGTACGCCAGAGTTTAGCAAAGCGCGACGTAATTCCGCTTCTTGTTGGTCAAAGTAGTAACCAACGCCAGCGCCAGTCGCTCCGCCTGCGGCTGCACCAATGAGTGCATGCTGACGACGTTCTTTAGCATCATCACCCGTTGCTAGGCCGATTGCTGCGCCAGCGATCGCACCAATAAGCGCGCCTTGCGTGGTGGAGTTAGTTTCGTATTCACCCGTTGTTGCATTTTGGCGTTGAGTGGCTTGACAGCCAGTAAGAGCTAGCACTAGAGCTAGTGCAATAGGCATCTTTTTCAAGGGAAAATCTCCGTATAAAACTGAGGCGAAACCATGCCTCATAATGGGATGCGAATTATGAATAAACAAGCATTGATATTTGTTATGAGAAAGTAAGATTGATAAGAGTTTCTGTAAGAAAATTCCTATCAATACTGCCAAAGCTCTCAAAGTAAGCCCCATCGACATCGAAGTCATTGCTGCTTATGTGAATCCTTTACTATTCTGGCTATTTCGATGAATCGCCCAACATTTTGCGTGCTTGTTCGCCGCCCACTCCACGGTTAACTGAAACCTTTCTACCTTTCTTTAAGCCCACTTCGTAGTCTTCAGTTAGGTTTTTCATCGCTTCTTTCAATTGCTTCTTGAACGTTTCGCGGTCAATGTTTTGGAATTCTTTATCAATATAGTCATTAATTTTATTGGCCGACTCTTCATCTGGAGAAATAATTGGCAATTTTTCAATCGCGCCTTCCACCCAGCCAGATACAAATGAGTTCACACGGCGAGTCACTTCCTGAGAAGAGGTGCCGGTGCCAGCAAAGCTGTTTCGGAATTGTCCGGTACTTTCGTTCATCTCGCGATAAACAATATCGAAAGCAAATGCAGCAAAAATAGCGCGATCTGCTTCACCGATAAATTCGACACGTTTGAGCCCTTTGTGATTCAACAATACTGCTTCGACACCGAATTTTGTGTTAATGCCGCGAATCACTCGCAATATGGTAGAACTGATGTTCGCTGGTAGCAGATGAGAAGATTGTGTTTTTCCCATTCTGATGAACTCAATATCGTCTTTATCGAGACCATATTTAAGCATGAGGCGATGTGCCATTTTGATAGCATTGGCAGCCTCATTAACATTAGCGGAATTGCCCAGTTCTAAGCACTTGGCGATTTTTTTCAGAGCTTTTTGTTTATCCATCGACAACCAGTAACGAAAGCAGAAAATTTATGAAGTCAGACATATTACCTTTTTTGACATAAAAACGAAATACAAGGTGGGACTGAAGATAATTTCTGCACATAAAAAGAAGCCTCGCATTAAGCGAGGCTGGCGTTTTAGTTCGTCGTAATCAGTATGAAGTCGTACTTGTGTCTAAGAAGCCATTCTTCATTAAGATTCGTTAGAATTACAACCCGAGCTGGTTGAGCAAGTCATCGGCATCATCGTTTGATCCCGACGATTTAGATTCTTTCTCAGCCAACTGTTTACGTGTTGCCTCTAAAATGTCGTCTGGGTTTTCGTCTTCAGCAACTTCAAACTCTTCCAGTTGGATGAACTCAGTTTTATCCATTGCTAGCTCGAGATAGAAAATATTGTTGTTTTCGGTGGAGAACGTCACTCTGCGCGCTTGAGGGCGGTCAAGGTTGGTATCAACTTGTAAGATAACTTGCTTATTCAGCGCCAGCATTTTTGGTTGGTTTTGTGTGATGTTCGTTTGCAGGTCTTTACGAATTTTATTAGTGAAGTCTCCGACCAGTTGATTCATGAGTTCACCCAGAACATCGCCTACCTCGTCAGAAGTATGAGATATTGCCAGTTCTTCTTCTGGCATGCCCATATTACGCATGTAGTTGGTGTAGATCTCCAGTGCGGCTTTTGCCGTAAAATTAATCACAACTAGCCCGGTAAATCCGCCATCAAACAGAACAAAACAGCCAAAATCTGGTTTGAGGCTAGTCTTGTGGATTTTTTGCACCATTGCTGAATAATTTACTTGAGAAGATGTCGCCGAAGTAAGTACGCCAGAAACAGACTGGCAAAGTTTGAGAAGGATATCTTCAGTGGTCACAATTTTATTTTTTTTCATTCTGAAAACTCATCTAGAAACGCGATTCGTTCCCCAATGTAAGGCATCAAGCGTGAAAAAATAAAGCATAAGTTTAATTATTGTATCGAGATTCTGATTTGCTCGTCTTTTTAAATGTTGTAAAGTGACGAAATTCAAAGAATATTACTTCACTAACTCTTTTGTGGTGTTTTTTTCGCTTAGCGCCAATTTGTATGAGAAGTGAGCAAATAATTACACAACCCGCAGCTGATCGGATCAGCGTCGTAGGGGCAGGAAGCAAATGTTACCAAGATTACACTCGCAAACTGATGTCGATCCTCTTGTTCTTAGTTTTCTGAAAGAGCTTGAGCACGCCGGATTCACTGGTGATATCGAAAGCCAATATTCAAGTCGACTAGCGGTTGCCACTGACAACAGTGTTTACCAGCAACTTCCTCAGTCTGTCGTTCATCCCAAAACGACAGAAGATGTTTCTCTCCTCGGGAAACTGAGCAATAAAGAAAAGTACGAACGAATTACCTTTTCACCTCGTGGTGGCGGCACGGGGACCAATGGTCAGTCGCTAACCAAAGGTATTGTGGTGGATATGTCTCGCCACATGAACAAAGTGCTTGAGATTAATGAGAAAGAAGGCTGGGTTCGTGTACAAACTGGTGTAGTGAAAGACCAGTTAAATGACGCAGTTCGCCCTTATGGCTACTTCTTCTCTCCAGACTTATCTACCAGTAACCGTGCAACGATTGGCGGCATGGTCAACACCGATGCTTCTGGTCAAGGTTCTCTGAAATACGGAAAAACATCCGATCATGTTTTGTCGCTACAAGCGGTGTTTGCTGATGGCTCAGTTTTAGAATCAGACCTGTCCAACGGCTACCCAAAAGAAGACGAGTTTGCTGCCAAGGCGCTACGTGTAACGGAATCCGTATGTCGTGAAAAACGCCAGCAGATCGTAGATAAGTTTCCTCCTCTTAACCGCTTTTTAACGGGCTACGATTTAAAAAATGCCTTGAATGAAGAAGGTGACCGTTTCGATATCACACGAGTACTGTGCGGCGCTGAAGGTTCATTGGCATTCATTACCGAAGCGAAGCTTAACCTGACGCCAATTCCGAAAGCGCGTACTTTGGTTAACGTTAAATACAACAGCTTTGATTCTGCACTGCGTAATGCACCGTTGATGGTCGAAGCGAAAGCGCTGTCTGTAGAAACCGTTGACTCGAAAGTGCTTAATCTCGCGAAGCAAGATATCGTCTGGCACACCGTGAGTGATTTGCTTACCGATGTTCCAAATAAAGAGATGCTTGGCATCAATATGGTGGAATATGCAGGTCAGGACGAAGAAGAAGTTGCAGCGCAGGTTGCAGCGTTGACCGCCAAGCTCGATACCATGCTGGAAACAGAAGAAGCGGGCATCATCGGTTACCAAGTCTGTAACGATGTAGCGAGTATCGGGCGTATTTACAACATGCGTAAAAAAGCGGTGGGTTTGTTAGGCGCAGCAAAAGGCCGCGCTAAACCGGTCGCATTTGCTGAAGATACCTGTGTGCCACCAGAAAATCTGGCGGACTTCATTGTAGAGTTTCGAGAGCTGTTAGACAGCAAATCTCTGAATTACGGCATGTTTGGTCACGTCGATGCCGGGGTGCTTCACGTACGTCCTGCGTTGGATTTGTGTGACCCGCACCAAGAAGCATTGATGCACGAAGTTTCTGATGAAGTGGTTAAGCTGGTGGCGAAATACGGCGGTTTGATGTGGGGTGAACACGGCAAAGGTTTCCGTTCAGAATATGGCCCTGAGTTTTTCGGTGATGAGTTGTTTACTGAGCTGAGACGTGTGAAGGCGGCATTCGATCCACACAACAAAATGAACCCGGGCAAAATCTGTACGCCGCTTGATAGTGATGCAGAGTTAGTAAAAGTTACCGATACCAAACGTGGTTACTATGACCGTCAGATTGACGTTCAAGTACGTGACAGCTTTAAACAAGCGATGGAATGTAACGGTAACGGTTTGTGTTTTAACTACGATACTAGCTCGCCAATGTGTCCATCGATGAAAGTAACAGCCGATCGTCGTCATTCACCGAAAGGTCGTGCGGGTTTGGTTCGCGAGTGGTTGCGTCAGCTCACAGAGCAAGGCATTGATATCCTTGACTTAGAAAAGCAAACACTAGAAAACAAAACATCAATCAAAACCATGATTGACCGCGTACGTCATTCTATCAATCGTCGTCACGAGTATGACTTCTCTCACGAAGTGTATGAAGCGATGAATGGTTGTTTGGCGTGTAAAGCGTGTGCGAGTCAGTGTCCGATTAAAGTCGATGTTCCGAGCTTTCGCTCACGCTTTTTAAACATCTATCACTCTCGTTATCAACGTCCTGCAAAAGACTATCTGGTTGCCAACATTGAGACTATGCTGCCGATGATGGCAAAAGCGCCAGGTGTCGTAAATGGTGTTTTGAAGCAGTCGTGGGTGAAAAGTTTAACGGCATCTACGGTCGGGTATGTCGATGCGCCGTTGTTATCAGTACCCACCTTGAAACAACGAGTAGAGTCGCTGACAACGCCTTATGATCTGCAAGCGCTCAGTGGTTTGTCTTCGTCTGAAAAGAGCAAGCATGTTTTAATTGTTCAAGACCCATTCACTAGCTACTACGACGCTGATGTCGTTGAAGACTTCGTTAAGTTATTGAAAAAGCTGGGTATGCATCCGGTACTTCTGCCGTTTAAGCCGAATGGTAAAGCACAACACATTAAAGGGTTTTTACGTCAGTTTAAGGGCACAGCAGCCGACACAGCGAAGTTCTTGGCGATGGTAGCGGATTTGGATATCCCATTAGTTGGTGTCGACCCTGCATTGGTGCTGTGTTATCGAGATGAATACGCTGAAGTGCTTGGCAGTAAGCGAGGTGATTTCGATGTACTGACGGCCCACGAATGGCTTTACCCAAGATTAGAAGCGTTTGAAAGCGGAGAGCATAAGGCGCAGGAACCTTGGTATCTGTTTGCGCACTGTACTGAGAAAACCAAAATGCCAAATGCGGAAAAAGAGTGGGGCGCTATTTTTGCTCACTTTGGTGCACTTTTGAATACGGTACCTGTTGGTTGTTGTGGTATGGCGGGTACGTTCGGTCATGAGGTTGATAAGTTGTCGATGTCGAAAGACATTTACAATTTAAGCTGGAAGCCGAGCTTAGATAAGTTGGATAACGAGAGATGTTTGATTACAGGCTATTCTTGCCGCAGCCAAGTTAAACGCTTTGAAGGAACGAAGCCCAAGCATCCCGTTCAGGCATTGTTAACTTTGTTGTAATCGGACTAGATCAAGCCCAGTTTTACTGGGCTTTTTAGAAACCGTATTTAGACCCTTTCAAAGGATATGAATCTTGAGAAAACTTGAACTCAAAGTCCCACCTGTTGTGGTGTTTTTGCTAGTCATACTTTTGATGTACGGACTTAAAGTTTTGACGCCGAGCATGAACATTCGAGTACCCTTTGTTGAATTTGTAGTAGGTGTATTAACTTTGTTGTCTGGCTACATGGGCATTGCTGGCGTGTATGAATTTCGCAAAGTAAAAACCACAGTGAACCCAGTAAAACCTGAAGCGGCATCTTCTGTTGTAAGAACTGGTGTGTTTGCCTTTTCACGCAACCCTATGTACATGGCATTATTGCTTCTAATCATAGCAACTGGTTTGTGGTGGCAGCACTTGAGTGTGGTGCTTTGTGGCGTGATATTTGTCAGTTATATGAATCGGTTTCAAATCAAGCCTGAGGAACGCGTTTTAGAGCGATTGTTTGGTGAAGAGTATGTGGATTATAAAAACCATGTTCGTCGTTGGCTCTAAGCATTGCGTTTAGTTTTGTTTGGATGAGACATAAAAAGAAAGCCCAACGGTCGACGTTGGGCTTTCTTTTAGTAAACACGTTTTTTGTGCGCTTCTGATAGGGCAGTCTACTAGGCTGCCTTAACGAACTTTGCTAGGAATGCATCCTTACGTTCATTAAAGCGGCGTACAAGGTCATCAACCGCTTCTTGGTCATATGGCTTCAAGCCACTTGCAACCATGCGCTTAATACCTTTACCAACGACTTCACCGTCTTCTTTAAACGCAAAGTTTAAGGTGACTACACCTCGTTTTCCTTCTACGTCGAATGTTGCGCCAGTGAAATCCACCTCTGGATGCGTAAGGTCTAAGCGTGAAAATTCGACTTCCATGCTTTCATAAATAACTAATGGACGCTGGCAGTTGATCATCATTTGCTTCTCTTCCATAAGAGGAACCATGATGTGAGGGAAGTTCATACCAGAAAATTGCACGTAATTTGTCACTACATGCTCAATAAATGCCGGATCGTGGTTAGTTTCACCTTCACGGGACATGTGTAAGTATTCTTTACCTGCCTCGTCAACAACAGCGCTTTCTTTGTCACACTTATTTTCAATATGAAGTGCTACACCATCGTTTACCATGCCAGAGAAGTTAAAACGCATCTTTTGGCTAACGCCTTCTTTACTGAGAAGCACAGCGAAAAGTAAATCCCCAGGGACACAAAAGCGTTTGTTGTCTTCATCATGAATTGGGTTGTAGTCACCTGCGACACGTTTTGCAAAGTGGCTTGCTTGTTCGCGAGTGAACTGAAACTGGTGATTAGTGTTTGAAAAATAAGGTGTTAGAAACATAATTTTTACGTAGTAACCAAAACTGTGTGGGATTATATGCGAATATCTGCGTAGCAATGGTCCATCCAGTGAAAACTTCACCGTATCCTAACAATAAGACACTATTTCGGCGGATAAACCGTTAAAAACGCATACTTTAGCAACGCTTTTATTTGTGAAAACAATAAACAACGACCTTTTCGCTCGCCTATCTTTTAAAGTATAGCCATCAAAGTAGACAGGCGTTCATAAATAGTGCCATCAATATGTTTAATCGTATATAAAAAGGCTCCACGCAGAACGTAGAGCCTTCAAGTCATTATCTGTTTATTCGATGAAATGCCAGTTATGCTTGGTTATTGAACACTTGGTAACAAGCTCTCTGGCATGAGCGTGTTGTGAATAGCCAGCTTAAGCAGAGTATTTGCCTGTTCAATGTCTGGAGCAAAGTAGCGATCTTTATCGTAGAACGATACTTTTTCACGCAACATTTGTTTCGCAATCTCAATACGCTCAGAGGACTTGTTTGGCGCTCTAAAGTCTAGGCCTTGTGCTGCTGAGAGGTATTCGACAGCCAGAATACCGCGAGTGTTTTCGCCCATTTCTTTCAATCTGCGAGCCGCGAATGTTGCCATTGAGACGTGATCTTCTTGGTTTGCAGATGTTGGCAAGCTGTCTACTGACGCTGGGTGAGCGAGTGTTTTGTTTTCACTTGCTAACGCAGCGGAGGTAACCTGAGCAATCATGAAACCAGAGTTCACACCACCATTGTCGACTAAGAACGGTGGCAGTTTTGATAGCGCGCTATCGATAAGTAATGCCATACGACGTTCAGACAAGCTGCCGATCTCGGCAATCGCAAGTGCTAGGTTGTCGGCTGCCATTGCAACAGGCTCCGCGTGGAAGTTACCGCCAGAGATGATGTCACCATCTTCAGCAAACACCAACGGGTTATCTGATACGGAGTTCGCTTCTACTTGTAATACTTCCGCCGCATTGCGGATTTGCTGTAAACACGCACCCATCACTTGAGGCTGACAGCGCAAAGAATACGGGTCTTGTACTTTTTCACAGTTAGTGTGTGAATCACCTATTTCACTCGATGTGTCTAACAAATGACGGTATGCGAGTGCTGCGTCCATTTGGCTGCGATGACCACGTACACGGTGAATGCGCGGATCGAATGGACGTCGGCTGCCGAGAGCGGCTTCAACAGACATTGCACCACAAACGGTTGCTGACGCGAAAAGGTCTTCCGCGATAAACAGGCCTTCCAATGCGAACGCTGTGGATGCCTGAGTCCCATTTAGTAGCGCTAAGCCTTCTTTTGGCGCCAGAGTGATAGGCTCTAGACCTGCGATTTTTAATGCTTCTTGCCCGGAAATGATTTTACCGTTGTGGCGAGCTTGTCCTTCTCCCAGTAATACAGTGCTCATATGGGCTAGAGGAGCTAAGTCACCTGATGCGCCAACAGAGCCCTTTTTAGGTACGCAAGGGTAAACTTGTGCGTTGACTAGGTCGGTCAGCATATTAATGACTTTTAGGCGAATCCCAGAAAAGCCACGAGACAGACTATTGATTTTTAATACCATCATCAGACGAACCGTTTCATCTGACATAAACTCACCGATACCTGCCGCATGAGAAAGAACGATACTGCGTTGCAGTGTTTCTAAATCTTCTGGTGCTATTCGTGTGTTAGCCAATAGCCCAAAACCAGTGTTAATTCCGTAAACCGTTCTATCTTCCGCGATGACTCGGTCTACGACCTGTGTGCTTTCTTCAATGGCCGGAATGGCTTCAGGATCCAAAGTAAGGTTGACTGGTGAACGGCTCACTTGGCGTAGTTCGTTTAAGCTAATATGACCTGGCTTTAGCGTTAAATTTAACATCTCTTTCATCCTTACTTGAGCTTCTTCAGTTCTTCGTTGAGCATTGGCAAATCTAGCCCTTGCTCTGCTGCACATTGTTTAGCGATATCGTATCCCGCATCAGCATGACGCATCACGCCTGTTGCTGGGTCGTTATGCAGCACGCGGGCAATACGTTCTGAGGCATCTTCACTGCCGTCACAGCAGATAACCATACCTGAGTGTTGCGAGAAGCCCATACCTACGCCACCACCGTGGTGTAGTGAAACCCAAGTTGCGCCGCCCGCCGTGTTGAGTAGCGCGTTTAATAATGGCCAGTCTGATACGGCGTCAGAACCGTCCATCATACCTTCGGTTTCACGGTTCGGGCTTGCTACAGAGCCAGAATCTAAGTGATCTCGACCAATGACAACGGGCGCTTTAAGTTCGCCATTTTTCACCATTTCGTTGAATGCTTGACCAAGACGCTCACGATCTTTAAGACCAACCCAGCAAATACGCGCAGGTAAACCTTGGAACTGGATGCGTTCGCGAGCCATATCTAGCCAGTTATGTAAGTGCGGATTATCTGGAATTAGCTCTTTTACTTTTTGGTCGGTTTTATAAATGTCCTCAGGATCGCCAGAGAGAGCAGCCCAACGGAAAGGACCGATACCTTCACAGAATAGAGGACGAATGTAGGCTGGAACGAAGCCAGGAAAATCGAATGCGTTTTCTACGCCTTCTTCCAAGGCCATCTGGCGGATGTTGTTACCGTAGTCGAGTGTTGCGGCGCCGCGATTTTGCAGCTCTAACATCGCTTGAACTTGCACAGCCATGGATTTTTTCGCTTCTTTTACGACCATTGCTTCATCTTGCAAACGCATTTCTGCTGCGTGAGACATGCTCCAGCCTTGTGGTAAATAGCCATTGAGCGGGTCGTGTGCAGACGTTTGGTCTGTTACGACATCAGGCGTGATATTACGTTCTACCAGCTCAGAGAAAACGTCTGCTGCATTACCTAGTAGACCAACCGATACTGGTGTGTCTGACTCTTTAATGATAGCTAGCGCTTCATCTAAAGAAGTCGCTTTCTTATCGACATAGCCTGTACGTAGGCGGTAATCGATACGTGATTCATCACACTCTACTGCAATCATGGAGAAGCCCGCCATTGTACCAGCGAGAGGTTGAGCACCACCCATGCCACCAAGACCACCTGTTAGAATCCAACGGCCCTTTGCTTCACCGTCAAAGTGTTTTTTTGCAACAGATACGAACGTTTCGTATGTGCCTTGTACGATACCTTGCGAGCCAATGTATATCCAGCTGCCAGCGGTCATTTGGCCGTACATCATCAAGCCTTGTTTATCGAGCTCGTTGAAGTGTTCCCAGTTTGCCCAATGCGGAACAAGGTTTGAGTTTGCGATAAGCACGCGTGGGGCATTTTTATGAGTAGGGAAAACACCAACAGGCTTGCCTGATTGAACTAAAAGCGTTTGGTCATCTTCGAGTCTTTCAAGTACTTCAACAATCTTGTCGTAACATTCCCAGTTTCGCGCTGCTCGGCCAATGCCGCCATATACAACCAGTGAATGTGGATGTTCTGCAACATCAGGATCAAGGTTGTTCATCAGCATACGAAGAGGGGCTTCGGTTAGCCAAGATTTTGCGCGCAGTTTATCTCCGTGAGGTGCACGAATTGTTCTGCTTGTATCAAGTCGTGGATCTTGTCCCTGGCGCTGTGTCATTTCAGACTCCTTTAGTTTCTCGTGATGACCAAGTACTTGCTTGGTCGTAATAATCAGTGGCATCTGGGATGCATTATGGTTTGTGCTGTTTTTCCGCCATTGCGTTGGCGATATCCCAACACAAACGGGCAGCTAATCGTGCAGTTTGACTATCGACGTCATAATTTGGGTTGTATTCGGCGATATCAGCCAGCATTAGCTTATTTTTGTAATGAAGAATTCGATCTAAAAAGGGTGCAATAGTGTCGTAACTCACTCCCCGAGCTGCTGGTGCGCTGACTCCAGGTGCGGTTGCGGCAGGAAATACATCCAGATCAATGGTCAAATAGAGGTAGTCACAGTCGTCAATAAAATGCTGAAGCTGAGTTAAGTGATAACTGTGGTTTAAGTAGCAGAGCTGATTGTCCTCTACATACCAAACATTTAACGCATCTGCTTTTTCAAATAGCGCTTTAGTGTTGCTACTACGGCTTACACCAATACAAGCGTAATGAAAGTCCCAATCGTTACGTTGGCAAAAATGATGAATTTGGTTGAAGGGGGTGCCAGAGCTTGGTCTTATGTCGGTGAGGTTGCTCTCAAATGCGCGCAAATCGAAATGCGCATCGAAATTAATAATGCCGATTTTAGGCTTCTTCTCTGGATGGTGCGCTTTAAAATATTCCGCTAAGCCGGAAAACGAGGCCCACGCAATCTCATGCCCACCACCTAGCACGATGACTGGCGTATGGGGCAGTGCGCTTGAAATGGTTGCTGCACATAGAGCTTGGCTCTCTTCCAGTAAGTCGTCTTCACACACCACAGTACCTAAGTCATATAGTGGGGCGTCTTGGTGCCATGCTAAATTAGCGAGTGCTCGTCGGATTAAGTCTGGCGCTTTTTTCGCGCCAATGCGTCCTTTGTTTCTCGCAACGCCAGCGTCGGTAGCAAAACCGAGTAATGAGACGCCATGCGCAACGGCACGCAACTCATCTGCTTTTTGGCGTTGAACAACGTGATGAATTCGCTGACCAAGCTTGCCGTCCTCGGCATCATGACGGCCTTGCCAATGAAATAGGGGAGAGTGTAGGTCGAATTGAGACATATTATTGGCCTCCGTGTGAAATGTATTCACCATTTACTATACGACCTACCAGACGTTTTGCTCCGACTTGATAGCTTAAATCCGCAGGGCTTTCGATATCCCAGATAGAGAAGTCCGCATCAAACCCTACTTTGATTTCGCCACGTGAGTTTTGATAACCCAGAGCTTTGGCTGCATGTTGCGTTACACCACGCAATGCTTCTTGCGGTGTAAGGCGAAATAGCGTGCACGCCATATTCAGCATGAGTGTGAGATCAGAAAATGGTGATGTACCTGGGTTGACGTCCGTAGCAATTGCCATCGGCACGTTATGCTCTCTCAACAACTCAATCGGTGGTAACTGAGTTTCTCTTAGAAAATAAAAAGCGCCAGGCAATAGAGTGGCGACGGTGTTTGATCGAGCAAGTGCTTTAACACCTTGCTCATCTAAAAACTCGATGTGATCCGCTGACAGACCGTTGTATTGCGCAGTGAGGGCTGTACCACCGAGATTAGAAAGTTGCTCAGTATGCCCTTTAACCTTTAAGCCGTGGCGTTTTGCAGCTACAAACACTTTTTCTGTTTGTTCAAGATTGAAACCAATCGATTCACAAAAAACATCGACACTCGTAGCTAATTCTTCCTTTGCGACAACAGGGATTATGTCCTGACAAATGTGCTCAATATAATCATCTGCACGACCTTGGAACTCTGGCGGAATGGCGTGAGCGGCGAGAAGTGTAGTGGTGATTTTAACTTTGCGCTCTTGTTCAAGCATTTTGGCTGCACGGAGCATTTTTATTTCATCATTCAGTGTCAATCCGTAGCCTGATTTCACTTCGACAGAAGTGACGCCGCTCGCGAGTAGCCCGTCTAAACGTGGCAACGCTAACTCAACTAATTGCGCTTCGGTTGCTGAACGCGTCGCATGCACCGTTGAAAGTATCCCACCGCCTTGTTTGGAAATTTCTTGATATGGCACGCCGTTTAAGCGCATTTCAAATTCGTTGGCACGATTGCCCGCGTAAATAAGATGAGTGTGGCAGTCGATCAAACCTGGCAGAACTAACTTGCCTTGAAGGTCGATACTCTGAGCGTAATGTTGGGCAGACAGCAGAGACTCGGTTTGCGGTGCGTCTTCACCAATGGCACAAGTACTGATCGCAACGATTTTTCCAGATTTAATACCAATGCGCGCTGGAGGCGTTGGAAGGTATCCGCATTCTCCCGATTGCATGGTAACTAGACGTGCGTTTTCAATCAGCAAATCCATGTTTGTGTCCCTGTGTTTATTTGTATCATTAAATGTATATACAAATAAATAGAGCAAAATAAGAACACTGACAAGATTGATGTTGCTAAAATGTGATCAAAACGTAGATCTAGAGGATAAATCTTGTCCTTAAATGAGCACTTTTGAGCTCAGCTTATATTTGTTACCAGGGTGATAAAGTAGGGCGGTACTGACTAACTTATCTTGGCTCCACGTTCTGCGATTCAAGAGAAGGCAAGGTTCATTGGCTTGCATTTTTAAGTCTTGCTTAATACGGCTTTCAGGCACAATTGCCTCTACAGTATGTTCTATCGCGCTGAGTGGGCAATTATCTGACAGGTATTGATTTGGAGTGATTTGTGTGAAGTCTTGATTTAAATAACTCGGGGCATATTGGCTATTCACCCAGCGGAGCTCCAATTGAATCGGCGTTTGGTCTTCATAGTGAATAATTTCACTGTAAAACACTGTCGTGCCTAGCATAACGCCGAGTTTTGTCGCAATGTTGTCATCTGCTTTTATGGCAATCTGTTTGAGCACTTTACTGCCATACTTTCGCCCTCTATCGCTGACTTCTTCGGCAATGTTTCGAATGTCTAGCAGGGGAGATTCTGACTTTTCACCAGGATCACACACGAACGTGCCTAAGCGTGGGCGACGTTGTAATCGGCCCTCATTTACTAAATCCCGAATTGCTTTGTTCACTGTCATTCTACTGACACCAAATTGCTCGGTAAGCTCAATCTCGGTGGCGATGCGATGACCAACTACCCACTCTCCAGCATCAATTTTATCCAGGATAAATTGTTTAATTTGAATGTAGAGTGGTGCAGACATAATGATTTCCCTTTATTTGACTATACAAATACTGCTTAATTTAGGTACAAATTGCAAACATTTCTCGACGAATGTACCGCTTAGTGACCGAACAATCCTATAGCAGGGCTGAATGACTCTTGCTGCTGAGCATTATTTGGCTTGATGATTGAATTCAAACATTTTCTTGTGGTCTATTGCTTGCACAGCAGAAAACAATTGTGTAAACAAACGATTATTAGAAGAAAAGTCGCTAAAAAAGGAAAAATATGTTTAAAAAATTGAAAGCATCACTGGGGATCGGCTCTGCAAAAGTAGATACCATTTTGGACGAAATGAGCGTGTTTCAAGGAGCGACGCTGAAAGGGCATGTTCATATCAAAGGCGGAGATGTCGAACAACAAATTGATGCTATTACGATTAAATTGAACACGGAAATGAAAGTCGAAGTGGATGATAGCGTAAGTTACCAAACCTTCACTATTGATCAATTGAAAGCAGTTGACCCTTTTGTGATTCAACCTAATGAAGAAAAGCAGGTTCCGTTTGAGCTAAAACTGCATGATGAAACACCAATTACTGCGGTTAGCGCACTTAAGAATCAATGTCATGTTTGGGTCGAGACGACGTTAGATATTGATTTTGCAATTGATCCGCGTGACCGTGACTATATTGAAGTGAAACCTTTACCAGTAGCATCTCGGGTTATTCAAGCGATCGAGCAAGCTGGTTTCACTATGGTTAAAGCCGATGTTGAAAAAGGCTTTTTGCGCGGTGGCTCGTTTTCCTCTCGCTCTGGTATTTATCAAGAGCTAGAGTTCCGTAACAACGGCTTTATCTCATCAAAAGAAATTGAGCTCTCTTTTATTCTGGAAGGGCAGGTCATGCATTGTTTGGCAGAGATTGACCGTTCGCTCAGCTTGGCTGGTGACCAATATCGCTCGTTTACGTTGCCGATCAATGCAACCGATGCTCAAGTCGCAGCCGCAGTTGCACCAACGCTAAATCTATAGCTCTCATCACCTTGATGAAAATATGTACCGATATCCTATTGTGAAAGCGATATCGGTACTGTTATCCATGTTTCTTGCGTTCTCTACGGCTAAAAACTCAAGCGCTGAATTTTCCATTAGATATCGATAGCCCAATACCAGTTCATTAGAGGCATCAGCAAACTCTGTGGGTCCTTCTGTTGACCCTTGATACCAATGATATTCCAACATCAGGTGATGGTTATCTTCTAAGGCATAACGGTACCCACCCGCAATGGCAATCGTATTATGTCGATAGGGCAGATCGAGCAAGGCACGGTCATCCGAGCGAAAAGTCATGCCAATCATCGAATAAAATGCATGAGCATCACTTAAGTAGCTGTAGTTTAATTGGAAGCCTTGCTCGAAACTGCTACCTTGAAAAGTGCCGTGAGCCACATCGTTAAAATACAAACTGCCGCCAATCGATAGGCCGTGATGTTCATTTTGGAACACTTGATACTGTAAGTAAGTAGATAGGTTATTGGCCAGTGTTTGTCCTTCGAAATCATCTTCAAGCACATCATATTGCGGCATTGAAATGTAAAAACGATCTCTGTCTACTTTATCCCGCCCATTTTGTCCGATACCGAAAAGTTTATGGAAGCTTTTCGTCAGTCCATCTAAATGGTTGTCAGCGGCAAAGACCCATCGATAGTTGAGCTCCCACTGCCAACGGTTGCTGACTTGCCATTTGCTGCCTAATTCGATTTGATTGTGGTAATAATCCAGTGCGTATTCATCAGTATGAGCCCAAACACTTGCCACGGTTCCCGAACCATAAGCTTCGACAAAACCAGAGGGCAGACTATGTCCTGAACGTAGTATGTTGGTGTGACTAACCACTTGCATTGGGGATTGTGCGTAAGAACGCAGCGGGCCATATAAGTCATTTGATGCGAAGGCTTGCAAAGAACATATCGAGGTGCTTAGAAGCACCATAAAGCGCGATTTGAAATAGACCATGATGAATACCTACATACAAACTACTCTATAAAACAACTATATACCTAAATCGCACGTTGAGCTCTCGCCCAGCGTGTTAGGCTTTGTATCGGTTCACACGTAATAGGGGATATTGTAATTTGTTGTGTAAGTTCATTGAGGGGCAATTCCATTCATCAGCTATGCGGTCTCTTAAAAAAGCATGATCAGATTGTCGTGACGGGTCTGCGGTTAAGTTCTTATGACAAAACAAAATCGCGCTTTGCATTCTAAATGTGAGCTAGGTACAATCCCATTTTCGATAACGGTCCGGTATTCGTGTTACCGAGAGGCCTTTATTGACTCTCAACTATTTTCAACAAATAGCTTCTAATTTGAATAACATGTGTTGCTTGGTGTGCAACACCACTGTAAAGGACATAGCATGCCTATTATTACTCTTCCTGACGGCAGTCAGCGTCAATTTGACAACCCAGTTTCTACTATGGAAGTTGCGCAATCGATCGGTCCTGGTCTCGCAAAAGCAACTATCGCTGGTCGTGTAAACGGTAACCGCGTTGATGCGTGTGATCTAATTGAAGAAGACGCAAGCCTTGAAATCATCACAGTTAAAGATGAAGTAGACGGTCTAGAAATCGTTCGTCACTCTTGTGCTCACCTTCTTGGTCACGCTCTTAAGCAGCTTTACCCTCAAGCTAAAATGGCGATCGGTCCAACCATCGACAATGGCTTCTACTACGATATCGACTTAGACGAATCTCTAACGCAAGAAGATCTTGAAAAGATTGAAAAGCGTATGAAAGAGCTAGCGAAAACCAAGTACGAAGTGGTTAAGAAAAAAGTAAGCTGGCAGGAAGCGCGTGATACGTTTGAATCACGTGGCGAACCATACAAAGTGGAAATCCTAGACGAAAACGTATCTCGTGATGATCGTCCAGGCCTTTACCACCATGAAGAATACATCGACATGTGTCGTGGTCCTCACGTTCCTAACATGAGCTTCTGTCAACACTTCACTTTGCTGAATGTTGCAGGTGCTTACTGGCGTGGTAACAGCGACAACAAAATGCTTCAACGTATCTACGGTACGGCTTTCCACGACAAGAAAGCACTGAAAGCGCACCTAACTCGCCTAGAAGAAGCGGCGAAGCGTGATCACCGTAAGATTGGTAAGCAACTAGACCTATTCCACATGCAGCAAGAAGCACCGGGTATGGTGTTCTGGCATCACAATGGTTGGTCTATCTTCCGTGATCTAGAAGTATTCATCCGCGCTAAGCTAGATGAGTACGGTTACCAAGAAGTGAAAGGTCCACTTATGATGGACCGTGTTCTTTGGGAACGCTCTGGGCACTGGGACAAATACGCTGATGCAATGTTCACAACTTCTTCTGAGAACCGTGAATACGCGATTAAGCCAATGAACTGTCCAGGTCACGTACAGATCTTCAACCAAGGTCTAAAATCGTACCGCGACCTACCGCTACGTATGGCTGAGTTTGGCTCATGTCACCGTAACGAACCATCTGGTGCACTACACGGTATTATGCGTGTACGTGGCTTTACTCAGGATGACGCTCACATTTTCTGTACTGAGAGCCAAATTCAAGAAGAAGTAACAAACTGTATCAAGATGGTGTACGATACGTACCAAACATTTGGTTTCGACAACATCGTAGTGAAACTGTCTACTCGTCCAGAGAAACGTGTAGGTTCAGATGAAATCTGGGATCAATCTGAAGAAGCATTGAAGCAGTCTCTTGAATCGATGGATATCCCATACGAAATTCAAGAAGGCGAGGGTGCGTTCTACGGTCCTAAGATTGAATTCACACTATACGATTGTCTAGACCGTGCGTGGCAGTGTGGTACTGTCCAGCTAGACTTCAACCTACCAGGTCGCTTAGGTGCAACTTATGTAGGTGAAAACAATGAACGTCTTGTACCGGTAATGATTCACCGTGCGATTCTAGGTTCACTAGAGCGCTTCATCGGTATCCTTATCGAAGAATATGCTGGTTTCTTCCCAACTTGGTTGGCGCCAGAACAAGCAGTTCTTATGAACATTACTGATAAACAGTCAGGTTATGTTCAAGAAATAGTACAAAAACTACAAAAAAGTGGAATTAGAGCTAAAGCGGACTTGAGAAATGAGAAGATTGGCTTTAAAATCCGCGAACATACTTTGAAGCGTGTACCGTATATGCTTGTTGTTGGTGACCAAGAAATGGAAGCTGGCGAAATTGCAGTGCGTACTCGTAAAGGTAAAGATCTTGGTAAATTTAAAGTGGATGATTTTATTGCATACATCCAAGACGAGATCTCTAGCCGTAAGCTCAATCTGGAGGAATAAGCTATTAAAGGCGGAAGACGTGGCCAACAGCCGGTAAAACAAAACCCGCACCGTATCAACGGTGAAATTCGTGGTATTCGTGAAGTTCGACTAACAGGCGCTGACGGTGAATCAGTTGGTGTTGTATCGATTCAAGAAGCCATTGCAGCTGCTGAAGAAGC
The DNA here is from genome assembly GCF_033337375.1 of Vibrio sp. YT-17. Taxonomy (NCBI): domain Bacteria; kingdom Pseudomonadati; phylum Pseudomonadota; class Gammaproteobacteria; order Vibrionales; family Vibrionaceae; genus Vibrio; species Vibrio sp. YT-17. Next base: position 65,397 of record NZ_JAWOQP010000010.1, read on the forward strand.
TGGTATGGATCTCGTTGAGATCAGTCCTAACGCCGAGCCACCTGTTTGTCGTGTGATGGACTATGGTAAGTTCCTCTTCGAGAAGAGCAAAACTGCTAAAGAGCAGAAGAAGAAGCAAAAGCAGGTCCAGATCAAGGAAGTAAAATTCCGTCCTGGAACTGATATTGGAGACTATCAGGTAAAACTACGCAACCTGACGCGTTTCCTTGAAGAAGGCAACAAAGTGAAAGTAACAATTCGCTTCCGTGGCCGAGAGATGGCACACCAAGACATCGGTGTTGACGTTCTAAATCGTCTTAAGGAAGATACTGCAGAAATTGCTGTAGTTGAATCTTTCCCTAAGAAGATTGAAGGTCGCCAGATGATCATGGTGCTAGCCCCTAAAAAGAAGTAATTAACGGCTCATCAAGTAATTAAAACCTAGCCGCTTTCCTTTATATAAAGGCATATGGCTGGGTTTTGTTCGCCCTAATTACGTTGTTTATTAAACCTACTCAATGCGGAGTTATTCATCATGCCTAAGATGAAAACCAACAAAGGTGCTGCTAAGCGTTTTAAGAAAACTGCTGGTGGTATTAAGTACAAGCACGCTACAAAACGTCACATCCTGACTAAGCGTACTACTAAGAACAAGCGTCAACTACGTCCGAATGCAATCCTTCCAAAATGTGAAGTGGCTGCAGTAATCCGTATGTTGCCATACGCTTAATTCTTTTTAGTTATCAATCGTTTAGTTTAGGAGAAGCATAATGCCTCGCGTAAAACGTGGTGTACAAGCTCGTGCACGTCATAAGAAAGTTCTAAAACAAGCTAAAGGTTACTACGGTGCGCGTTCACGCGTTTACCGCGTAGCTTTCCAAGCAGTTACTAAAGCTGGTCAATACGCTTACCGTGACCGTCGCGCTAAGAAACGTCAATTCCGTCAACTATGGATTGCACGTATCAATGCGGCATCTCGTCAAAATGGTCTATCTTACAGCCGTTTCATCAACGGTCTTAAGAAAGCATCTATCGAGATCGACCGTAAGATCCTTGCGGACATCGCAGTATTCGACAAAGCTGCATTTGCAGTTCTAGTTGAAAAAGCGAAAGCTGCTCTTTAATTAGCAGTTTAGGATTAAGAGAAGGAGAGCATTAGCTCTCCTTTTTTATTGCTAAAATTTATACCCAAATGACTTTTAGCTTGGCTATTTAGAGTATTGTTTATCAGTCTTCTCAATTTATTGGTTAGCATCTTATGTTAGTTATAAGGTAGCTTGGGTATAAATTTTTACGTTTATAAGGGATTAAAAATGATCTACACAACGACCGAAAGCATTCCTGGCAAGCAGATCTCTGAAATCAGAGGGGTTGTAACTGGTAATGTTGTTCAATCAAAGCATATTGGCCGTGACCTCATGGCGGGTATCAAGAGCATTGTTGGCGGCGAAATTCGTGGTTACACGGAAATGATGACCGACGCGCGTGATATTGCTATACAGCGCATGGTGGCGGACGCTGAATCTAAAGGTGCCGATGCAATAGTAGGGATTCGATTTACCACAAGCTCAATCGTAGATGGTTCTTCGGAAATTTTGGCATTTGGTACTGCAGTGAAACTAGCGGACTAGTCTACTTGAATAGCATTGCAAAAATGCTAATAGAGAGCGGTGAATTATTATGCATTTACCGTTCTGTTCCTTTTAGGTTAATTATTCTAGATTTTTGTAGAGAGAATAGGTTTATATTCTCAACTTTACGTTACTATTAAAATTAATCACGATGATTTAGAGTAATTGCTTCACTTTTATTTTGCATATTATTTTATATCTATAATGAAATTGAATTCATATTGAATTTTTCATTTGTTGTGTGAATTCTCTTTTCGGTATATTAATTCATGTTTTTCTTATAAAAATATGAACTTATACCTTGCCAAGCGGTTCTAAATTGTTACAAATACTATACAGCTGTAACATTGCCAAAAGGAATTGTAGATGAGAGATCTGACTCCCGAATACTTGCTAGCCGCATTACGCCAAGCGATTAAAACAAAAGGGCTAACATATCGAGAGCTATCTGAGAAAATGGGTATGCCACTATCTACCTTTAAGAGACATCTTACAAGCACGAATCTCGCTTTAGATAAGTTGCTGGAATATTGTAGAGCGGTTGATTGCACGTTAGATGAACTACAAAAGCTCGCAAATCAATTGCAAGGTGAAGACGAGGATTACTTTAGTCGCACACAGGATGAAGTATTCTTTCAATTCCCTCACCTTTACGACTTTTATCGTGAATTGAGAATGTTACGAGGTAAAGACGGCTATTCTATTTTAAAGAAAAAGTATGACTTGTCTGAGCAGAGCATGTCCGATTACTTAAAAGCATTAGAGTTGTTGGACCTCGTTTACGTTGATGAAGATAAAAATATAACGCTGCACGGGCCTTTATATTATAGCTATGCAGAGAACTCCAAGCTCAACGACAAATATACCGAAATCATAAAAGAGCAGACGACTACCCACGATAAGTGTGTTCGCGTTGCTTTGGCGCGTATGAAAATTACCGAAGAACAGCTTTTGTTACTGGAAGATCAAGTCGCAAAGACCGTCATCGATTTTCATTCCAAAAATGTTGTAGCAGAGAACTTTAATGTCTCTGATTTTACTAATATTGTTCTACTTGCTGGGCCACATCAGCCAGTCACATTCTCTGACGGCATTATTGAGACAGAGGGGCGATTTATTGATGATATTCGTTATGCCATCGCAGCTGCAGGTGATAAGCCAAGCCTATCGATATAGATTTTGAGCCTTTTTTGAAGAGAGTTTCTGAAAGGGCGTTGCAAAAGAAAAAGCCTAAGACAGCAAATACTTTGTAAGTAGGGCATTCAGCGGTGTTTGCTCTTAATTCAGACTTAAAGTGTTTTGGGCTTATTTCGAATAATACCTGTTCAGCATCTACTTTCGTTATTTTTAACATGCTGATTTCCTTCGTTGTTCCTCCCAAAGCCTCTCTCGCTTCCTCTACAAAGAAACCATTCTCGTTGAACCAAGCATCCAGTAGCTACTTGGGTATGCATAATTGGTAGCTATTTATCTTCTAATTATAAATTCATACTTGAAATGTTTGTTTTTTGATCTATTATGACGAAGTGTCATTTATGACGGTTCGTCAACTTTGGTTGCGTTCCTGTATTAAAGAATCGTGTTACAATTATTGGGAGTGTGTTGGTATACGGATCAAAGGATTATGTTTAACTTTCGCTGTAAAAAATATAGCAAGCAAGACGGATGTCGTGTGTCTTCAGGGCTAACAAAAAAGCAACAGGCGATTGCTGATCGTGAGATAGAGCTTATTCAATTGGCTAAGTCTTTAGTTCAAGAGCAAGGCTTTGCCAACTTAACGATGGACAAGCTTACAGCGTCAAGCCCTTATTCTAAAGGGACGATCTACAATCATTTTTGCAGCAAAGAAGATGTGATTCTTGCGCTTTGTATTCATTCGCTGAAAAGCGAAGCAATATTTTTCGAACGTACCGCCAAATTTAATGGTAATACCAGAGAAAAAATCATTGCGATGCATGTAGGTTATCGTATTTACGCTCGTATGGAGCCAGTACTATCAACCTGTGCGATTGTTGCAAAGACGCCTTGGGTTCTAGAGAAGGCTTCGCCTAAACGTGTGAATGAACTGAATAACTTGGAAGAACAAGTAATAGATGGTGCTGATGCGCTGGTGAACAATGCGGTAGAATGTGGTGATCTTAAGTTTTCTCCCGCAATTGGTTCTGATGCTATTGTATTCGCCAACTGGTCTATTGCATTCGGTTCAAACGCTTTGGCGCAAAATGCATCGAACAGTCGATGTATTCAGCGAATTCAAGACCCATTCTCAGTACTGCACAACGCGAATATGTTACTTGATGGTTTAGGTTGGTCGCCTTTATCTACAGAATGGGACTACCGTAAAACCTGGCGTCGAGTGGAGCAGGAGTTATTTAGTGAAGAGCTTGCTTATTTAGAGTCAGTGAATCGCTAATAAACTGGAAAGGCCAATCTGACGTTATGGTTGGCTTTTTTATCGCACTATTGTGACGAATCGTCATTGAATCTCGAAGGTTGGCGTTCAGCCAATGATCACGAGAAGCATAGGAAGTTACTAAAAACTAACTTATGTAGCCAAATTCATTCGATCTAAAGTTTGCATGTCGAGTTTGTCTGGTTATTTACAGCATTTGCTGTTTTTTTTAGTTTTTAAATTTGACGAAACGTCACAAAAGGAGAGTGTGATGCCACATCACAACGTTCAACAATACGCCCGTTCAGGGTGGGGTAAGCTACCAACGAATTACAGTGTATTGGTGATGCTTGCTACCGTTTTATTGATTGTCATAGCAACTATTGGAGGAAAAAATCTTTACTTTAGAGGAGATTACGACATCTTCTTTGATGGAACAAATGAGCAGTTACTTGCGTTTGATGAAATTCAAACCACCTTTGCAAAATCTGACAGTCTTGCTTTGGTTATAGCGCCAAAGAGCGGCACTGTTTTTACTCCTAGCACATTATCTCTTATTCAGCAGATCACTGACGAGGCGTGGCAAGTTCCATACTCGACCCGCGTTGATTCCCTCGCCAACTACCAGCATACCGAAGCGTTTGAAGATGATCTTCTTGTCGAAGATTTACTGTATAGCGAATATGAATTGACACCTCAACGAATAGAGAAAGTCAAAAGTATTGCGTTGAGTGAGCCGGTTTTGAAAAGTTCACTGATTTCTGAAAAAGGAGATGTCACGGTCGTAAACATTACGGTCCAACTCCCTGAAATAGATAAAACTGCTGAAGTACAAGAGGTGGTTGCTTACATAAACGGAATGATTGAGCGTTATCAGCAAGTGTACCCAGACACGGAATTCCATAAGGCTGGTATTATTGCAATGAACTACGCGTTTATGACTGCAGCCCAAGATGATAGCGCAACATTAGTGCCTACTATGTTACTAGTGATATTGGTGTTTCTGACCATCATGTTGCGCTCATTGCTTAGCGTCATCGCGACACTCATCGTTATTATCGGCTCGGTTATGGTGACAATGGGCTTGTCAGGATGGGCTGGTATGTTCTTAAGCACGGCGACCGTTAATGTGCCTACCTTGGTGATGACGCTTGCCGTCGCAGACTGTGTACACATCATCGCGACAATGCGTCAGTCTATGCAAAACGGCTTTAGTAAAGCCCACTCTATTGAGCGAAGTATTGCGCTCAATTTCATGCCTATCTTGATTACCTCCATTACCACCGCGATCGGCTTTTTAATGATGAATATGTCGGATTCTCCAATCCTGAGAGATTTCGGCAACCTATCAGCCCTTGGCGTCATGGTTGCTTGTTTCCTTTCCATCACGTTACTTCCCGCCTTGCTTAATATCCTTCCGGTTACGGTGAAGTCGGATACTTCTGATGAAAGAAAGCACTTTATGGATCATTTAGGAGATTTCGTGGTGTCAAAGCGACATGCTTTATTGCCGTTGTCGGTGCTTGTTATTGTCGCGAGTGCGAGCTTGATTCCATTGAACAAAGTCAATGATGAATCCGTCGAGTACTTTGGCCATAGCAATGAATTTCGCCGAGCGGCTGATTTTATGGAAGAGCGAATCAGTGGCATGGCGAACATCAGTATCGCGATAAAAACCAACGAATCGCAGGGTATTGCGGATCCTAATTTTCTCAATACCGTGGGTAAATTTACTGACTGGCTAAGGTTGCAGCCAGAAACGGACCATGTTGCGACCTTGAGCGATGTTTATAAGCGCCTAAACAAGAACATGCATGGAGATGATCAGGCTTATTACTCGCTCCCTCAAGACAGAGAATTAGCGGCTCAATATCTGCTGCTTTACGAAATGTCACTACCGTATGGTTTAGATTTGAACAACCAAATCAATGTAGATAAGTCGTCGATCAAGATGGTTCTCACCGTGGAGAACTTGGGCAGCGTCGAGCTTGTTGATTTGGAAAATCGCATTTACCAATGGTTTAACGAAAACGCGCCTCAATATGATGTTGTTGCTTCTAGTCCTTCATTGATGTTTGCGCATATTGGTGAAACGAATATGGCCAGCATGCTGTCAACCTTGCCCATTACTCTTGTCTTAATCTCTGCATTACTGATCTTTGCCTTGCGTTCGTTCAAGCTTGGCTTAATTAGTCTTGTCCCGAATATTGCTCCTGCGCTTATTGGTTTTGGTATTTGGGCGCTGGTTTCTGGCGAGATTAACTTGGGATTGTCTGTCGTTGTGACATTAACGCTTGGTGTTGTTGTCGATGACGCCGTTCACTTTCTTTCTAAATATCAACACGCTCGTAAAGATGGCCACAGTGCGGAGCAAGCGGTTCGCTACGCCTTTCGTACCGTGGGGCGCGCACTTTGGATTACGACTGTCGTGCTTGTTGCTGGTTTCTCTGTTCTGGCGATGTCGAGCTTCCGTTTAAATGCCGATATGGGACAGCTGAGTGCCATTGTCATCTTTATTGCTCTTGTTGTGGATTTCATCTTCCTACCGACTCTACTGATGTTGTTTGACAAAGGCGTTTACGACGAGGTGGAGCGCCGAAATAAGCTTAAATCAACTGACTCTCAAACCAAGACTGTTACTCAGTCATAACGAATTAAAGGATTGAACATGAATTTAGTAAAAAATGCCTTAAAAGTATCAGTACTTTCTGTCTCGCTTATTATGAGTCATGCGGTGTTGGCGGATGAAGCAAAAGGACTAGAAATTGCCCAAGAGCGCAAAGCCCGTGATGAAGGGTGGGGGGATTCTGTTGCTACGATGCAAATGATTCTGCGAAACGCGCAAGGAGAAAGCAGCACACGTTTAATGCGCTTACAATCACTCGAAGTTGATGGCGATGGTGACAAAGGGCTCACGATATTTGATGAACCGAGAGATGTAAAAGGCACGGCGTTTCTCAATCATTCTCATACGGTGGGTGCCGATGACCAATGGCTTTACCTTCCTGCACTGAAACGTGTGAAACGTATTTCCTCGCGTAATAAATCAGGTCCTTTTATGGGCAGTGAATTCGCGTATGAGGATCTCAGTTCCTTTGAGATTGAAAAATACCGTTTCAACTACCTAAAAGATGACAGCATAAACGGGCAAGATGTTTTCGTCGTAGAGCAAATTCCGACCGATAAGAACTCAGGTTATACCAAGCAAACGGTGTGGTTAGATAAAGCGCATTATCGTCCACTTAAAGTTGAGTTTTACGACCGCAAAGGCTCTTTGTTAAAAACGCTTTCTTTTTCCGATTACAAGCAATATCTCAACCAATATTGGCGCGCGCACACTATGGCGATGACAAACCATCAAACAGGAAAAAGTACAGAGCTAACGACTAGCGAAATGCGTTTTAACACTGGATTACAAGACAATGACTTTCATAAGAATGTGTTGAAGCGAGTGAGATAGTGGAGGAAAAATGAAGCGATTAAATGCTGGGTTGTTGCTTAGTGCAGCAGCCTTTTTTTACTCAATGCCTCTGACTGCCGTCGAGCTCGCAGGACAAGTCAATATTGAGCATCGTCAGTTTTTTAAAACGGGCTCTCAGGGTCAGAGCAAAGCGCAAACGTCATTGGTTTTGCAGCCAGAATTTTACTGGGAGATGCAAAATGGTGATGCAAACTTTACTTTCACACCTTTCTATCGTCTGGATGGTCTAGACGATGAGCGAAGTCATGGTGACATACGAGAGGCACTTTATCTGACTTATTGGGATGATTATGAGCTTCGAGTTGGGATTAGTAAGGTCTTTTGGGGAGTGACTGAATCAGCCCATTTAGTTGATGTAGTAAACCAAACAGATGCCATTGAAGCCGTCGATGGTGAAGATAAACTCGGTCAGCCGATGTTACATTTTACCTCTTTCAAAGACTGGGGCACCGTCCACGCAATGTTGTTACCTTACTTTAGGGAACGAACGTTTGCGGGTACAGATGGCCGCTTGCGAACCGAACCCGTTGTCTCTGATGATGCTATCTATGAATCAAGCAGAGAAGAGAAGCACGTAGATGTGGCTTTTCGATATTCGAAAATGCTTGGCGATTGGGACGTAGGCCTAAGCTATTTATATGGAACAAACCGGGATCCTTACTTTCGTTTAGAGTACGGAGAATTAAAGCCTTACTACGCTCTGATGAGTCATGTCGGTCTGGATGTGCAAGGAATTGTTGGCGATTGGTTATGGAAACTAGAAAGTGTTTATCGAGATAGCGCTGATAATCATGTCGGTCTTGTAACGGGTTTTGAGTATACCTTCGTCGGTGCATTTGACACGGTTTGGGATGTGGGAGTTATTGGTGAGTACCTCTATGACAGTCGTGGGAACAACGCACAAACTATCGGTCAAAATGATGTGTTTGCAGGTATTCGTTGGGCGCTCAATGATGAGGACGGAACGGAAGTATTGACGGGAATTACGAAGGATTTAGATAACGATGATGTTTACAATGCTAAGTTAGAAGCATCGAGCCGAATATCGAATCACGTTAAGTGGCAAATTGATGCTTGGTTGTTTAAAAATGAAACACCAAATGATTTGCTCTACTTCGCTAGAGATGACGATTTTATCGAGCTATCTATTCAATACTATTTCTAAAACAAAAGGGCGCAACTAAACGGCAGATTAACTAAAGATGACATTTTTGACGTTTTTGTGCTCTTTTTATTCAATAACCTCTTCTTTTCGTAATTCAATTTGGCATTGGTGCCCGGTTTGGCTACTATGTACAGCTATCAAAAAACCAATCACTCCCTTATGGACACTACCTACAGGTAGATGAGGAAACGATGCAACATCTAGAAGAGATCATTGCTAGCGCGAGCACTGCAATTGAAGCTGCCGAATCGCTAGTCGCACTTGATGAAGTGCGTGTTCAGTATCTGGGTAAAAAAGGTGAGCTAACTGCTCAACTTCAAAGCCTAGGCAAACTACCACCAGAAGAACGCCGTGAAGCTGGTCAAGAGATCAACAAAGCGAAAGGCGTCGTTCAGCAAGCTATCGCAGCTCGTAAAGATGCACTACAACGTGCTGAGCTTGAAGCGAAACTAGCAGCAGAAACAATCGACGTAACACTACCAGGTCGTCGTATTGAAAACGGTGGTTTACACCCAGTAACTCGTACTGTAGAGCGTATTGAGAAGTTCTTTGGCGAACTTGGTTTTAACACCGAGGCAGGCCCAGAGATCGAAGATGCATTCCACAACTTCGATGCGCTAAACATCGCAGCTGATCACCCAGCGCGTACTGACCACGATACTTTCTTCTTCAACCCAGACTTGATGCTTCGTACTCATACGTCAGGCGTACAGATCCGTACGATGGAAAATGGTAAACCACCATTCCGTTTCATCGCACCAGGCCGTGTATACCGTAACGACTACGACCAAACGCACACGCCAATGTTCCACCAAGTGGAAGGCATGCTGGTTGATGAGAACGTAAACTTTGCTCAGCTGAAAGGCATCCTGCACGATTTCCTATGTAACTTCTTCGAAGAAGAAGTAGAAGTACGTTTCCGTCCATCTTACTTCCCATTCACTGAGCCTTCAGCTGAAGTAGACGTGAAAGGCAAAAACGGTAAATGGTTAGAAGTACTAGGCTGCGGTATGGTTCACCCGAACGTGCTACGTAGCGTAGGTATCGATCCTGAAAAATACTCTGGTTTCGCATTCGGTATGGGTGTTGAGCGTCTAACAATGCTTCGTTACGGCGTGAACGACCTACGTGCGTTCTTCGAGAACGATCTTCGTTTCCTAAAACAGTTCAAGTAATCCAGAGGGTTCATCAACATGAAATTCAGCGAATCATGGCTTCGTGAGTGGGTAAACCCTGCGGTTACTACTGACGAGCTAACTCACCAAATTACAATGGCCGGCCTAGAGGTAGACGAGGTTCTTCCTGTTGCTGGTTCTTTTACTGGCGTTAAAGTCGGTCACGTTGTTGAATGTGGCCAACACCCAGATGCAGACAAACTGCGCGTAACTAAAGTTGACGTGGGTGAAGAAGAGCTTCTAGACATTGTTTGTGGCGCACCTAACTGTCGCCAAGGTCTGAAAGTAGCAGTCGCAACAGTTGGTGCTGTTCTTCCAGGTGATTTCAAAATCAAAAAAGCGAAACTACGTGGCCAGCCATCTCACGGCATGCTTTGTTCATTCACTGAACTAGGTATCGACGTTGAGTCAGACGGTATCATGGAACTAGCAGAAGACGCAGTAGTCGGTACCGATTTCCGTGAATTCCTAGGTCTAGACGACGTAACAGTAGACGTAGACCTAACGGCAAACCGCGCTGACTGTTTCAGCATTCGTGGTCTAGCTCGTGAAGTTGGCGTACTAAACCGTGCTGACGTGACAGAGCCATTAGTAGAAGCAGTTGCCCCTTCAATCGACGATAAAGTGTCTATCGAAGTGAAAGCTCCTGCTGCGTGTCCTCGTTACCTAGGTCGTGTTATTAAGAACGTAAACGTTCAAGCTGAAACACCACTATGGATGCAAGAGAAACTGCGTCGTTGTGGTATTCGCTCTATCGACCCTGTAGTAGACATCACTAACTACGTTCTTCTAGAGCAAGGCCAACCAATGCACGCATTCGATCTAGCGAAGATCGAAGATGGCATCGTAGTTCGTATGGCTGAGCAAGGTGAGAAGCTAACGCTTCTTGACGGCAACGAAGCAGAACTAAACGCAGATACACTGGTAGTTGCTGACCACAACAAAGCACTTGCAATCGCAGGTATCTTTGGTGGTGAAGAGTCTGGTGTAACAACTGAGACTAAAGACGTTCTACTAGAGTGTGCATTCTTTGCACCTGACCACATCCGTGGCCGCGCACGTAGCTACGGTCTTCACACTGATTCTTCAATGCGTTTCGAGCGTGGTGTGGATTACGCACTACAAGTGAGCGCAATGGAGCGTGCAACACAGCTTCTTGTTGAAATTTGTGGTGGTGAAGTAGCACCTGTTGTAGCTGTAGAATCTGAAGCAGACCTACCTAAGCCAAACAAAGTTGCACTACGTCGCACGAAACTAGACAACCTACTAGGTCACCACATCGCTGATGCTGATGTAGTAGAAATCCTAGAGCGCCTAGGTTTGACTGTTGAAGCTTCAGAAGAAGGTTGGGTGGCAGTAGCGCCAACATGGCGTTTCGATATCGCTATCGAGCAAGATCTGATTGAAGAAGTTGGCCGTATCTACGGTTACGACAACATTCCTAACCAAAACCCAGCAGCAGCACTTAAGATGCACAACCACGTTGAAGCGGATCTTCCACTGAAACGCGTTCGTGATCTTCTTGTTGACCGTGGTTACCACGAAGCAATCACATACAGCTTCGTTGAGCCTGAGCAGCAAAAGCTAGTTGTACCTGGTGTTGAGCCTCTAGTACTTCCAAACCCAATTTCTGCAGACATGTCAGCAATGCGTCTTGGTCTTATCCAAGGTCTGCTGAACACGGTTGTTCACAACCAGAAGCGTCAACAGCCACGCGTTCGTCTATTCGAATACGGCCTACGTTTCATCCCATGTGAATCTGCAGAAAACGGCATGCGCCAAGAGCCTATGCTAGCGGGTGTTATCGCTGGTACTCGCGGTGAAGAACATTGGGATATCGAAACTAACACGGTTGATTTCTTCGACCTTAAAGGCGATCTAGAAGCGATTCTAGAGCTATCTGCGAACGAAAAAGCGTACTCTTTCGCTGCACTGTCACCTGAAAGCAAAAAAGCTAACCCAGCACTTCACCCAGGTCAATCTGCGGCAATCATCGTAGATGGCAAAGAAGTGGGCGTGATCGGTACAGTTCACCCTGAGCTTGAGCGTAAGTTCGGTCTAAACGGTCGTACTATCGTATTCGAAATCGAATGGTCTGCAATCAACAGCAAAGTGATCCCAGAAGCGGTAGCGCTTTCTAAGTTCCCTTCAAACCGTCGTGATATCGCGGTAGTAGTGGATGAAGCTGTTGCATCTGGTGACATCGTTAACGCTTGTCTAGAGCAAGGTGGCGAGTTCCTTAAAGATGCAAAACTGTTCGACGTTTACGTAGGTAAAGGCGTTGAAGAAGGTAAGAAGAGCCTAGCAATCGCTCTGACTCTACAGTCACTTGAGCGTACGCTTGAAGATGCAGATATCGCTGGTGCGGTTGACGCTATCGTTGCTCACGTTTCTGAGAAGTTTGGTGCGTCTCTACGTGACTAATCTCGCGTAACGTATCTTCTTAAGAAATGAAAACCCTGCCAGTTTGGCAGGGTTTTTTTTATTTTTAGGATTACCTTATCGTTGTTCAAGTTCCTTACTGCTCGCACCACCCCTCATTATTTTAAAATACTAGACCAAACTAGGGATGGCCCTTACCCGAGATTAGGAACGTATTGTTTTTCAGCTAATACACGCTAACGATAGCTTATTGGCGGTTAGGCAGCGAGTGAGAGGGTACAGCTAAGCAGAAGAGGCAGCGTAAGAATGCTGAAAAAGTTGCCAAATAGTACCATTGACGCCACCTTCATGGGTTCTATATTCAGTCTTTCCGCAAATAGGTAATTCATGACGGCTGGCGGCAGCATTGTGAAGAGCACCATCATTTGCAATTGCATCGTTGGAAGGGGAATTAACCAATAAATAAGTGCAAAAGCGACAGCACCAGTTGCCAGTGACTGCACGGTACACAACACACCAATCTTTAAACCGTCCAACCGTAAATGACACATTTGTGCCCCCAGAGATAAAAGCATCACGGGTACGGCCGCTTGCCCAAGTAGAGCAGTGGCTTCGTATAAAGGCGCCCATGCACCCACATTTGACACGTTGAGAAACAGAGCCAGAGACGCTGCTAAAAAGATTGGCATCTTGACTATTTGCTTAAAAGGGTTGCCATGACTAAGCAGCATTACGCCTAAGCTGATATGCAAGCATGCTGACACGACAAGTAAAAGCACTGCTGACGACAGCGCAATTTCTCCAAACGTATAGGTAAACAAAGGAATAGCTAGATTTCCGCTATTGCGAAACATATGTGGTGGCGCCCAGGTTTTAAACGAGAGTGACGTCCATCGACATACCGGGATCATGAGTAGTGCGGGAATTAAAACCGCGACAATTGCCGCCAAAAGAAGCGGCCCCTGATTTGAATCGAGCGGCATGCTAACGAGTGACGAAAATACCAGTGCTGGCGTGAATACCTCAATATTAATGCGGTTTATTGGGCGAAAGTCAGGCTTGATGTAACGACCGACCAAATAGCCAACTCCGACAAGAGCAAAAACAGGGAAAAGAATATTTATGATTTGATTAATCATGGTCGCCTAGAAGCAGTGTAAGAAGCTAATGAGGAAATACACGAACTTCCACATTATCAATCTTTATATATGGCGTCATCGTTAAACAGCGAGAAGCGTGGGTTTAATCAAGCTTTCTAAGCACAGTTGCAAAGTACAGGTGGTCATACCTTTTAATCTAATTGTTACGTATCGAGTTACATACAAATCACTGAATTTACGACAAGTTCTATGTCAAGTGTCTGTTAAATAACCAATATCTGATATTTTTATTAAATAGTGTTTAATGTTGATATTTAAACTACTTTTGGTTTTATAATCTGGATGTTTTTCCTGATAAAGATGAAACAAAAACAAAAATATCAAATTTCTGGCGTTTAACAATAATTTACGTAGTGCTATTCCTTTTGTTCGCCAAGAAAAAAGTTGGCGAAAATCATAAGCTTGTCATACACTTCCTGATGTAACCCCGATATGTTGTTGAATTGGTAGGGTAAAACTGCTCTGGCGCTACACTAACGTAGCATTGTTTAACATAGCTTTGAGGAAAGTTTTATGGCGCTCACAAAAGCCGAACTGGCAGAAAACCTGTTTGATAAATTAGGATTTAGTAAGCGGGACGCCAAGGAAACGGTGGAAGTGTTCTTTGAAGAGATTCGTAAGGCACTGGAAAGTGGCGAACAGGTAAAACTGTCAGGTTTTGGTAACTTTGATCTTCGTGACAAGAATGAACGACCTGGTCGTAACCCGAAAACTGGTGAAGATATTCCAATTACTGCTCGACGTGTAGTGACTTTTCGCCCGGGTCAGAAGTTAAAAGCTCGTGTAGAAAACCTGAAGAAAGTACAGTAAGCCGAATAAATGGATCACGCTAAGGCGTGGTCTTTTTTTGCGTAAAATTCGTGTGCATACAAATGAAAACCACCGCAATGCGGTGGTTTTTCTGTTTATGAGAGACGCCTAATGATATCGGTTACGCCGCTTCTAGATGCGTTGTTAAGTATGGTTGCCATGCTTGTTGGTACAAGTTCTTAGACTGTGTACGCATGTTGCGAATAGAGGCAAGCTCTATTTCGCTTAGCTCACGTTTTTCCAACATCGCTTGACGTTCTAGTTTCTGGATTTTTTCGTATAGGTCGTGTTCGGGACCGCTTTTTACATCTGCGATTGCTTTCAAGTGCAGTTGAACTTCGGCTACTAGGTTTGTTTTTGGTAAACGAACGAGCAAGTTCAAGTCTCTATATCCTGAAGGGCCAGGTTTTTTGAATCGATTTTTTACTTTCACAATCGTTGTTTCACGCTCTAACGTTTCATAAATGGAGACTAAGCTCGCGACGTCTTCAGCTACAATCGTTGCACGTGCTAGGTCAGTAATACGTTCAACTTTCCCATCTAACTCTAAAGCTATCTTTTCTTCTGCTCGTTGTTTGGATTTCACGCCTGCGAAGTATGGCTGAGCGTCATTAAGAAGTGCGGTACTCTTACAGATAGTTTCAAGTTCAAATTGTGCTTGGTGAGCTTTGCTGTAAAGAATGTCGAAGTCAGAATATGGCTGAGTTGGTGTGGTGTCGATTGACTGAATGCCATATAAACCGCTAAGGCTGTGTTTAAAAAGTTTCGAACAAACTTCGTTTTGGCTGGTTGAACGATTTTGTTCGCCATTAGGCGCAGGGGTAATTGGAAGTGCGGCAAATGCCGGTGCACGGCTAAGTACCAAAAGCATCAATGCTGTAGTACGAAGAAATAAGCTCATTCACTCTCCTTAACTTGCTTGTACTTAGAAAAACTTAGAAAATAGGGAACATAAAGGTCGCTAAGTTCGGCAAATCAGGTACTAACTTATAAATGGGGCCATTACGAAAGATTCCAAGGTTTCAGTTTTATCTTGAAGTAGAATCGTGCGTTAGATCACCATTTCTCTTTTCTTTATTCTGATTATCAGATAAAGGCGCGTCTCCTATGAGACCGATTACATCCTATCACCGCAGTATTAACCAAAGATGAACGGCATAGACAAATTGAAAAAAAACGTTAGTCTTACCTCTCAAAATGAAAACAGCCGACAAGTAGAAAGTAAAATGAGAGACCAAGAATTTTGGCATAACAAATGGGCCAGCAATCAGATCGGATTTCACTTGGAAGATGTAAACCCGCTATTACCAGTATATTGGAAACACACTAATCCAAAGCGTGAAGATAAAGTGTTAGTTCCTTTATGTGGAAAGTCAGAAGACTTGATTTGGCTAGCGATGAAGCATGATTCGGTTGAAGGTGTTGAGCTAAGCCATATTGCTGTGCGTGCCTTTTTTGCTGAACATTTTTACACGCCAACGGTAACGCCTCTTAATGGCATGCACGAGCTTTATCAATTTGATGAGCTCTCTATTTATACTGGGGACTTTTTCACTGCACCAGTATCTCAAGCCGATATCATTTATGATCGCGCCGCGTTGGTTGCTTTACCGCAAGATATGCGAGAGGAGTATGTAGAGCGTCTCAAGCAACTTTTGAACCCAGGCGGTCGTATTTTGCTTGTTACACTCAACTATCCTCAAGAAGAGATGGCGGGGCCTCCATTTAGCGTGCCGGTCGAAGAGATTGAGCAGTTATTTTCAGGTTACAAAGTTACTTGTTTGAACGTAGATGAAGCTGACGAGAATCATCCTAAAATTGCGAAAAAAGGCTTAAGTCGCTTCTCTGAAGAAGTGTACTTAATCGAGAGTGAATAGGCTCTCTTCGGTTTGGAACACGAAATAGCGCAGCAATTTGAGCTGCGCTATTTTTGTATGAGTGGTTCGTATTTAATAAATGATATTCACTTTTGAAGCACTTTCAACAGCATCTTGAACGGCTTCTTCGGTGGTTTTTCGTCGCGTAAGGACAACACCTAAACGGCGGCGACCATCGATTTCTGGCTTACCGAATAGACGAACTTGTGTTTGAGGTTGAGCTAAAGCTTTGCTTAGGTTTTCAAAGCGAATGTTTGTGGAAGTCCCTTGTCCAAGAATAACAGCAGACGCAGATGGGCCATATTGCACAATATTATTAATTGGCATTCCGGTAAACGCGCGCACGTGGAGAGCAAACTCAGACATTTCCTGCGAAATCATTGTAACCATACCCGTATCGTGAGGGCGAGGAGAGACCTCATTGAAAATGACTTTATCGCCTTTGACAAACAGCTCTACACCAAAGATGCCGTAGCCACCGAGCGCGTTTACCACTTTCTCAGTCGTGTATTCAGCTGCTTTTACTGCGTTTTCTGACATAGTTTGCGGTTGCCATGATTCGCGGTAGTCGCCATCTTCCTGACGATGACCAATTGGAGCACAGAAATGCACACCGTCAACGGCTCTGATGGTCAATAAAGTGATTTCGTAATCGAAGTCGATAAAACCTTCCACGATAACGCGACCTGCACCCGTACGCCCGCCTTCCTGAGCGTAATCCCATGCTTTTGTAACGTCGTCTTCGGTCTTGATAACACTTTGCCCTTTACCTGAAGAGCTCATCACAGGCTTCACCACGCACGGAATACCCACATGCTCAACCGCGGCTTTGAAGTCTTCAAAGTTATCTGCAAAACGATAAGGTGAAGTCGTCAATTCCAGTTCTTCTGCTGCCAAACGTCGGATACCTTCACGATTCATTGTTAGCCTGGTTGCCTTAGCGGTTGGAACAACATTCAGTCCTTTTTCTTCAAGCTCTACCAGTTTGCCGGTTGCGATGGCTTCAATTTCTGGTACGACGTAAGTAGGTTGTTCCTTCGTAATAACTTCTTCTAAGGCGTTCCCATCTAACATGTCGATAACATAACTACGGTGAGCGACTTGCATCGCTGGAGCATTGGCATAGCGATCACAAGCAATCACTTCTAAACCAAGTCTCTGGCATTCAATGGCGACTTCTTTACCGAGTTCGCCAGAGCCTAAAAGTAATACACGGGTAGCATTTGCGCTAGTTGCAGTGCCAAACATAGTGTTCCCTTACAAAATAGAGTGATGAGACAGAAATTGCAGGAGATCATACTGAAGTTTTATGACAAAGCAAACGTTTGCTTTTGGTTTTTAGGTAATAAAAAAGCTCTACATGTTGTAGAGCTTTTTGTTGAATTTGTCGTTTATACGTTGACAAAACTAAGCGGAATATCTGGATTCAACGCTTCCAACGTTGATTGCGTATCGGCTAAGTGACTGATCTTACCTTCAGAGTTTTCTACCAATGCAGCGGCTTTGATGCTGTCAAAGGTTTCACCCGCAAGTAAAACTTGGATTAGCGCAACTTGTAGCGGTGGCAAGCTAGGATTAAACGCTGCATTTTCTGCATAAGCGCCTTGGAATACACGGCCGCTAGTCATCTCTAATGCTAAACCACTCAAGTTGTTGGTGTATGGAGAGTGGCTCATGTTCATCGCTTCAACTGCACTTTGGATGAGTGCGTCTTCATCATCACATGAGAATTGGTGTTTAACTTCTGCCATTAAGCCGGACTCGATACCGAGATCGTTTGGTCCAAAGGCTTCAGGCAGGTATTCATGAAGTGACTTTTCTTCACGTTCTGGGAGCTGGATTTTAAGCTCGTTTGCGGTAGATAACTCATTCATGAACTGGCGGCAGTGACCACATGGGCTGAAGTTGATAGTGATATCCTTAACACCACGTTCGCCTTTCATCCAAGCATGGCTAATCGCAGACTGCTCTGCGTGAACCGTTTGACCCAACTGTACACCAAAGAATTCCATGTTGGCACCGAAGTAAAGGCGACCTGAAAGACCACGAACGATAGCGCCGACATAAAAGTCAGAAAGGGGAGCATAGGAGTACGCTGCGGCAAAAGGAAGTAGCGCAACACGAAGCTCTTTGTCTGATAGACCGGTAGCTGAAAGCAACTGCTCAAATTGTTGAACTGAAAGCGTAGCATCAAAATCATCAGCTTGGATGATAGGAGCAAGTTGTTTGGAAAGTGCTTCTGGAGCGCCTGCTAGCGCCTGTTCAATGCGACTTTTCATGTTGAATCCTTGTTATTGCATGGACAGTTATTCTATGTGAAAGATAGAAATGTTCCGTGCGTTAGATCACGATAAATAATGCAATTGATAATTCTGTTACATAATTAGAGTGAGCTCACACATGTATTCGATTGCACAGGTGTGAAGCGTTATCTCCGTCTCACAATTAACCATATCAGTATATATTCATATGACCAAGGAGCAGGAGTATGTTACCAACGCGACTTTTACCGCTATGCTACTTTATACTTACGTAATCTAGAGCGAGTGGTAGCAGCTAGAATGCTAATGCTATGAATGTATATCTCAGTCAAGTCCCTTCACGATATTACTGGGTGAGTTTGATAGATAAGATAGGGTTTTGAAAAGGGATAAGTAAGAAACGGAAAGGCTACGGCCTGCCGGAAGGAGGGCAGACCGAGAGCGCTTAACTATTGATATAGCCAGACCGCCAAAGCAAAAAAACTTGGAGCCAAAATAGAAGTTATGATCCCACATAAAACCAATGCGAGTGATGAGAACGCGGCATCTATGGGCTGTTTCTCTGCACAAGTAGCGGTGCCTAAGGCATGAGAGACTGTACCCATTGTCAGACCACGTGCAATCGGGTGTTTAATTCCAATCAAATTGTAAATTGGGTATGCCAAAATTGCGCCCAATAAACCGACAATCAGAACCAAGATCGCTGCAACGGCGGCTTCACCACCAAGGTGACTCGATATTTCCATCGCTATTGGTGTCGTGACGGATTTACCCACTAGACTCGCGATTAAACTGATATCCGCTTTGAAAGCGACTGCGATCAAGGTGGTTGTCATCATCGACATCACACTGCCTACTGTGCAAGCGAAAGTGATGATTCGCCAGTTTGCTTTAATTTGCGGTAGTTGTTCATATAGTGGATAAGCCAGAGCAACTACAGCAGGTTGAAGCAAAAAGCTAATTCCTTCGTTATCCGCATAATACTTTTCAAATGGCACATTTAAGTAAGTAAGCAAAGGAATGAGCACTGCGATACTGATCAGCAAAGGGTTTGCTAGAGGATTGTTCACTTTGATTGCGATTTGGCGAGCGATAAGAAAAACCGCAATGGTAACAACTAACCACATATCAGTGTTTCTCCTGTAGCAAGTAATCCAGCAGCCAAGCGAGGCTGACCAATACAATGAGTGAACCGCCAACCGCGCTAGCGATGATAGGGAGCGCATTGGCGAGTAGTAAATCGAAATGCTGCATTAATCCGACGCTGATAGGAACGAACAATAAGATCATATAGCGTATAAATAGCGTGGCGCCCGGTTTGACCCAGTCGACTTTTACAAGCCCAAGAGTCATGGAGAAAAACAGTACGAGCATACCGATGACACTTCCTGGAACGGAAACGCCAGTGAACTTTTGAATGGTAATTCCGATGCCAAGTGCTCCCATGATGAGGAAGATTGAAATGAGCAGTTGGATCAGTTGTAAGAATCGTTCTTTAATCATTTTGACAGTATATAAACAACAAGCACACCATAAGGTGCGCTTGTATTAGGAGGAGTTAGGAAGCTAAGCTCTCTACATAACGGTACACGGATTTTAATATCGCAATCTTCTTTTCGTCACTTTCATGTTCGTGAACTAAGTTTTCTAAATTCAGCATGTACTCTTCAATTTGGCTTTCAAACACTTCTCGACAGTGTAGTGCCCAGCGTCTTTGTTCTTGCTCGTCTAATGTGCCTGGGAAGTTACGCGCACGATAGCGGAACAATAGAGGTTTAATGCGCTTGTCATCAAATTCAATGTCTAATGCAGCAAGATTATTCGGATCGGTTTCGCGAATGATATCCATAGCTGCGCGATCGGCTGGAGAAAAGAACCCGTCGTAAAGTTGTGTATCGACGTCATCACTTTTATCGAATTTGCGCTCGACTGAAAAGAGGCTAATCAGCTTTTCTCTAATTTCAGGATGTTGGCGCAACAAAGCGAGATTGGCGAGACATTGTTGGCGATCAATGCCAATAGACTCTGCATTTTCAGCCGTTAACGTTTTTGCAGGGGCGAGAATAGGGCATTTGTTCAAATGAACTAGTTTAACTGGCACTGGTAGCAATTCACCAAGATCTTCGCGCTTCGTGTAGAGTCTTTCGTGCAGCTCTTCTGCGGATAGCTCAAGAATAGGTTGAGGGTCTTTCGCTAAATCGATGGTGATAACGGCGTTATTATTGGTTGGATGCCAAGCAACAGGCACAATCCAGCTAGTGTACTGGCATTCGCGCCCTAGCATGCCTGAAACGTGCATCAACGGTGTCATGTTGACGATGTCGACTAAATCATTGAGCTTGCGCTTTTGGCGCATAGAAAAAAAGTAATCAAACAATTTTGGTTGCGCTGCTTTTACTTTCTTTGCCATTTCGATAGTCGCAACCACATCTGCCATGGCATCGTGCGCGTTACTATGTTCTATGCCGTTAGCCACGGACAAATGTTCTAATTTAAAGCTAGTGAAGCCATCTTCGTTTTCTGGCCATTCTACGCCTTCTGGGCGAAGGGCATGGCACGCGCGTAGTACATCGAGTAAATCCCAACGCGAGTTACCGTTTTGCCAACTCCATGCGTATGGATCGATGAAGTTGCGATAACAAGTATAACGGGTCACTTCGTCATCAAAGCGAATGCTGTTGTAGCCCAAACTGGTGGTATTTGGTCTCGCGAGTTCAGTGTGAATCTTAGCGATAAACTCTGGCTCAGAAAGGCCTTCTTGAACCGTTTTTTGCGGAGTAATACCAGTAATAAGCGCAGCTTCAGGAGACGGAAGATAATCAGCCGGTGGTTGACAGTACATGACTAAAGGCTCGCCGATGATATTAAAGTTTTCATCTGTACGAACACCAGCAAACTGGCTTGGGCGATCTTTCGCGGGGTTGGTTCCCCATGTCTCATAATCAAAGAAGAAAAAAGTGGGCTGATTATCTTGGTGCATTCTGCTTACCGTTTACAAAACCGATGACAGTATTAGACCATTCAACGCCTTGACTAGCAACGAAAGATGCAAGTTGAATTTTTGAAAATGAAAAAAGCCGATGGCGAACCATCGGCTTGATATTTTACGTTTTATCGCTTTGGAAGGAATTTGAGTTCTATGCTCGTGTTTCTTCCAATGTTGCTTCACTTTCTGGTGACTTCAGCACTCGGCTAGCAATTGTACCCGCAGTCATTGAGCCTGAAACGTTTAGTGCGGTACGTGCCATGTCAATCAATGGTTCAATAGAGATAAGCAGCGCCGCGATGGTGACAGGCAAGCCCATTGCAGGAAGAACAATCAAGGCTGCAAACGTCGCACCGCCGCCGACACCTGCAATACCAAATGAGCTGATGGTGATAATCGCAATCAATGACAGGATAAAGTGAAGATCCAGAGGGTTGATGCCCATTGTCGGAGCTACCATCACTGCCAGCATTGCAGGATAGATACCTGCACATCCGTTTTGGCCGATAGTGGCACCAAACGATGCTGATAGGTTTGCTATCGCTGGTGGAACGTTAAGCTTGGTGATTTGCGCTTCTACGTTTAGTGGAATTGTTGCTGCTGAGCTACGAGATGTAAACGCGAAGGTCAGTACAGGCCAGATTTTCTTAAAGTATTCCGCAGGGCTAACGCCGACAAAAGAGACTAATACGCCATGAACAACAAACATCAGTGCGATAGCAACATAAGACGCCACAATAAAGCCAAGTAGGTTTAGGATGTCGCCTGCGCTTGATGTCGCTACCACTTTTGCCATCAGTGCTGCGATGCCGTATGGCGTTAGCGCCATGATCATCTTCACTAATCGCATAACGATTGACTGAGCTGCTTCTACGAAAGTACGAATCGGTGATTCCAACTCTGCTTTTTCCATCATCACTTTACGAGCGGCGATACCAGTTAACACGCCGAAAATCACAACAGCGATAATTGATGTCGAGCGAGCACCTGTTAGATCAGCAAATGGGTTGGTTGGAATGAAGCTAACTAGCATTTGAGGAATAGTTAGGTCACTTACTGTACCGGCACGGCTTTCTAAAACGGCGATACGAGCGGTTTCACGCGCGCCTTCAGTTAAACCTTCTGCTGAAAGGCCAAATGTGGTTGTCACCAAGATACCGATGAGTGCAGCAATTGCAGTCGTTACTAGAAGAACAGAGATGGTCAGGCCAGAAATTTTACCTAAAGAGCCACCTTTCTCCAATTTAACAACTGCAGAGATCATCGATACTAACACCAGTGGCATGATGACCATTTTCAGTAGACCAACGTAGCCACTGCCTACAATGCCTACCCATTCAAGTGTTTGAGCAATTGCGCTGTTGCCTTCACCGTGAATGAGTTGCAAAGCAAGCCCAAAAAGAGAACCGGTAACAAGACCGATCAAAACGAGACGTGAAAGAGTGTGTTTCTTTTGTTGTTGATTAAATAGAAAGAACAATATTCCAACAAAGACGGCTAGAGAGGCTATCACTGCAAAATTCATAATTTGACCTTATCAACCAGCCGAAGTGGCGGTTGTTTTTTATACGGGGTTTTATACGGATTTATTTATGGAGCGTAAGATAACGCTCGTGATATAACTTTAAAAATGACAAACGGGTATTAGCTAGATCTAAAATGAATATAAAAACGAGATCTAAGTCGCGTGAGAGTGTGAATTAGCACGTTAATTGTACAAAATGGTTATTCGTAGTGATGCAGTAAGTCACGCATTTCTTTCCTTTGTAAGTAAACCACCGAGTCTTCTTGATAACTGAAAAGTTGATAAATCATCGCTTTGGCGACATCTTCTGCTCGAATAGGTAAAAAGTTGGACAGTTTGCCAAGCATAAGTGGGCGAATTACCTTAAACAGAGTTTGTACTAACTTCTCGTCCATTCTTGGGTTTTGACGTTGACCAACAAGCGGGCCTGGGCGAACAAATACGATTTCCTCAAAATCCATAGCTTCGATTCGTTGTTCCATTTGTCCTTTACAAGCTAAGTAATGGGATGGCGATTTACTATTTGCACCGAGGCTAGAAACAACCGCAAGGCGTTTGACTCCGATTGTTTTCATTTGTTGGGCGACTTTGCACACCAGATCAACATCTACTCTACGCAAATTATCCTTACTGCCTGCTTGCTTAAGGGTCGTGCCTAAACAGATAAAGCCGATGGTTGGTGTTGGTTGGTTCTCATCCCATTGGTGGATAGAAAGGTCTGCATCAATGAGAGGAATAAGCTTGTTGTCCACATCTAGGACGCCATCGAGTGGGCGGCGAGAAAGATAATATAATGTTCCAACACCTGATTGATTTATGAGGTTTGCAATGACTTTTGAGCCTACTAAGCCAGTTGCACCGGCGATGATTGCGCAGGTGTTGTTATCCATATCTTTTCTCCTATATGGGAACATAGTCTAAGCTATTGTAGCGGATTTCAACGAGTTACTTATAATCTCGTGCAAGAAAGGTGAGACGCTCTGCGAACTCGGCAGACTATCCTGAGATAAACTTGATTAGCGCTGCCCCAATTGGATGCAAGTGTATACAATAGTGGGCGCGCAAAAACTGTCGCTGAACAAGACCTCTTGAACAACAGAACACCTCTCACCCAGATAACATCAAAGGAACGTAAAAAATGGATGACTCTTTTGCTGCGGAGATACAAGCACGCATAGATAACAAAACCAAACCCGTCGGTTCTTTAGGCTTATTGGAAAAGGTGGCACTGCAGTTAGCTCTTATTCAAAGTCAGAATAAACCTCAGCCAGTTGATTCCATCGCTATCTGCAAACCAAGCATGCTGGTATTTGCTGGAGATCACGGCGTTGCAGAGGAGGGTGTGAGCATTGCGCCAAGCGAAGTCACTCAGCAAATGGTGGCTAACTTTCTCGCTGGCGGCGCAGCCATCAACTGTTTTTGCGACATCAATGGCATTCAACTCAAAGTAATAGATTGCGGCATGTTGGCTCCTATTGATGTGCTTGTTCCAGAATTTAAATCCCATCCCAACTTGGTTGAACAACGGTTGGGTAACGGTACGGCTAATTTTTCTAAACAATCCGCGATGTCCCCAGAACAAGTGGCGCTAGGTTTAGAATATGGTGCGAAGATTGCTGAGCAAACCATTTTGCATGGTTCAAACCTCTTGATGTTCGGTGAGATGGGCATCGGTAATACCAGTTCGGCCTCAGCACTGTTATCGGCGCTGAGCTCATTAGATATTGATTATTGTGTTGGCGTTGGCACTGGAATCAATCAACAGCAGTTGAGCCGCAAATATAAATTGGTAGCACAGGGGGTAAACCGATGTCGAGGTCTTGATACTAAAGCGATTCTTGCACAGGTTGGAGGTTTTGAAATCGTACAAATGGTGGGCGCTTTTTTAGAAGCCAAGCGGCTTAAAACTCCAGTTTTAGTGGATGGGTTTATCGTATCGGTAGCGGCTTATATTGCGACGTTGCTAGATGAAGAAACGCGTGAATACATGTTGTTTGCCCATCGCTCTGAAGAAAATGGACATAAATTTGTATTGGAACATCTTAAAGCAGAACCTCTGCTCGACCTTGGTTTACGGCTAGGGGAGGGAACAGGAGCCGCTCTTGCCTTACCCTTGTTAAAAGCTGCCGCTCAGTTTTACAACAAAATGGCGAGCTTCGAGAGTGCAGGAGTTACAGTATAGTGTCAGTCCCTGATAATTCTGAGAAAGTCACGCCGTCATCGTTAAGATACCAGTGGGAGTTATTTCTATTAGCTACCAGTTTTTTTAGCCGCTTACCCGTGCCCCAAGCGTTGCCTTACAGTGAAGAACGCATGAATCAGGCAGGCCGTTACTTTGCGTTAGTTGGTCTCGTGCTTGGAGCACTTTGCGCTTTGGTATTCTCGCTCACCTCAATTTTTTTCCCAGAGTCGGTTGCCATAGTATTAACGATGGTGTTTAGCTTATTGTTAACTGGGGCTTTTCACGAAGACGGCTTGACCGATATGGCGGATGGCATTGGCGGTGGCATGACCGTAGAGCGACGCCTCTCTATTATGAAAGACAGTCGTATTGGCACTTATGGTGCCGCCACTCTCATTATGGCGTTATTGGCTAAGTATGTTTTTTGGAGTGAACTGGCTAACTTGCCGCACTTTTGGTTGGTCATTGTCGTCGCTTACACCGCAAGCCGAGCACTAGCAGCGACGCTTATTTATGACATGCCTTATGTCAGTGACAGTGATACGTCGAAAAGTAAACCGCTAGCAAGTCGCCAGTCTTCTCTAGAAGTCTCCATTTTGTTGTTTACTGGTGGCGTAACATTGCTTGTGCTTGGTTTCGCGGATGCGATCTTGATATCGCTTGTTCTCGTGGTATTTCGTTTGATGTTCAAACGTTGGTTAACCAAGCGAATTGGCGGCTTTACGGGGGATTGCCTTGGCGCAGCGCAGCAGCTATCGGAACTGCTTGTTTATCTCACTATGATTGGGTTGTATCACTCCTCATGAAGCAATTGATACTCGGTGGCGCGCGCTCTGGGAAGTCGCATTTGGCAGAAAAAACAGCTAAGCAATTATCGGTCGCTTCTCAGCGAGCATTACACTATGTTGCAACCGCGCTGCCATTTGACCAAGAAATGCGAGAGCGAATAGCGCATCATCAAAAGCAACGCGGGGGCGAGTGGCAAGAGCATGAATGCCAGCTTCATTTATCTGAGTTACTGACAAATTTCGCTACCACCGATGTTGTATTGGTCGATTGTTTAACCTTGTGGCTCAACAATTGGATATTTGAGTTAGGTGATGAATGTTCCAATGAGAAGCTAGAAGCAGAAATTGAAAAGCTTATACAGGTGGTGCGTGGCTCAGATGCGACGTTAATATTCGTCTCTAACGAGGTTGGAATGGGCATTGTACCTTTGGGGGCGGTTAGTCGTTATTTTGTGGATAATGCAGGACGGATGAATCAAAAACTAGCCAGTGTTTGCCATCGCGTTACCTTTGTTGCTGCTGGTTTGCCGTTGGTTCTTAAAGAGTAGGATGGAACAAAATGAAAACACTCAATATCTATCTTGTGCGTCATGGAAAAGTAGACGCTCCACCAGGACTCCATGGCCAAACAGATGTAAAAGTTACGCCTGCTGATCAAGAGAGTATTGCTCGGGCTTGGGCCGAGAGTGGACGAGGTGTGGGAGGAATAATTTCTTCTCCGCTTTCACGCTGTCAAGAACTGGCAAACATCATTGCTGAACAGCAATTATTACCAGTAATGACGGATGAGTCTTTACAAGAGATGGCATTTGGTGATTTTGATGGTATGCCTTTTGATATGCTCACTGAGCAGTGGAAAAAGCTAGATGCTTTTTGGCAATCGCCAGCACAACATACGTTGCCGAATGCTGAGAGCTTAAGCACATTTTCTGAGCGCATATGTCGCGTTTGGTCTCAAATCATCAACGATATCAATGACAATCTACTTATCGTCACGCATGGTGGCGTCATTCGTATGGTTCTTGCTCATGTATTGGAGTTAGATTGGCGTAACCCAAAGTGGTATTCGACGTTGTCGATAGGAAACGCTTCTGTCACGCATATAACAATTACTATAGATGAGCAAATTTACGCCTCGGTGCGTTCGATTGGCGTACCTCTTTTAACTCGTTAATTTATAAATATTAAAATGCCCAGAACGATATTGCTTACGGGCATAGTCACGGAAGATGTCAGTGGAAGCCCATCTGCTAGGTGCAGGAAGCGAAAATTGACTCAGTTACATAAAAAGGAAATATAGAAATGACAACGCCGAGTTGGGATTTGTCCATCGTTTATAACGACCTTTCTGACCCACGAATTCAAGACGATATTGCTCTTGTGGAACAATGTATTGATCTTTTGAATAAACAATCAGCAGATTGTGGCAACGTAGAGATCATGCAAAATGCGATTTTAACCAATGAAGCCGCGAGTCGTTTAGCGGGCACAGTTGCAAATTTTGCGAGTTGTTATGCTTCTGTTGATGCAACAAACGCCGAAGCGAAATCGTTACTTGGTAAAATGACCCGCATCTTTTCGGAGCTTTCCCAAGCGTTCAGTCCCTTTGATTTGACATTAACTCATGCCGACGAAGAGTTTATCTTGCGCGTGTTAGACCATGAGAATCCTGATATCAGTGGGCAAGCTTTTTCTATCTTGAATTCTAGAAAGTTGGCGGATACTCGTCTTAGCAACGCAGAAGAACAGTTACTGGCTGCGATGAGTGTGGATGGCAAATCGGCTTGGGGTAACCTATACGATAACCTGACTGGCTCATTGAAAGTGAAGCTTGAGTACACAGATGGTAATAGTGAAGAGCTTGGGTTTTCTCAAGCGGCAAGCATTCTTTATGGTTCTGAATTCGAGCGTCAAGAAGCCGCGTGGCGAGGCGTACAAGATGCAATGCAAACGCACCAAGAATCATTCGCTGCGATTTTGAATGCGTTAGCAGGATGGCGCTTAACTGAAAACAAAAAGCGTTCTACGAAGCGTGAAGTTCACTTCCTAGAGCCGAGTTTGCATGGTAGCCGAATCCAAGCTGAAACTTTAAATGCGATGATGACAGTCGCCAAAGACAGTCGAGCTATTGGTCAGAAAGCAGGTTTATTGATGGCGCAAGTACATGGTCTGGATGAGATGAAACCTTGGAATCATCTGGCGGCTATGCCTGCTTTGAGCGGTGAAGCGAAGGTTTACGACTTTGATGAAGCGATTGATGTTATTTGTGAAGCATTTGAAACAGTAAACCCTGAGATGTCGGAGTTTGTCCGTTTGATGGTACAAAATGGTTGGATTGATGCCGCGCCAAATGCTAACAAGCGTCTTGGCGCATACTGCACCAAACTGCCAGCAACGCGAACACCACTTGTGTTTATGACTTGGAGTGGCAGCCGTTCAGACCTTATGACTCTGGCACATGAACTTGGCCATGCGTTCCATAACTGGGTTATTCGTGATTTGCCACTTTGCCAAACTTACTACCCAATGACGTTAGCAGAAACCGCCTCTATCTTTGCAGAAAACATCGTTCGTGATCATTTGATTTCGAAAGCTGAGAGCGTTGATGAAAAGCTCGAGATGTTGTGGGAAGAGTTGTCATCTGCGCTAGCTTTAATGATCAACATTCCGGTTCGCTACGAGTTTGAAAAATCGTTTTATGAACGCCGCCAGGATGGAGAGTTAACCGCAGATGATTTCTGTGAGTTGATGTCAGAAACTTGGAAAGAATGGTATGGCGACGTAATGAGCGAACCGGATCCGTACTTCTGGGCAAGCAAGCTGCACTTTTCTATTGATAGCGTGAGCTTTTATAACTACCCATACCTATTTGGCTTCTTGTTTAGCAAGGGTATCTATGCACAGCGAGAAACCAAAGGCGAAGCGTTTTACACCGATTACATCAATTTGCTGCGCGATACAGGCTGCATGATGGCGGAAGATGTCGTCGAAAAGCATCTGTCGATGGATTTAACCCAGCCAACGTTTTGGCAGCAGAGTGTTGAGCTAGTGCGTGAAAAAGTCGATGAGTTTGAGCGTTTGCTCGCACAGCGCGGCTAAGTTTTTCGCAGTGTTGATGCATAATCTGCTTTATAGCTACAAAAATTTGATCAAATCATAATGATCTTAATCAGGGCTGTGGTAAAGTTCACAGCCCTAACACTTTGTAATTGTTTGAAAATTAAACGCCTCAATGCTTGATTTGAGTGCCTGGCGCGAAAAGGCATCGGATTTTCGAGGGAAATAGTGATTTCTACTCATAAGTGAGATCGCAGCAACAAAAATCCTTTGTACAATTTATTAACATATCCGCCGTGCTATTAAGGAGTAACGCATGACGAAGTCTCTCTTTCGCCAATCGTTTTTAACTGACACGTTAGATGTTCATATTGATGTTGCACCAGCGGAGCAGGTGCTTTCTAGCGGTGTAAAACTTAAACTCTATCAGCGTGGTGTATTAGAAGTAATCCCTGCGAATTATACTCAGGATACGAAGAACATCATCATCTCTTGTGGGGTTCACGGAGATGAAACCGCACCGATGGAGCTGGTGGATTCCATTATTCAAGACATAGAATCTGGGTTCCAGACGGTCGATACCCGTTGTCTGTTCATTATCGCTCACCCAGAATCCACTCTGGCGCACACGCGATTCCTCGAAGAAAACCTCAACCGTCTGTTTGACGAAAAAGAACACAAACAGACAAAAGAGCTTGTTATCGCCGATACACTTAAGCTGCTTGTTCGAGATTTTTATCAGGATACCGACCCGACAACACGCTGGCACCTTGATTTACACTGCGCGATTAGAGGCTCGAAGCACTATACGTTTGCAGTAAGTCCTAAGACTCGTCATCCTGTGCGCAGCAAAGCATTGATCGATTTCTTGGACAGTGCACACATTGAAGCAGTGCTCCTGTCAAACTCACCATCGAGCACGTTTAGCTGGTACAGTGCCGAGAACTTTGGTGCGCAGGCTCTCACAATGGAGCTTGGCCGTGTGGCTCGTATCGGTGAAAATGACCTCGATAAACTGACCGCGTTTGATTTGTCTTTACGTAATTTGATTGCGGAAACGAAGCCAGAACACCTACCAAAACCATGCATTAAGTATCGCGTAAGTCGCACAATCGTTCGTTTGAACGAAGACTTTGACTTTATGTTCGACGACAATGTTGAAAACTTCACCTCATTTGTTCACGGCGAAGTGTTTGGTCATGATGGCGACAAACCATTAATGGCGAAGAATGAAAACGAAGCGATTGTCTTCCCGAACCGCCACGTCGCAATAGGTCAACGTGCAGCTCTGATGGTTTGTGAAGTGAAAACCCGTTTTGAAGAGGGTGAGTTGGTTTACGATTAATCCAACATTGCTTTGAGAAGTTAATTGCAATTTACCGAGGCTTAACTGTAAGGTTAAGCCTCGTTTGTTTTTATCGGCCGCTATGGATTTTCAACAACTTATCCTGAACAAGGAACGACGCTGGCAACGTAACCTGATGGTTATGTCGATCGTGCTCGCTGTACTCTCTGCCATCCACTTGATGGTCGGAGAAATTTTCCTTTCTCCTTTTCAATCCTTATCTGCATTTGAACAGAAGTTATTGGTGGACTTGCGTTTACCGAGGTTAGTGTCTGCGGCAATTATTGGTGCTGCGTTAGCGGTATCTGGCGCGACGTTACAAGTGTTGCTTGGGAACGTGTTGGCTGAACCTGGCGTGCTTGGTATATCTGGTGGTGCAAGCTTAGCAATGGTCTTAATCATGTTCGCGTCACCTGTTCTTCCTACCCCGATTGTTTTTATGTTGGCAGCGATTGCAGGCTCGATGTTATTCACGTTTGTTTTGGTGGCGATAGCAAGGGCAATGCACCTGACGACGGCTCGATTGCTTTTGGTTGGGGTCGCATTGGGTATTTTATCGAGCGCGATTGTGACGTGGGCATTTTACTTTAGTGATGATCTCAGTTTACGCCAACTGATGTATTGGTTAATGGGCAGTATTGGCGGTGCAAGTTGGTATCAACATACCGTTACTTTGGTGATGTTACCGGTGCTTATCTGGTTATGTTGTAAAGGCAAGTCGCTTGATAAATTGATGCTGGGTGAGATTCATGCGACCCAATTGGGTGTCGACGTGCATCAAATGCGTTGGAAACTGATCCTCGCCATTTCTGTTTTGGTGGGTAGTTCAGTCGCTTTGGGTGGCATCATCAGTTTTGTTGGTTTGGTGGTGCCGCACTTGTTGCGTTTGGCTTTTGGTACGGAAAACCGTTATTTATTGCCACTTTCTGCAATATCTGGTGCTGCGTTGCTTGTATTTGCTGACATCGGCGCAAGACTGTTATTGGACTCCGCAGAGTTACCTCTAGGTGTCATGACAACATCGATTGGCGCACCTATTTTCATCTGGATGCTGGTGAAGAGTCATGATGCACGTTAAACATATGTCGGTTGGTAGTCGATTATTGCCTCTTTCTTTTGAATGCAAAGCTGGCGAAATCGTACATATCGTTGGGCCTAATGGTTCCGGTAAGAGTACTTTATTGGCTGCGATTTCTGGTACGTTAAGTCACCGAGACGGTATGAGTGGTGAAGTGTACGTTGGCAACAAAAACTTGCTTACTTTACCGTTGTCAGAGCAAGCTCATGTTCGAGGTTATTTGTGTCAGCAATCGCGCCCAGCGTTTAATGTTGATGTGTTTCAGTATCTCGCTTTATCTCTGCCAAGTGGTGCTGAGATTGCGGATATCAAAGTGCGTGATGCTGTCAATATGGTGGTGGAGCTGGTACAACTGCAAGATAAGCTTCATCGCAGTATTCAAACATTATCCGGTGGTGAGTGGCAGCGTGTCCGATTAGCAGGTGTATGTTTGCAGGTGTGGCGTACCATTAATCCTTTTTCGCAGTTTTTAATTTTGGATGAGCCAGCAGCACCGTTAGATATTGCGCAAGAGGGTCTGCTCTATCAATTGATTAACGCTATGGCGGCGCAGGGAATTGGAGTATTGGTTGCTAATCACGATCTCAATCGAACATTAAAGCACGCAGATAAAGTATTGCTGCTTAACAACGGTGTGCTGCACTCATCAGGAAGTGCCGATACTGTGCTAACGGAAGAAGCTCTCGGGGAAGTGTTCAATACTCAAGTCAAAAAGGTCATCGTAGATGAGCAACCTTATTTAATCTTTGATTAATGTTTAGGGACAATAAAAAACGACCTACTTGAGGTCGTTTTTTTTTAATCGAGATAGCCAAACTCAACGCTTATTGAGTTAACGGTTTTAGATCTGCAGGGCGGTAGTAAACAGATTTGAGTACTTTGCCTTTACGAATGGTTTTACCTTCCGATACGAAATCTTCGGCGCATTTCGCGATGATGTACTCACCTTTCTGCACCGCCATCAACTTGATACCTTGTTCCGCGTAGAATGCTTCTGTTTCTGAGTACTCTTGCTCGTTACGGCATACTTTGCTCATGTTGCTTGAATGTACTTCATCCCAGCAAGGAATAAATTCGATACCACGGTTTACCGCAACGTTTAATAGAAGATCAATTAAGTAGCTGATCGCCAGGTTGTCTTCTATTTTGCTGTGGCCAAGATGAACGAGACGGCCCATTAATACATACACGCTGTCTACGATGGCATCTGCTTGCTCAGTTTTACAATCTGCTTCTGCTAGCTCTGTTAGCTCTTCGATCGCCAAAGAGGTGTGTAGTGTGTCTGCTTGCGTATCAAGGCTTGCAGCGTCTGCGACTGGTAAGTCGAACGTACTACGGAACTCGGTGATATCACGGTATAAGTGATCAAAAATCTCTTGGGTTAGCTTTGACAGTTGCATTCTAATTTCCATTGAATCGATTGAAGCGGCAATGATACCAAACCGCACTTTGAACCCCAAGGGCATTGCATCTAACTGGTGATAAATCTGCCTTTGGGAATGGTGGTGCTTAACGAAATAGGTAAGGGAACAGCTTTTTACGTTCTTCCTCTGAAAGGGCGGAAACACGAGCGATGTTCGTATCGGGAATGGATTCAGGATCAGGATAGTGTTTTAGTACCTTTTCCATACTCTCTTCGCGAATCAAATGGAAGATCGGGTAAGGAGAACGATTGGTTAGGTTTTCGTCGTCTTCAGGCCTTGCGCCGCCAAAACAGTAATCAGGATGGAAAGTCGCTACTTGGAAAACACCTTCCCAGTTTTGCTGCTTAATTAATCCTTCAACCCAATCTATGCAAAAGTTGTAGTCCCAGAAATCTTGTAGCATGTTGGGAACCACAACCAACGTGGTCTCAAGTTGTTCGGGTTCTGTGTTACTCAGCTCAATCAGCTGCAATAAAATATCTTCTAGAAGCGCTTCTTCTTGAGTCGCTTCACTAACAAAGATTTTGATTTGTTTATTACGTTGCGGCTTGGCAGCAAATGGACAAAGGTTGAGACCGATTACTACATCGTTGAGCCATTGATCGACCTGTTGAGTGATCGCTTCGATATCTGTGTTTTGTGTTGAACGCGTTGACATACGACTTTCTGGTTTTTATTAAAGTAGCGCAAGCATAGCAGAGTTGGTTATCCAAGTAACCAGAGAGGTATTACGCAAATGAGCGTACCTTAGCTACTCTTTAAACTCGCAGCGTCAGGTGTTTGGTCAGTATGCTTTCTTTCGGCAATGTGTTTCAAATACGCAATTGCAGCAAACATCGCTAGGTAGACTGCGCTTCCTCCCATAAGAACACTCGACCAACCACCATGTTGCCAACAATAAAGAAGTAAGAATCCTCCTAAGCTACCGCCTACGTAGTAGTGTACTAAGTAGAGCGCTGTCGCGGTGGCTTTGGCGCGAGTGGCGTTCTGACCGACCCAACCGTAGGCGAGGGTATGAGTAAAGAAGGCACCAAAACTTATCAGCAACAACCCAAATAGCATTGCAGTCAAGCTTTCAACCGCCGCAATCCACATCCCCGCCATGCTCACTATCGCGCCTAAGAACATACCGAGGATTGATGAATAACGTTTACTCCATTGGCCTGCGCAACGAGAGGAGAAAGTCCCTCCCAAGTAACAAATAAAGATCAGTGAGGCCAACCCGACGGGCACATTGTGAGGTTCACTCACCAGACGGAAACCCATGACGGAGTAAAGGTTGACGAACAAAGCAAAGTTGAGTCCTCCTATCAGCATTGCGAACCACACGCGTTGGTTTTTAAAATGACCAATAAGCGCACGATTTTGATGGCGCAAGCTGCTTGATGACGGGGTGAAGTTGCGCTGTGTTGGCAATAAATAGTGAACGCCAATGACACCAAGAAGAGTGAACACCATCATAACTTCAATGGCGACATCAACACTGAAATTGTCCGCCAATAAGCCGCCGCTAATACGCCCTGCAATACCGCCTAATGAGTTAGCCGCAATGTACGTTCCAATTGCCATCGAGAAAGCGTGCTTGTCGAGCTCTTCTGCCATGTAAGCCACGGCGACTGCAGCAAAAGCTGCGAGCGCGACACCGATCAGTGCTCGACATACCACCAAAAACAGAAATGAGTCACCAAATAGCATCAAAGCGGAAAGGGTAGGAATCGAAAACAGACCAGCCATCATGACTGGCTTTCTTCCCACTGATTCTGACAACACAGCCATTGGAACGAGGCTAAAAGAGAGAGCGAGTGTTGAGGCCGCAAATAACCAGTTCACTTGCGTTTCTGAGATCGTGAAAATTTGAGCAAAAGTGGGCAGCATTGGCTGTAGTAGGTATAAATTTGAAAAAACCAAGAAGGAACCAAGCGCTAGCGAGAGCGTAATGCGTTTGTATTCCGGTGTGCCAAAACTGACCATGAATCCTGCCTAATGTGAGCAAATGGAGAGACTGTGATCAATCTATCAGTTCGTTATAAATTAAAAAAATATATTAAAAATATGGACACCATATATTTTTGATCTAATGGAATCGAAACAACTTAAACATTTTCTGGCGGTCGCTGAACACGGAAACATTACCCATGCGGCGAAAGCCCTGCATATTGCCCAGCCCGCATTAAGCATTTCTATCAAAAAGTTTGAGCAGTCTTTGGGCGTTACCCTATTTCGCCGTGATGATAAAAAAATCAGCTTAACGAAAGAGGGCGAAACGTTATTTGTACATGCTAAGCGGGTGATTCAACAGTTGCACGACGCGCAGCTCGCGATTGATGAGTTGAAAGGTTTAGCGAAAGGCGAAGTAAGACTAGGGACGCCATCAATGATGGGCAGTTATTTCTTTCCACGAATTGTGATGGCGTTTAAAAGCCAATTCCCTGAGTTAAAATTGACCTTGGTCGAAGCTGGAACTCAATCGATTCGTCGTATGCTGCTCAATGGTCAACTCGATATTGGTGTGATCAGTTGTGATAATGTGCCTGATGATCTAGAAACTGACCATTTGTTTACTAGCCAAATGGTCGCAGTTGTTTCACCTGAGCATGAGTTAGCCCAGCGACACGCTCTTACTTTTGATGAGTTCTTTGAACACGATTTGGTTATGTTTCAGCATGGCTATTTTCACCGCGAATTTTTGGATCAGGTGAGTGAGGAGCATGGGTTTACCATGAAGTCATCATTCGAGACCAACTTACTGCCTTTGATTTTGAGTATTGTAAAACAAGAGTTTGCGATTACCGCGTTACTGGAATTGGTGACTCAACATGAGTCGGGCGTTGTTGGCTTACCGTTTGAACCACCAGTGACGCTGGATCTGGCACTTGCTTGGCGCAAGCAGGGGTATTTATCAATAGCAGATCGAACGTTTATCGACTTTATCAAGCGCTACGTTTAAACGCAGCGCAGATTCATCGTCCGAGCACTAGTCGCCTTTGTACATCTTCTCGAAGTTCTTTGGGTTCCAGCCAATCATTACCCGATCACCAATTTTTAAAACTGGCACTGAACGAGCACCAAGCGCATCAAGTTCTTTGCGACCGCGTTGCATCTTAGCATTGCACAAACGATAGTTAATATTTTTCGAATCCAGATAACGTTGAGCATCTTTGCAGTGAGGGCATTTGTCTTTGACGTAAAGGACGACACGTTTCATTGAGTTTCTCTCCATTATCATTGGGAGGCGAAGTTTAACGGCCTTTCACAATAAATGAAAGGCGAAAGCTAAGGTGAAACTGTCCTTTATCTCAGGTATATTGAGCGCCTTTATTTTGTCATAACAGACGTTAATTCTATGCATCCGTCACTTCGATACATTCAAGGCTACCCACAAAACATCGTAGAGCAGGTGAGCTCATTGATAGCGAGTGGCAAGTTTGTTCCTTGGTTCGAGAAGCGTTATCCGGACAGGCACCAAATCAAAAGCGAAAGGGCGCTCTATGAGTACGCCATGGCAATCAAAAACCGCTACATGAAGAAAGCCGCGCCAATCAGTAAAGTCGTCTACGATAAGAAAATTCACGCGGTAAACAACGCGCTTGGTTTGTACAGTGTAATCAGTAGAAACCATGGCGGTAAGCTGAAGTCGAAAAACGAGATTCGCATTGCCAATGTATTTAAGGATGCGCCCGAGCCACTATTAAGAATGCTGGTGGTACATGAGTTGGCGCATACTCGTGAGAAAAACCACGACAAGGCGTTCTATCAGCTATGTTGCTATATGGAGCCTGAGTATCACCAACTCGAATTTGATGCTCGTTTGTTTATGATTTACCTCGATTTAAAAGCGAATTTGAATGAAGAACAATAATCACAACGCGAAGCAAGCAAAGCCAAAGACTTCAAAGGCGGCTCAGAATAAAGACGCGAATAAAGCCAAGCCGAAGCGTGTTAAAGACAAAGTTGCGCGCAAATCCTCGCAGCCTGCAGGAAAGAGCGAAGTCGAGTTCATAAAAATAGCGAAGAATGGTTTGCATGAGCGTAATGTTCATCGAGGTCGTTACGATTTTAAAAAACTCGTGGAAAGTGAACCACAGTTAAAGCCATTCGTTATCAAAAATCCGAAAGGGGAAGACTCCATAAACTTCTCTGATCCTAACGCTGTTAAAATTCTCAATAAAGCATTGCTTGCTGCGTATTATGGTATCGAGTTCTGGGGCATTCCCGACACCTACCTTTGCCCACCGATTCCGGGCCGCGCTGATTACATTCACCGAGTGGCAGAACTTCTTGATGGTGAAGTAAAAGGTCAGTACGCGCACCAAAAAGTGAAAGCGTTGGACATTGGCGTGGGAGCAAACTGTATTTATCCGATTGTTGGTGTAACAAAATACGGTTGGCACTATACGGGCAGCGATGTCGATCCAAAATCCATCCAATCGGCTCAAACGATCGTAGAGCACAATCGTGTTTTGAAGGGAAAAATTGCACTGGTACAGCAATACAATGATGCCAATATTTATCGAGGTATCATTCAACCGAATGATCGTTATGATGTGACGACATGTAATCCGCCATTCCACCGTTCGGCGGAAGATGCCGCTATGGGCAGCCAGCGTAAAATCGATAATCTAAAAGCAAACCAGCGCAAGAAAGGGCTAAAACCTCAAACCGCACCAGTAAAGACAAGTAAGCCTGCGTTGAATTTTGGCGGTCAAAACGCTGAATTGTGGTGTGAAGGCGGAGAAGCGGCGTTTATCCGAAAAATGGCGAATGAAAGCCAAGCTTTTGCCGCACAGGTCTTGTGGTTTACAACACTTATATCCAAAAAAGACAACGTTCGCCCGATGCGCAAGCAGCTTGAAAAATTGGGTGTGAAAGCCATTCGTGTGGTTGAAATGAGTCAAGGGCAGAAAGTGAGCCGCTTTGTAGCTTGGTCATACATGGATAAGCAACAGCGCAAAGCATGGATTGAACTAAAGTAACGTTGACCGTTTCACACTGAACAATAAAGTAGGAAGCCCGCTGATATCAGCGGGCTTCTATTTTGGGAGATCTAAAACTTAATGATGGGCTCACAATCTAGTGAACTGAGAGAGACAAAAGTATCTGTTTTGGCATAGTACAAGCCACAGGTTTCACCTCTTATCTGCAACGTATATTGGTCTGGAAGAACCGTATAGCTGCCATCCAACAGTTGATTGTTGTTCCCTTTTACTCGTCCTTTTTCAATCAACAAATGCGGTGAGGATTCAAATACGTTATTTGCGACTCTAGGTGCTGGTGTCCCTTGGATTTCTGCGATCGCGTTTTGAATCTCTATGACTGTT
This sequence comes from Vibrio sp. YT-17, assembly GCF_033337375.1. Classification (NCBI taxonomy): domain Bacteria; kingdom Pseudomonadati; phylum Pseudomonadota; class Gammaproteobacteria; order Vibrionales; family Vibrionaceae; genus Vibrio; species Vibrio sp. YT-17. The sequence goes on from NZ_JAWOQP010000010.1 coordinate 103,413, forward strand.
TCCGGAGAGTTCTTTTTACTCAATGCTTCAACGGGTTCTTGTGACATAGCTTGGCATCCTATCAAAGAAATCGAAGTGCCTAAGAAAAGCGCAACCCGAATCAGCATTCGTAAAAAGTTAGTTGATCTCAACATGAATTGCCTCTGTTCGTAGCGGAGAGCGAAGATCGCTTAACTCCGGAGATGAAATGTTACGCGGCATGGCGTTGAAACTTGAAGGGGATACTGGCGGACAGGTTCCAGTTTCCATGTAGTTTAGCGCCGCAGAAAGCATACCTTCAGACGGATCGCCTAATGGTTTTGTTAGGTCGTCATTGACCCAGCAACCTTCCACTCTATTGTTTAAGCCTAGCTCGGTATTGATTTGGCTCTTTGGAGTAGGAATAAAACCATCAGCGAAGTCGCCAAATTTTTTCTCGTTCGCCGACTTGAACTGAATAGTGTAGTACATAGTGCCGCAGTTTTGTTCTGGTGAGAACCCATACGGTTTACCTGTGGTTGTTGAGCCTATTTGGATAACCTCCACATCAATGCCGCGCAAAGCGTTGATCAACAGTTCACTTGAGGAAGCCGTGCCTCCTGAAGTCAGTACATATACGCGCTTTTTGTTCAGTGTCGGAAGCACTTGGTCCGAATATTTCTGTGCTGCCCAGTCTATTGCTAGATTCGTAAAGCGATAGATGTTATCCCCATCTTTAATGGTACGCATCACTTTGTCATTATGAATCAACTCACTGAAGACTCGGTTCTGACCAGCACCGCTTAGCATGTAGCCTACTTGCGAGGACTGAAGGACTAAGCCACCGCCGTTGTAACGTAAATCAACGACGATCTCGTCAACATTCTCTGCTGAGAGCGTACTGAACGCCTCAATAAGCGGGGCTTGAGCGCTTGGTTCAAAGGAGTTGTATTGCAGATAGCCGATCCGCATACCATTTTGTGTAATCACTTTGGCATTTTTAACTGGAGAGGTCATGACATCAGAGGCGGTAAGCGTCACGGTTTTCTCTAGACCGCCAACACTCTCAAATGTGAAGGTGTAATCTTGATTGATGTCAGGGTTAAAGAGCGTTTTATTAATAAAATCAATGTCGGACTGACTACCGGTGTTAACCACATCAATATTATTGATTTTCAGAAGCTTATCACCACGAGCAATGCCGCTTCTATCAGCTGGCGAGGCTTCTTCAGTGTAGGAAATACGAACGTCTCGAGGTTGTACGCCACGTAGGAATGCCCAGTTAAAACCAAATCCAGCAACTAAACCGGATTGCGATGATTTCATATCATCCTCATAAGGGACGGTAAAATGGAAGCGATCTTTTGGTTTACCCGTCGCGGTAGTAGCAGAGGTGACCAGCGTATTGAAGTAATCAGTAACAGTTTTGTAGTTTGCTGGATTATTATCAGGAACCTCGTCATACCATAGATACGTTTCGTTAGTAAAAGCTCTTAAAAAGAGTTTTTCGTGTAATGCAGAGCCCAATTTATCTGGATAGGCGGCATAGTTGTCATATGGGTCCAGTCCGACGCGGGGCGTTTCACATTGGTTGATAAACGTTTTCGACGGTTGGCTAAAATCATGAACTTTCCACGTTGGACCGTTTGCACTGCTAGTGGACGGAGTAGGTGATGAGCTATCACCGCCACCACCGCCACAGCCTTGTAATAATGCGAGAGTGACTGCCGTTGCTAAAGAATACTTAAATTTCACTTTTCTATGTCCTTATAAATAATAGAATTATAATTATGTGTTTTGCTTTTGTTTTTATTAGCTAGGTGAATGTATTAATTTAATTTGTTCGTCTGCAAATTTATAGTTAAATAGTGTGAGGTAAATAACGTAAAAAAGTTGTCTTTTATACTTAAGCTAAATTAGTCATTACTTAAGTTTTCTGTCTATTTCAAAAGAGCTAACAAGACAATTAATAAGTGTGAAATTAAGACAAGTTCTTAGTTGACTAAGCGACGCTTGCTAAATAAAAAATCAGAATTAGATTCAGGAAACGCTTTGAATCAATAGTTTGGTAGGGATATATGATGTTATCTCGGGGGTGTTTGATTTATTTATCTGATGCTTTAACTTAATTTAGTGAGTTGAGCGACGTGCTTTAATAAGCTTCCGTCAATGTTAGGTAAATCATCAGCGAAAAATATCTGAGCACCGGGAGTGCAGCGCATTAATATATTTGTTAGTTCACCTTCATTGTTGGAAGTGTTAACTGCGTTAAGTTTCGCTAATTTATTACAAAGCTCGTCCTCTATTTGCACTTTCTGCTCTTCGGTGAGCCTAATGCGACCTATACATACGCCTGGGTTGATATCATGAGAAAGCGAATCTTGTTGAAATCGCTCTTTGAATAAGGTGTCTAATGCCGTACCTTCTTCCATAATAAATCGACGACCAGAACGGTAAAACAAGCCGTCTCCGAAGTTTTCGACATATCCTAGAATTTCCGCGATACGCAAATAGAATCGTAAGCTTGTATCAGAAAGTCCGTAAGTTTGGGCTATCTCTTGCGGTTTAATATCACGAGAAGTCAGCATATAAATAAAATCAAGTAAATAAGGATGCTCAACGAAAAGGGCGCTCTCTTCATCTGTTAGCATTTGCTCGTTTTGGTGCTGAAGCTCGTTGGCTAAGGTTGCGAGTTCGATGAGATCGGTATTCAGGTAGTTCAGATAAATAAGTACTTTATCCAAACCTAAAGCTGGATTATGTAGGTGGCGTTTAATACTAGATAAAGGGATGCCACTTTTCTCTGACAAGGAATTGTAGCAAAGCCCTTCTTCTTTAATCTTTTGTCGTAGCGCTGCAAGTAAAAACTTTGGTCCAACATTCATCCTTGAATATCACCTTATTCGTTATTCCGTTTACTGGCTGATATTTTGCCTTTCAAGCAGCAGGTTTCGAATCGCTGTGCCTGCTTCTAGAATGTGCTTTTTCAGTAGGTACTTGGCGCCTTCGATATCGCGATTTTGGCACATTTCAAACAAGCTTAAGTGCTCTTCTTCTGCCTTTTTAATGCCTGTAGTAAACAATAGCTGCATGCGTATGTATCGGTCACACTTTGTGTTCAGGTTGTAAATGACGTCCATAGTTTCAGGCATGTTGGCTGGCGCATATAGGGCTTTGTGGAACTCGTAGTTGTAGTTGCTCCATTCTTCTACTTCGTCGCCACTGTTCACTACTGACTCGAAACGTTCGCGAACTTCGCGCGCGCGTTCAAGGTCAGCGTCTGTCATATTTTGAATCGCGCGCTCTAAAATGTGGCATTCCACGACAGCGCGCAGTTCAAATAGCTCATTGATTTTCTCTGGAGATAGCTCAGTGACCGTCGCACCTTTGTGAGGTTCAAAGCTAACGAGTCCTTGTGCTTCCAATTGAACTAACGCTTCACGCACAGGAATTCGGCTAACATTAAACTCTTTTGCTAACGCATCTTGACGTAAAGGTTGACCAGTTTTTAACTCGCCCTTCAAGATCTGAGTTCGAATTGCTTCCTCAACGAGCTGAGTGCGCGTTTTAAAAACAGGTTTCTGTGACATTGAAGTCTCCCGTGAAATTAATATTGTATCCAATCCATTTTACTTTAGTAGTTTATTGTTTTTCTGGCACAAACCAACTAGGAAAGAAGGTTTTGAGAAGTAGAGTGAAATAAAAGGCATCAGTTGATGCCTTTTTGAGCCATTTGGTGGGCTTATTGGGACACACTGCCATCTATGGCGCGTTGGATACCCAGTGGGTTCGACGCTTTTAATGAATCCGGCAATAAAGATTCTGGCAAAGCTTGATAAGAGACCGGACGCAACCAACGATGAATAGCCTCCGCACCGACAGATGTTGAGGCAGAATTGGTTGAAGCCGGATATGGTCCACCATGAACCATAGCGTAACCAACCTCGACGCCAGTTGGCCAACCGTTGAATACAAGGCGTCCGGCGATTTCTTCCAAACTTGGAAGCAGTTGCTTGGCTTGTTCTTCGTCTTCAGCGGTAGCGTGAAGGGTTGCGGTGAGCGATCCAGTCAGTGAATCACTCAGTTTCAACATGTCATCGAAATCTTCACAGATTACGATTAACGATTGAGGACCAAATATTTCTTCCTCCCATTGCGGGTTTTCACGCCAGTTTTTACTGTCCGTCACGAACAGTGCTGGTGAGACATTGGTCGCTTCTGCTTGTTCAGAACGAGTTACGTTAATGCCTGTTTCGGAAGCTCGCTTATCCACTTCGGATTCATACGTTTCTCGGATTCCTTGCGTTAGCAAAGTGGCCGTTGATTGTTGTCGAATTAACCCTTGAGCGATTTCGATAAAGGCTTGCGTTTCTGGGCTATTCAAGACAAATACAACGCCTGGTTTTGTACAAAATTGTCCACAGCCCAAAGTCATAGAAGCCACAAACTCTTCAGCCAATGAGGCGTTTGCTCGTATGGCTGAAGGGAGAATAAATGTTGGATTAATCGCCCCTAGTTCACCATAGAAGGGGATTGGCTCTGGTCTTTGCTGAGCTAGATTGAACAGCGCACGGCCACCACCGACGGAACCTGTAAACCCAACCCCTTTAATTTTTGGATGGGTAACGAGTGCTTGGCCAAGTGCGCGTTTGTTGCCTTGCAATAGCGTGAAGATGGCTTGCGGTAAGCACTCTTTCTCAAGTGCAGCCTCAATACACTCTGCAACAAGTTGACTGGTGCCAGGGTGGGCGGTATGGCCTTTTACAATCACAGGACAGCCAGCTGCCAGTGCCGAAGCCGTATCACCACCTGCCGTAGAAAATGCGAGCGGAAAATTAGACGCACCAAACACGGCGACAGGGCCAATTGCGATTTGCTGACGACGAATATCTGGTTTCGGCAGTGGTTGACGGTCTGGGTTTGGCGTATCGAAAATTGCTTGATGGTGATTACCCGAGCTCACAACCTCGGCAAATAGTCTTAATTGGCTCGCTGTACGTCCTATTTCACCGCTTAAACGTGCTTCGGGAAGGGCAGTTTCTAAATGAGCACGAGCAACGATTTCTTCACTCTTCACTTCCAATTCAGAGGCGATAGAGCAAAGTAAGCTCGCTCGCTTTGCATTGCTTAGTTGGCGAAACTCACGCGCAACGTTTTGGGCGGCTGAGGCGGCTTGATTAACTTCTTGCTCTCCATGTACCGGAAACGCAATAGGTAGAGGCTCACCAGTAAAGGCGTTGACTGCGTAAAAAGTGGTTGGTTCTTGTGGGTTCATCATTCTTCCTTACTATCCTTATTACTTCACTTCAAATCCGTACGCATATGGGTCTTCATCGTCTACCCATATTGTGTTGTGACCGTATACTTGTGCCCATCCTTCAATACTTGGCAAAATAGCGGCTTTGCCATTCACTTCGGTAATGCCTTCTATACGTCCTTGAAATAGGCTGCCGATGATACTTTCGTGAACAAAGTCTTCCCCTTGATTGAGCTTGCCTCTTGCATGCCATTGCGCCATACGTGCACTTGTTCCCGTACCACATGGCGAACGATCCAACGCTTTGTCGCCGTAAAACACAGCATTTCGAGCGGTGGCGTTTTCTTGAGTGGGCTCTCCGGTCCATAGCACGTGAGAAACACCGCACACTGTTGGATCTTCTGGATGTACGCACTCAACCGCTCGAGATACCGCTTCGCGAACTTTTGGTGAAAGCATCAAAATTTCATCTGGAGAGTAGTGTTCAAGTCCGGCGTAGTTTTCTTGAGGATCGACGATTACGTAATAGTTTCCGCCATAAGCAACATCGACAGTGAGCTCACCTAAGCCCTCTATGCTCACGGTTACGTCTTGGTGGGCAAGGTAAGCTGGTACGTTAAATATCTTCACTGACGTGACCTTGTCACCTTTTGTTTGGTAGTGCACTTCGATTTGTCCTGCTGGGACATCAAGTATCAAACGGCCTTCTTTTTTGGGAGTGATAAGGCGATTCTCGATAGCGGTAGTGACGGTTCCAATGGTGCCGTGGCCACACATTGGTAAGCAGCCACTGGTTTCAATAAACAGAATTGAAGCGTCTGCGTTATCGCTGCAAGGAGGCAAGACAACGGACCCCGACATCATCGAGTGTCCGCGAGGCTCAAACATGAGTGCCTGACGAATCCAATCATAATGCTCAAGAAAGTATTGGCGCTTTTCGCTCATGGTATTGCCTTCGAGTGGAGGCACACCGCCTGCGACCAGCCTAACTGGGTTGCCGCAGGTGTGGGCATCAATACAGAAAAAAGTTCCTTGTCTCATTTTTCGCTCCTTGCTGAAAAAATGGTTGAATTAAACAATAGTGATGTTAACGTAATGTAAAATATATTGTATACAATCTACGTTTTCAAGTGTGACTCGGAGCATATTTATGTTGGTCAAGGATGAAACAAAAAAGGAAAGGATCGCCGTGATAGGTGCGGGGATTATTGGCTTATCAATTGGATTGAAGTTGCAGCAGCAAGGTTATCAAGTCACAATTTTTGATCCCAATGGCGTGGGGAATGGATGCTCTAAGGGAAATGCAGGTCATATCGCGACTGAGCAAATCTTCCCTCTTGCAACGCCAGCGCTGCTTCCACAATTACCTAAAATGCTGCTAGATCCCAAAAGTCCGGTTTCGATCCGTTGGCAAGATATTCCAAGCACTATCGGGTGGATGATTCGTTTTCTATTACAAACAAAGCCATCAGCCGCGGAGCAGGCAAAAAACGCGATTAAAACTCTTAACGAGCGGTCAGTGGCAAGTTGGCGTGGCGTGCTTGATTCAATCGGAAAAGCGCATCTAATAAAAATGAATGGTTCATTGCTCACTTTTGAAAACGAGAAACTGTTTAAAGACTACCAAAGTACGCTTAACTCACTGGCCAAAAACGGTGTGGCGTATCAAGTTTGGACGCAAGAGGCGATTCGAAAGCGGATACCTGATCTCAGCCATAAGGTTCGTGTCGGCGTCTTTTTTCCCGATACAGGACATACGCTAGACCCTTATCAGATCTGTGTTGAGCTAAGTGAAGCTTTTGAAGCTCTTGGCGGTAAGATTTTACAAAAAGGTGTATCTGCGTTGGAGAAAAATGGTGATGTGTTGGTTGAGTCTCAAACACATTCATTTGACCGAATCATCGTTGCCGCTGGTGTACATTCTAAGCCTTTGATATGGCAGCTAACCGGAGTCAAAGTGCCTATTCAAGCCGAGCGTGGTTATCACCTAATGGTGGATGACAAGCGTGATGTACTGCCATTTCCTATTAGCTCTGCCGATAGAAAATTCATCATGACTCCGATGTCTGGCGGGCTACGCTTGGCAGGCACTGTTGAGTATGCCGATGTAGAATCACCACCCAATATGAAACGTTCAGAAATGCTTTTTCAGTTAGGTGATGAGATGTTTGAATCGGAGTTAAATCCACTCAAGCAAGGAGAAAAGTGGATGGGTAATCGGCCTTCAACAGTCGACTCGTTACCGGTTATTGATAGCATTTGGGATGGAAATGTATTACTGGCATTTGGCCACCAACACCTTGGATTAACTCAAGCGGCGATTACGGCAGATCTCCTTTTAGAGCTTATCGAAGGAAAGCCGACATCGATTGATCTATCACCTTTTTCATTACAACGATTCGCCTGAAAAATTTAATATTAAATATTGTATAAAATATATTAAATGCTAATGTTAACTTAATTTTAACAAAAATGGTGTCCAACAGCCGTACTCGGATGCCTCCAGAAAAACAACCAAAAGGAGTAAAACATGTCACGAATGACCAAAGCACCATTGGCGCTGTTGATTTCAGGAATGCTGTTGGGGGCCTCTGCTTATGCTGAAGACAAATTGACGGTCGTATCTTGGGGTGGTGCATTCACCAAGAGCCAAGTGGAGGCATATCATAAGCCTTTCATTAAAAGAACAGGTGTTGAGATCGTATCCGAGGATTTCAGCGGCGGATTAGCTGAAATTAAAGCACAGGTGGAAGCGAACAACGTGCGCTGGGATTTGGTTTCTCTCGACAAGCCAGACATTGTTCGTGGTTGCGCCGAAGGGTTACTAGAACCAGTGAGCCCAAGTATTTTGCCTCCGGGCGCAGATGGAACACCAGCACAAGAGGATTTCATTGATGGTGCGATTCACGAATGCGCAATCAATACCATCGTTGTGTCCACAGTATTAGCGGTGAACGAAGACGCGTTTAAAGGTAAGGCTTTGCCTAGCAAGTTGACCGATCTTTTTGACCTAAAAACTTTTCCAGGTCGACGTGCATTGCAAAAACAACCTCAGGGCAATCTTGAGTGGGCACTATTGGCTGATGGTGTAAAGCCAGAAGAGGTCTACAGCCTGCTCGAAACCGAAGCGGGGCGTGAGCGTGCTTTTGCTAAGTTGGATACGATCAAATCAGAAGTGCTGTGGTGGACAACAGGTGCCCAGCCACCTCAAATGCTTGCAGACAAAGAAGTGGTGATCGCCTCGGCGTTTAACGGCCGAATTCACAATGCCCGTAAAGATGAAGGTCAACCATTTCGGATTATATGGGACCGTCAAATGGGTTACATGAATGGATGGGCGATACCTAAAGGGAGTGAGAACACAAAGCTTGCATTGGACTTCATTGCTTTTTCTTCAGGAACAAAACCATTAGCTGATCAAGCTAAGTACGTTGCCTATGGGCCTACGCGTAAGTCGTCTTCGGCGGAGGTGAACCCAGACATTTTAGCGAACCTTCCTACCGCACCTCAAAACTTCCAAACGGCCTTCCTGATTAACGATGAATGGTGGTCAGACTACGCGGATGAACTCAATGAAGAGTTCAACACCTGGCTGCTTAACTAGGCGTTAATTTTTGTGTGGGGCCGAGTTTTCATCCATAAGCGAGGTTCCGTACTTTTCCTCAACTGTATTTATGTTTTCGGAGAAATGATGAAAGTCATCGAAGCACAGCAAGTCGCGCAATGTTTAACAATGAAGTCTCTTATTGAAACGATGCGTGAAATGTACTCGCGGCCAGCAACAATACCTCAACGCCGAGTCATGCCCTTAGAAGAGGGAGAATACGAGGCGTTTGCGCTACTTCCAGCTTGGAACCGGGAGTTGATTGCGGTGAAAGCCTTTACGTATTTCCCGCATAATCCCGAGCAAGGCAAAGATACGCTTGCATCTAAGCTGCTTGTTTTCAGACGAAACGATGGTGAGCCGCTCGCACTCGTGGACGGTAAAGTTTTAACGTTTTGGCGCACCGCCGCAGCTTCTGCGTTGGCAGCGGACTATTTGGCGCGTCCCGATGCTGATCGTCTGTTGATCTGCGGAACGGGCAATCTTGCGCCTTATTTTGCGTGGGCATACGCTGCGGTTCGCCCACTTAAGCAGGTTTATATTTGGGGGCGTAACTCAGACAAAGCCGAGGCGACGGTAGATGCCATTGTGTCATCTTCAGAGTATCAGTCGCTTCCTGATGAGCGTCGGTTCCGTGTTTCAGTCGTAGAAAATGTGGACCACGTTATCAAACACGTTGACATCATCAGCTGTATTACTGCATCAGCAGAGCCTTTGTTTAATGGCGCAGACGTGCAGCCGGGCACCCATATTGATTTGGTCGGTAATCATGACTTGGACAAGCGTGAATGCGACTCTAAAGCAGTGCAACGAGCACAGGTGTATGTTGATAGCCGTATTAATGTATTAGCCGAAGCGGGCGATCTTCTCATTCCAATTCAAGAGGGCGTATTCACGTCAGACGATATCAAAGGGGAATTACCGCAGCTTTGCGCCCAACAAATCTCAGGACGTCAAAACGATGAGGTCATTACTTTATACAAATCAGTTGGCAGTGCTTTGGCTGATTTGGCCGCTGTAAAGGCGGTGTTGTTAGAAAATGGCATAGATAGCCATGTCTGAGCATTTTCGCTCGTTCATTTAAATTGCATACAATATACATATAAGGAAAGTAGTTCATGAAAATTGATTGGAAAGGTGTTTATCCGGCGGTCAGTACGCAATTTCGTCAAGATCAGTCAATTGACTTAGACGCAACGCAAACCGTTATAGACAACCAGATTAAAGATGGTGTGAATGGCATTATCTGCTTGGGTACTGTCGGTGAGAACTGCGCGTTGTACCCGGAGGAGAAACGCCAGGTTTTGCAAGCGGCAAAAGAAGTCGTAAATGGCCGTGTGCCTTTGATTGCTGGTACAGCAGAGCCTATTACCACAGCAGCTGTTGATTACATGCAGGATGCGTACAAAATTGGTATCGATGGTTGTATGGTGATGCCTGCCATGGTTTACCGCACGTCTGAGAGCGAAACGTTCGAATATTACCGCACGCTAGCAGAAGCAACGCCAGAAATGCCAATCATGATTTACAACAACCCGGTTGCTTATGGTGTCGATGTAAACCTCGATATCATGGCGAAACTGGCTGAGTTTGAAAGTATTGTAGCTATCAAAGAGTCGACCACTGATACTCGTCGTATCACCGAGCTTTACAATAAATTTGATGACCGCTTTACCGTGTTCAGTGGTGTTGATGACATCGCTCTTGAATCATTGATGCTAGGTGCGACCGGCTGGATTTCTGGTTTAACCAACGCATTCCCAGAAGAGTCCGTTGCGATTTATAAACTGGCAAGCCAAGGTCGTTATGCTGAAGCGTTAGAGATCTACCGTTGGTTCTTACCCCTACTGCGTTTAGACACCATTCCTACGCTGGTTCAGTGCATAAAATTGGCCGAGCAAGTCTGCGGACGTGGCTCTGAACAAGTTCGTGCGCCACGCCAACTCTTACAAGGTGAAGAGCGTCAACAAGTCATTCAAATGGTTGAACATGCGTTAGAAACCCGCTTAGACCTATCCAAATACAATCTGTAATTGTGCTGTTTAGTAGAGCGTTAACTGACGCTCTACTCATTCGTAATATTCAAAAAATGAGAAGAGGGAAGTCATGAGCACGGAAAACAAGGACTATGTCAGCTTTCAACACGTTAAGAAAACCTACGATGGCACGAATTTGGTGGTGAAAGACTTCAACTTAGATATTACTCCTGGAGAGTTCGTTACTATGTTGGGGCCGTCAGGATCGGGCAAGACCACTTGCTTGATGATGCTAGCAGGCTTTGAAACTGCGACCGGTGGAGACATTTATATCGATGGCGTTCCTGTCAATCATCTCGCGCCGCACAAGCGCGATATTGGTATGGTGTTTCAAAACTATGCGTTGTTTCCACATATGACCATTGCTGAGAATCTTGCGTTTCCTTTAAAGGTGCGAAAACTCGACAGTGACACGATTCAAAGCAAAGTTCAGAGTGTATTAGAAATTGTCGAGCTTGAGCATGTTGCGACTCGATACCCGAAGCAGTTATCAGGTGGTCAACAACAGCGTGTTGCGTTAGCGCGAGCATTAGTGTTTGAGCCTAAACTCGTGTTGATGGATGAACCACTAGGCGCGTTAGATAAGCAGCTGCGCGAGCAAATGCAGATGGAAATTAAACATTTGCATGAAAAGCTTGGCATTACCATTTTGTATGTGACGCACGATCAAGACGAAGCTCTCACTATGTCCGACCGTATTGCGGTTTTTAATCACGGCGAAGTGCAACAACTCGCGACACCAACCGAGCTTTATGAATCTCCGAGTAATACGTTTGTTGCGCAGTTTATCGGAGAAAACAACCAACTCTCAGGTTTAGTCAAAGAGTGGAACGGAAAGTATTGCCAAGTGCTCGTTGGGAAAGAGTTATTTACTGCGAAACCTGTCAGAGTCTCTGAGCAAGGGCAGAGAACAACACTTTCCATTCGACCAGAAAAGATTGTTATTCAACCAGAGAAAGCGTCTTGTGAGAACCAAGTCTCGGGCGTCCTACGAGAATTGATTTATCACGGTGATCATTATCGTCTGGTCGTCGAAGTAGAGAGCGTTGGTCACTTCATCGTTAAAGTACCTAACGATAATCGTAAACACTTGCAGTTAACGCCTGGCTCAATTTGTCGTATTGGTTGGCAAAGTGACGATTGCCATGCTCTTGATGGGACACAAACTCAAAGTAGCGAGGTAGCAGCATGAGTCGAGAGCTAACCGCATTAGATTCTGTATTGGAAATCGAACGCCAAGTTCATGAGCAAGAAACCAATTTGAAAGCGCAGTTGCAAAAGGCCGAGCGCCGAAAAAAGCTTCGCTCCATTATGCTCACAACGCCATTGGTGTGTTTTATTCTGCTTACGTTTGCTTTTCCTATCCTCGACATGCTTTATCGAAGCGTGGATAACCGAGAAATATCCCTGTCACTACCACAAACTATTCAAGCCTTAGAAAGTTGGGATTATCAAGGTCAGCCTCATCAAGAAGTCATTGAGGCATTCTCTGTTGAAGTACTTGCGCTTTATCAAAGCAAAGAGCTGCCGAAAATAGCCAACCGGATGAATATTGAAGAGTCTGGTATGCGCAGTTTACTCATGAAAACCGGCAGAAAGTTGTCTCGTTTGACGTCGCTGCCGAGCTCGGTGACACAGTTGGCTAAGCTGGATAAGCGATGGACTAATCCTAAATATTGGGCGGCGTTTAAGAATCTTAGTGGCGCATTAACATTCAGTCATTATCTTGCAGCGCTAGACTTGCAAGTGAATGAGTTTGGAGACATTGAGCCCCAACCAGAAAAACGCCAAATATACGTCGACCTTTTCTTTAAAACTTTTTGGATGTCTATTTCAATCACCTTAATTTGTTTGGTGATGGCGTACCCCGTTGCTTACCTGCTTGCCAATTTACCTGATAAGCGCGCGAACTTACTTTTAATTATTGTGCTGCTGCCATTTTGGACATCATTGTTAGTCAGAACCACGTCTTGGATTGTTCTGCTGCAAAACCAAGGGGTCATTAATGATCTCCTTATTTGGTCGGGTTTTACTTCTGAGCGAATTCAGATGATTCACAATACCTTCGGAACGGTGGTGTCTATGGTGCACATTCTGTTGCCTTTTATGATCCTGCCTCTGTATAGCGTAATGAAAGGAATTAGCCCAACTTATTTCCGTGCCGCTCGTTCTCTAGGCGCGACGCCTTTCATTGCGTTCATCAAAGTTTATATGCCGCTTACGTTACCGGGGATAGGTGCGGGGGCTTTGCTTACTTTCATTCTTTCTATTGGTTTCTACATTACACCCGCTTTGGTTGGTGGAAGAAGCGGACAGATGATCTCCAATATGATTGCCTATCATATGCAGACATCACTGAACTGGGGGATGGCTGGCGCATTGGGTGGACTGCTTTTGTTCGTTGTACTGGTTCTGTTTTATATGTTCAACCGTGTGGTTGGCATTAACAACCTTAAGGTAGGGGGATAACCATGGCATTACCAAACTATGCATCAAAAGTAGAGCGAGTTGCTTACGCAGGTTACTTAGCTTTTTGTGGGGTGGTGCTGTTCTTTTTAATCGCTCCAATTCTGACCATCATCCCGTTATCGTTTAATGCAACGCCTTACTTTACTTTTACCGAGGGGATGTTAAACCTTGATTCGGAAGCGTATTCTACTCGCTGGTATCAAGAAATGTTTACTAGTGATCAGTGGCTGTTGGCGCTGAAAAATAGCACGTTCATTGCTTTTATGGCGACACTCGTTGCAACAGGGCTGGGAACTCTGGCGGCGTTGGGTTTAGCCAGTAGTAATTTGCCTTTTCGCAATACGATTATGGCGCTGTTGATCTCACCCATGATCGTACCAGTCATTATCTCTGCTGCTGCGATGTACTTTTTCTACACGCGCCTTGGCTTGTCACAAACTTATCTAGGCGTCATTTTGGCACACGCTGCTTTAGGTACGCCTTTTGTCGTCATTACCGTTACTGCGACGTTAAGCGGCTTTGACCATAGCTTGGTAAAAGCGGCGGCTAGCTTAGGAGCAAACCCTGTTTATACTTTCAGACACATTACCTTTCCGCTGATTCGTCCGGGGATGATTTCTGGCGGCTTGTTTGCTTTTGGCACTTCGTTCGACGAGGTTGTGGTGGCGTTATTCCTGACTGGGGCAGAACAAAAAACCGTTCCGAGGCAGATGTGGTCAGGAATTCGAGAGCAAATTAGTCCGACCATATTGGCGGTCGCTACGTTGTTGATTTTTATGTCGGTGTGTTTGCTCGTGACATTAGAAGTTTTACGTAGACGTAATGTACGCATTCGAGGCATTCAAGAATAACCAAACTTTTGCTTTGTTGGTCACTTTGCACTTTTGTTTAGGGGCACCTCAATTTTTGATCAAATGCGCCTCATTGTAGGCGCTTTTCTTTTGTGTTTGTCGTCAGCGATGACTGACATATCACTCTTGTAGCTTAATGCCAGCTTGCTCGAAACGTGCCAAAGACGACTTGTTTGATTGCTGATACCAACTAGCTGGCATGTTTGATTTAAGTCGCGCTTTTTCTTCCTTGCTAATCACAACATAATGCAAAAACGTATCAAGTGTGGTTCCCATCACGTCAAATGTCATTTCCCCATCTTTGCTGATGGCTTTCAATAACCCAACCACGGTTTCCTCAGGGACTAACGATTCAACCACCGCCTTTTTTCGCTCTTTTATTGATGTTGAAGCGCGCAGTTTTGCACGTGCCGTCTCCCAGCAAACTTTGTTGGTTTTACTGACAAGGTTGTGCTTGTAGCAGTAGTAACTGAATAAAAAGCGTGGCAGGTTTTGCCAGCGTTCGGCTTGGACTTCTAACCAAAGGTGTTGTAGCTCAATATCAGCGTCGGTCATAGGAGTTGTTTAGCAAAAAGAAAAGAAACCATTTTATAGCTTTTGTGAGGAGCAATAAAAGATATTTGAATGGAAAGATAAACAACTAGTTGATCAATATTACTAAAGCAAATCGATTTCTGGCAAGCTCGTGCAACGGCAACTCGAGTACCAAAAACTGATACCGCCACATCTATTTGTTAACAAAATGTTTCTTCTTGTCTTGCGAGTAGATTATATGGAGATGCTCTTGCAGTAATAAGGGCAGTGGCGATGCAAAAGACGTAATGCATCTAAGGAAAACTCAATATAGAAGAAATTAGATGGAACTGAAGATTTTGAGTGTCGCGATTGCGACAACATTAACCAGCACTGGCGTATTTGCGTTAAGCGAGCCAGTTTCTCAAGTTACAGAGCAACATGCACATTCGGCTCATACACACGGTGTTGAATCCAATCGAGTTGAATACCAACCAACCGCAACTCTCCCTATTCAGCCCTCCAAGGCAACTCGAGTACAGTCACTTGAAAGCCTTGATGAGTCGAGCACTGCTTGTGATTTGGAAGCATTGGTTACCGAAAGCAGTAACCAATTGATCAGCGAAATTTTAAGTCAGGGCGCGACGTGCGTGAACCAGTTATTCTCTGCTGAAAGTCGGGTTCAGGAGTCGGTATTTAGCTCCGATCATATGTACAACATCGCTAAGCACACTACGACCTTGGCGAAGGGTTATATGGGTGGCGGGAGCGATGAACTAGAAACGTTGTTCTTATACTTACGCGCGGGTTATTACGCCGAGTTTTACAATGACAACATCTCATTTATTGAATGGGTCACACCAGCGGTGAAAGAATCCGTGGATGCGTTTGTTAATAACGCAAACTTCTATGAGAACAGCGACCGTCACGGCAAAGTGCTTAGTGAAGTCATCATCACTATGGATAGTGCGGGCTTGCAGCACGCGTACTTACCGCAAGTGACCCAGTGGCTTACACGTTGGAATGATCAATACGCCCAGCACTGGTATATGCGCAATGCGGTTAATGGTGTTTTCACTATTTTGTTTGGTGGGCAGTGGAACGAGCAATTTGTGCAAGTAATTGGTAACCAAACAGACCTTGCCAAAGCTTTAGGCGATTTTGCTCTGAGGGCGTCATCAATCGGTGCTGAAGATGAGTTTATGGCCGCGAATGCGGGGCGAGAGCTCGGGCGTCTGACCAAGTATACGGGTAACGCGAGTTCTGTTGTGAAGAGTCAGCTGAGTCGAATCTTTGAACAGTATGAAATGTATGGTCGGGGTGACTCGGTTTGGCTTGCGGCGGCGGACACCGCTTCATATTACGCAGATTGTAGTGAGTTCGGAATTTGTAATTTCGAAACTGAGCTAAAAGGCTTAGTGCTATCGCAAACTTATACTTGTAGTCCAACAATTCGAATATTGTCCCAGAATATGACACAAGAGCAACACGCGGCCGCATGTTCTAAAATGGGTTACGAAGAGGGTTACTTTCATCAGTCATTAGAAACGGGTGAACAACCAGTAAAAGATGACCACAATACTCAGCTCCAAGTCAATATCTTCGATTCAAGCACCGATTATGGTAAGTACGCAGGGCCAATTTTCGATATTAGTACTGACAATGGCGGTATGTACTTGGAGGGCGATCCTTCCCAGCCGGGGAATATTCCCAACTTTATTGCTTATGAAGCCTCTTATGCGAACGCGGATCACTTTGTCTGGAACTTAGAGCACGAATACGTGCATTACTTAGATGGTCGATTTGATCTCTATGGAGGGTTTAGTCATCCAACTGAAAAAATAGTGTGGTGGAGTGAAGGCATTGCAGAGTATGTCGCTCAAGAAAATGACAACCAAGCAGCACTTGAGACGATTCTAGACGGCTCGACATATACCTTAAGTGAGATTTTCGAGACTACTTATGATGGGTTTGATGTCGATCGAATTTATCGTTGGGGGTACTTAGCTGTACGTTTTATGTTTGAAAATCATAAAGATGACGTAAACCAAATGCTGGTGGAAACACGCCAGGGGAATTGGAGCAATTACAAAGCAACGATCACCCAATGGGCGAATTTATATCAAAGTGAGTTTGAGCAGTGGCAGCAAGCCCTTGTCTCAAATGGTGCACC
The DNA here is from genome assembly GCF_033337375.1 of Vibrio sp. YT-17. NCBI lineage: Bacteria > Pseudomonadati > Pseudomonadota > Gammaproteobacteria > Vibrionales > Vibrionaceae > Vibrio > Vibrio sp. YT-17. The sequence continues at coordinate 120,274 of NZ_JAWOQP010000010.1, forward strand.
TAATGCAGTCATAACCGCAAACAGTAAGGGGAAAGTCGGTGAAAGCATTACATTTAGCAGTGAAAACAGTACAGACCCAAACGGGAAGATCGTCAGCGTCTTATGGGACTTCGGTGATGGCTCGACAAGTACACAAACCAAGCCGACGCACCAATATGGGAGTGAAGGGGAGTATTCGGTCAGCCTAAGTGTGACAGACAGTGAAGGCTTGACGGCAACCGCCACTCATACTGTTGTTATCTCAGCGTTGGGCGGTAATGACACATTGCCACAAGACTGCGCGGTGCAAAGTAAAGTAAGCGGTGGACGCCTAACAGCAGGAGAGCCCGTTTGCTTGGCAAATCAACAAACCATTTGGCTGAGCGTGCCAGCGGTGAATGAGAGCTCAAATCTGGCGATAACGACGGGGAACGGTATGGGCAACCTAAAGCTTGAATACAGTAACTCTGGTTGGCCGGATGGTGCTAATCTTCACGGGTGGTCAGATAATGATACGTACTAGTTGGCAAAAGTGTTCAACTAAGCGTTCTTGATTGATGTGTGTCATTAGATGTCTCTTTTTCTGATCGAGCGTGAAGCCTTGTGGCTCGGCTCGATAGGGAACAGAGCACCACTTATGGCACAGTTACTTTTGAATAAAACTGAGGTGAATCAATAAAGGGGTATCCATGACACGATTCTGACCGATGAGCCTTTCGAACTGTATGAAGCGTCACGAAATATTACTTTTGATGTTTTGCAGGATCAAATGAATAAATCGGATAGAGATAGGGTGCAATAGACTTTCCATCCCCTTTTGCTTTTTGAGCTACGTTGCCAAGATAAAATGCCAAAGTAACAACTTGTTTACATTTTATGTGGTGGCGTAAAGCCGAAAATATCAATCTAATATATTGAAAATAAGCAGTTTGTTTGATGTTTACGAAAGTGGGTTCGACGTGCTCTCTGTGTGTAACATATATTTTACAATTATGCGTAAAAATCGCCAAGATAAAGATTTCTCCCCACGTATTCCAATTTCTCAAGACCTGCGCCAAGTTAGAAAAATAAGTCCAAACAAAAGCTACTGAGACAAGGAGAAAGTCATGGTTGATGCATATAACCCACTAGGAACAGACGGATTTGAGTTTGTTGAATATACCGCTGCTGACAACAAAGGCATTCAACAGCTTAAAGATCTGTTTATATCGTTAGGTTTTGCGGAGATTGCAAAGCATCGCTCAAAAGAAGCGTGGTTATATCGACAAGGTGACATTAGCTTTATTGTGAATGCGCAGCCGCATAGCCAAGCTGAGGGATTCGCCAAAGTTCACGGTCCGTCGGTTTGTGGCATGGCATTTCGTGTGAAAGACGCCACCGTTGCTCTGGCGCATGCGTTAGAGAATGGCGGTAAAGAATATAAAACGGAAATTGGGCCGATGGAGCTTAGCATTCCTGCTATTTATGGCATCGGTGAAAGCTTGCTTTATTTTGTCGATCGTTATGGAAAGCAGAGCATTTATGATGTCGATTTTCGTTTTTATGATGATGCTGATGAGCGTTTATCAAAAGCGAATGTTGGTCTTTACGAAATCGACCACTTAACGCACAACGTTAAGCAAGGCAACATGGATGTCTGGTCAGGTTTCTATGAGCGCATTGGTAACTTCCGCGAAATTCGTTATTTCGATATCGAAGGTAAGCTGACTGGTCTTGTCAGCCGTGCGATGACCGCACCTTGCGGCAAAATCCGAATTCCTATCAATGAGTCGTCAGATGATAAATCACAGATTGAAGAGTTTATCCGTGAATACAATGGCGAAGGTATTCAACACATCGCATTGACCACTGACGACATCTACGAAACGGTCAAAACCTTGCGTGAGCGAGGCATGGACTTTATGCCAACACCAGATACTTATTACGAGAAAGTCGATCAGCGTGTTGAAGGCCACGGCGAAGATGTAAGCAAGCTTCGTGATTTGCAGATTCTTATTGATGGTGCGCCAACGAAAGATGGCATCTTGCTACAAATCTTTACTCAAACCGTTATCGGCCCTGTGTTCTTCGAAATCATCCAACGTAAAGGCAATGAAGGCTTTGGCGAGGGTAACTTCAAAGCGTTGTTTGAATCGATAGAAGAAGACCAAATTCGCCGAGGAGTATTGAGCGATGCATAAATGGATCACATTCCCTCATCGGGAGGGAGTGTGCTCTAAACAAGCACATGCTGACTTCCCGGAAGAGGCAATTTATGAACGTGAGGCAGGTCGAAGTGGCTTCTTCGGCCCCGCAACACATTTTCATCATCAACATGCCCCAACGGGGTGGTCTGAGTGGGAGGGCGAGCTACGTCCACGAGCGTTTGATTTTAATCTAGTCGAAAAAGCCAGCCATATTACCCCTTGGGCAGTCCCGCATCTATTACACAACGCGAATTGTAAAGTTCGTGTTTGGCGTATGGATGAAAAAATGGACTTCTTGGTGAGAAATGCAGATGGCGACGAACTGCTATTCATCCACCAAGGTACGGCAGATCTCTACTGTGATTATGGTCATTTGAAAGTGAGCGAAGGGGATTATGTCATGATCCCGCGCTCAACGAGCTGGCGTTTAGAACCAAGCGAGCCGATGTTCATTCTGATGATTGAAAACACCGATGCGGCTTATACATTGCCCGAAAAAGGCATGGTTGGAAACCACGCGGTGTTTGATCCGGCGGTTTTAGAAACGCCGTCGATCAACGATCAGTTCCGTGCTCAATATTCTGAGAATCAAACACAGGTTCAGGTGAAACGCTACGATAAAGTCAGTGTTATCACTTACCCATTCAACCCGCTGGATGCGATTGGGTGGCATGGTGATTTGGCGGTAGTAAAAGTGAACTGGCGTGATATTCGTCCACTTATGTCACATCGTTACCATTTACCGCCTTCTGCACATACTACATTTGTAGGAGCAGGATTTGTGGTGTGTACCTTCGTTCCTCGTCCAATTGAAAGTGATCCTGGAGCGCTCAAAGTACCGTTCTACCACAACAATGACGATTATGACGAAGTCTTGTTCTACCATGCAGGTGATTTTTTCAGCCGTGACAACATTGAAGCAGGCATGGTGACATTCCATCCAGCAGGATTTACGCATGGTCCTCACCCGAAAGCATTCAAAGCAGGGCGAGAGCATAAGAAGACTTTCACCGACGAAGTTGCGGTCATGATTGATACGCGTCACGCACTTCAGTTTTCGGATGAGCTGGAAAAAGTAGAAAACAAAGAATACGTCTATAGCTGGCAAGAGAAGTAAGAGGCAAGGATGAAATTAGCAACCAAGAAAAATGGCACTCGTGACGGTTTGTTGATGGTCGTGAGCAAAGACTTAACGCGCTGCGTACCAGCGACAGAAATTTTCCACCCCATGAACTTAGCACCGACGATGCAGGTGGCACTTGATAACTGGGATACGCTAGCACCGCAACTGGAAGAGCTATACGTTGCACTGAACAATGGCACGGTTGCAGGGTATGAAGAGTTTGAAGCGCACTACTGCGAGTCGCCGCTTCCTCGCGCTTATCAGTGGGCTGATGGCAGTGCTTACGTAAACCACGTTGAGTTGGTTCGAAAAGCTCGCGGCGCTGAAATGCCAGAGAGTTTTTGGACGGATCCGTTGATGTACCAAGGAGGCTCTGATGCCTTTATTGGTCCTTGTGACAACATCGAGTTTGCGAGTGATGAATGGGGTATTGATTTCGAAGGTGAAGTGGCTGTGGTAACAGGTGACGTACCAATGGGCGCGAGTGTTGCAGAGGCTCAGGAGTCGATTCGTTTGATCATGCTGGTGAATGATGTCTCACTGCGTGGGCTAATTCCCGCAGAATTAGCTAAAGGGTTTGGTTTTTTCCAATCTAAACCTTCTTCTGCGTTTTCTCCTGTGGCAGTAACACCAGACGAACTAGGCGATGCGTGGTACGAAAACAAAGTGCATTTACCATTGGTCTCGACCTACAACCACAAGCCGTTTGGTCGCCCGAATGCAGGTATCGATATGACGTTTGATTTCGCAGACTTAATTGTTCACGCGACTAAAACGCGCCCGCTATCTGCTGGGGCGATTATAGGCTCAGGTACGGTATCCAACAAGCAGGGAACGGAACATGGCACTTCTATTGAAGAAGGTGGCGTTGGCTATTCATGTATCGCGGAAGTTCGCATGATTGAAACCATTCGTGATGGTAAGCCGTCGACTAACTTCATGTCGTTTGGAGATTCAATTAGATTGGAAATGTTCGATGCGGATGGCAACAACATATTCGGCTCGATTGACCAACAAGTTAGCCAATATCTCAAGCACTAACAATGCTGGTTGGGAGACGATATGAGCGATAGCATGATTTTATACGGATACTGGCGATCATCGGCGGCGTATCGTGTGCGTATTTGCTTGAATCTTAAAGAGTTATCGTATGATTCAAAATCGGTACACTTGGTGCGCAATGGTGGCGAACAACACAGTGACGAGTACCATGAGTTAAACGCTTCTGAACTGGTTCCTTTGCTGGTGGATGGGGAGGTTCAGTTAACCCAGTCACTGGCGATCATTCAATACTTAGAAGAACACTACCCGGATGTCACTGTGATCCCCGAGCAAACGCCGCTTCGATACCAAGCGCTAGCTTTGGCTCAGGATATTGCAATGGAGATTCATCCCCTGAATAACTTAAGAGTTCTACAGTATTTAGAGTGGGAGCTAGCTTGCGAACCAGAGCGCAAAGTCGCTTGGATTCATCACTGGATCCACAAAGGTTTTACAGCATTAGAAGAGAAACTTCAGAAGCATCGTAAACTAAATGGTGATTGCAAGTTTAGCCTGACAAGCTCGCCATCTATTGTCGATATTTGTCTGGTACCACAATTTTATAACGCACAACGCTTTGGTGTAGATACCTCTCTTTATCCAACCATTAACGCTGTTGTGCAGTCATGCAATCAACTGCCAGCTTTTATTGATGCGATGCCAGAGAATCAGCCAGACGCTAATAGTTGATTCTTAGCATACATAATGTATTAACAAAATTTAAACGAGCCAATCCAAGTGTGTGATTGGCTCGTTTTTATTGGTGAGCAAAATTTTCTGTTTCTCGCTATCGTCGTGGCGCCTCAAAATTGCGAGGTTTTGTTGCTCTGCATAACATTTCCATTTACGCTTTGAGCAACGAGTTGTTTTGGATGCACTTTATTTATGACCAACATTTTTATCATTGTTGTTCTTCTGGTTTTATTCTTCTTTGTTATTCAAAAGTACGTGATTAAGCACGATGACACGCGTGATTATCCTTATCGCTCGAAAGGCCCTCTGCTCAGAGGTCAAGAGGGTGCGTTCTATAATGCGTTAAGAGCGGCGGTAGGGGAGCATGCCGTAGTATTCGCGAAAGTAAACATGTCCAGTTTGGTTACGCCAAAAGAAATCAAAAATAAGAAGCAGTTTTTTGTCGCGAACAACCGTATATCTCGAAGCTATTTTGATTACGTTATTTGTGACCCAAGGACACTAGAGCCGCGCGTTATCGTTGAATTGGATAATGGGCAGGAGCTAAACAAGGGTAAGATAGAAAGACAAAAGTTATTGATTCATGTTTGTAAGACGGCCAACCTGCCTTTAATTGGCGCTTCGATAAAGCACAGTTATCAAGTTGGGCGATTACGTCGTTTGCTTGCGGCACACATTGATTTGATTGAGCCCGATAAAGAAGTGCGTTTTTGTAAAAAATGCGGCAGTCCGATGATCATTAAAACCGCAAGCCAAGGTGAGTTCAAAGGGAGACGTTTCTTTACTTGTAGCCGTCAGCCGAATTGTACATACACCGAAAATTATAACGTTGTGTTTGAGGCGGACGACTAAACACGACAATTAACCAGCAGAAACAAGGGGCTTTGATTAGAGATGATCAAAGCCTTTTTTGTATCAGTCATCAAGGCAGGGCCTATACTTTGAAAAAGAGGGCAGAATAGGGCAGCCATATGCGATACGGATGGATTTTATCGGCGTTGTTCATCGCATCGAATGTTAGTGCGATACCTAATTTGAAACCACTGGAGTGTGAATTGACAGAGACACCCCAAGATCATTTCTTGTTTTACCGAGAGCAAATGGTTTACCACAGTGAGCAGTTTGTCATATTTCAAAACTTCAAAGGCAGGGTGAGCACTCAAGTAGACGTCAAAACAGGAGAGTTGATCCGTACAACCTATATCGGCGAACCATTTAAACCTAAATATCAGATTTTGTTCGGCACTTGCCCTAAGGTATCGCAAACCTTACAGATTTGGATGCTCAGTGAAGTGCCTTACGACAATTAAGTGAGATAATAAAAGTTATATAGATCACACTTTTAAACCCTGCAGGCTCAGTCCTTGTCGATAAAATCATCTGAAAACGCGTGTTGAGTTTACATTTTCGCCAAACGGTTCAAAGTTGGTAAATTTGTGCTTGCACCGTCGTTCGCTTATAGCTAATATCCTCGTCGTTCCAGAGAAATGCGTCCGTAGCTCAGCTGGTTAGAGTATCGCCTTGACATGGCGGGGGTCGGTGGTTCGAGTCCACTCGGACGCACCATTCTGAATTGAATGGTTAGGAACATAAAAATTTGGGTCCGTAGCTCAGTTGGTTAGAGTACTACCTTGACATGGTAGGGGTCGGCGATTCGAGTTCGCCCGGACCCACCAAATTTTAAAAAAGCCCACCTTTTGGTGGGCTTTTTTGTGTCTGTAATTCATTGATACTCAAGTAAAACTACTTCTTTTCTTGTCCCTTGTTTTTGCTCTGCTTTAGCCCCTTGTCAGAGATAAAAGCGCACTACTTGATCCGCAACACAACCTCAAAACCCTAAATGCAATGCATAAGGTGCATACGCTTCAAACCCACTAGAGCCGTCTATAAATCATGTTGCGTGCCACTAGCCGTGGCATTAGAGACACTGACTATTAATCTAAATTATCTGGCGTGTGAAGATTGGTGCCGCATATTGTACATTTGTAGTCACCAGTCGCTTCGCCTTCCATTAATGAGCTAATTATTGCTGCAAATAGACCTGAGAAGAAACCTTTAGCTTTTTTCTCGGTCTTTTCCTGCGCTTTAGAGAAGCTTTCGTACCGATGTAGCGTTACTTCTTTACAATTACAGCAAAACGCTCTTGTCTCTTCAGAACCGTACATTTTTACCAATTGATTTACTCCCTGTAAGTTAATTTCCCCAAGTGGCGTTATGTTCAAGGGTAAGTCACACAAGACTGATGTGTGACTTACCCTAAACACTAAAACTAACGTAATGTAAAACACCACATGTTATGAATGATTATTTAACGCCTTGTTATCCGAGCTTGCTAACTCTGCTGATTGAATAGTTGTGGCAATAAGCTCTTCAAATAGATCTAATTGCCCAGCAGGTATCAATTGATTTTGTATAGCTTTTCGTTTGTTTGAGTCAAATAGCCGCTCTGTTAACCAACCAATTAGATACATCAGTGAAAGACAGCCACCAGCCGTCGCTACATTACCGTCTATCACGAGAGGCAGATCCTGAACATCTCCTCCCATACTTTGTAGAACGTCCTTTGCATCTGGGTTTGTTGTTAATCGCTTGCCTTTTAGTAAACCGAGTTCATGGAGGATGAATGATCCCGCACAAATCGAACCTATTAGCTGCCTATTTGGATCAAGATTCAACGCTGACATAAATTCAGCATCTTTTAAAGCGGCTGGAATACCCCGTTTGCCGCTTGTAATAAGAACGACATCTTGATTCGTCACCTCAGAAAGGTGTCCGTCTGTTTTAACTTTCATACCGAGGTGGGAATGATGTTCAGATTTAGTTCCAAGTATACTTACTGTCCAACTGTCGGTTGTGCGCCCCAGCAAGTCATACATAAGAAAGAAATCGATATCCGTGAAATCATCAAATAAAACAACGCCGATTTTATACATAACATTTATCCTTTTGGACTTACTCGTAAGTCCAAAATGTGTAGTAGGAGGGGGTATTCGATACACAAGCTTCTGCTAAGCACCTTAAACACCAAACGCGGTGCAAACTAACAATGCCATGTGTGCCAAATCCCTATTATAAAACTTTGTTATGTTTGTTTTACGAGCCCGCCCAGAAAAACTCAACCCTAATACCACTTGGGTCGTAACACATTAAATGTTTTGCGGGTCCTGTCTTAACAAGCTCGGGACCAAACTCAATTTCGATTCCCGACGCCATAAATTGATCACGCAACTCATAGAGTTGCTTCTCAGTCTCTACGAGTAAAGCTAAGTGATGCAAACCAATATTCGTTTTTCTGTCAAATGGAGTGGCGGCATCAGCCTTAGCCGCCCATAGTGTAAGCATGATATGCCCATCACTCACAAATATTGCCGGGTAGTCTGGATTTCTTTTTACTTCACTCCAACCTAATTGTTCAGTGAAAAACTTCGCGCTTGCTTCTAGGTTAGATACGGTTAAACCTACGTGGTGTATGCCTTTTGTTAACACAGTCACTTTGTTTCCTTACTCGTTTTAATGGCTATCAAACAAAGATAACTCGATAAAAAGTAAGCATCAATACACATATATTGATTAACTTCGTCAATCTATTCGAATACGGTAATCCAACTGGAAACATAACATTGTAAACACGAAACCCAACCTTGAACTAAAAATTAAACTTTGAGTTCATTCTTAAGGGCTTTATTAATCAAATGCATTAATAGCCATAATATTTAAGCCAGCCTATAGGGCATATCATTCCATTAAACGTTTGAATGTTCTTATTCAAGCTAACGTCTTCCAATTTGTAACAGTGAACAACATTACTAGTCGAAGTAGATGCTGGTGTTGAATAGGTCACAGGTTTAGAAGCGTTTGCTTTATGTATTTCATGTGCTCGCTGCTGGTTTATCGCCACTTGATTCTTGTGATTGTTAACTTCTCGCAATCCAGATTCTAAGGGTAGGTGCCAATCCTTACATGTTGTTCCTAAACCATCATTCTGAGACTGATATTCTGATAACGCTACACGAGCTTCATTTACCGACTGATCGATATCGGACTGATCGACTAGCCAAGTAGAAAAAGAATAGTTAATGGCCTCTCGATAGTTTACCGATTGCTCTAAGCTATAAGCATCGGAATGAAAACAGGCCTCTACCACTGCCCATTGAGTCGATAGGTTTGATAATACGTTTTCAGGTATAGGCTGTAGCTGGCTTTGCGTAGACTGGCAACCGGTTAGAAGAAAAGGGACAGGGAGTAGTTTTAGAAAAAATTTTTGGTTCATTTTAATTTTAAAATTAGTGCAATCTTTTTCATTATCATAATACAGGACGATTGAAGAAAGTAGCATTTCTATCAGTAAGGGAATGTGGCTAACGCACTGATAAGGTGTGAGTAAAGCGATATCAAAGCCCTCAACACACCTTAACTATGAATACTACCGCATAACAAAGATGCTATGCGGTAACGGTAGTATTCAGGCTTGAACAGTTTGTCGCACGTTGCTCTCGCCTGACAGCACGGAAATTCTCTCAAAATCTCGACTCGGGAAGTCAGGATCTACGTACACAAACATACGACTTATCATTTTTCCTTCAAACTCAAATACACTACAAAAACGCCCTGTGGAAACTTTGTTGTCCGGCCAAGAGGTACCATCACTCATTACGCCGCCTTCCTGTCCTTCAACAATGACCTTGTTTCCAGCAGTCGTTATTTGAAAGCCGTCTATGTCGTGCCAGATACTAATCAACGAGCTACCAATCCTATTGCCAAACTCCACTAAGGCACTCTTTCCTTTCGCTTGCCCAAATTTAGGAAAGAAAAAATCAACATCCTCTGAGAATAGATCCAGATAGCTAGGATCACCGGCATCTATTTTCTCGAAATACTTAACTACTAGCCCAACTAAATCGTCTTTTTCCATAATTATTTCACACCCATATTAGCTTTACGCACAACGCAGGGTTAAGTAGTAAGCGGAGCGACCACTCAACCTGAACGTTTGCATCTTAAACACCGAGTACATTTAAACTGAAATTGCCAAGAGTTGCGAATCTTATTGAAGTGCTTTGTTAGATGTAATCCGTTTAGCCTACGTATACTCCATTGAAGTACTCGACGCGTTCTAACGTCATTCTTAACTTACACTCTTCAATCTGGACACCTTGCCAGGGTGAGGGTGTGGAAGACAGGCCCGTAAATTCACATTCGGCGTCTCTGTATTTTAGCCAAGCTCTTTGGGCCTTTCGAAATGGCTCTACCAGTTCGGTCTGAGACCATGTTTCCCTTAGTGCTTTTTCTTCCTCACCTATTCTAGCGATTGCTTCCTTGTAACTTTCGTTAAGCTCTTTATCTGCAGATTCCATCTTCTTTTCTACACACTGATAACCAGCCATAACGCCACCGCCTTTTACTTTGCAGGGATCTTCAACATCATCAGAGGCCAAGCAAGGTAAAGAAACCAACGCAAATATCATAAGTAATTTGTTCAAAATTGCCTCCAAGCTCCGAGTGCTTGTTAAACCGTTATCCGCTATTTTTCCTTTTTAATCATGCAGCTTTTTGTCTGTGCCTTCAAAGATAAAATAGAAGGTTAGTGATTCTAGTGCCTAAACAGAAGGTCAAAGAAGATTGATACACGGGTTAAATGACGCCTTAATCTGACTTACTTTTAGTGGGCGTTTTGTGTCAATCTTTTCTGTGGAATCATTAGTTTGATGGCGTCTGAGGATGTTAATATGACTCCCATGGAATTTATTATCGCCCTGAAACACCTAGGTTGAATTAAGTGGTGACTATTCCCCTCCAATCATGAAGTTGGTTCAAAGGTAGGGCGATAAATGTTGCGATTCGTAATAAAAATTTATGCCAAGTGCAGTTCGCTATCGCGGCTTATATTGAGTCGGGCAATAACCTCTAATGATGTCTGAGTTTCGTAGCTTGTTGTGTTTTGTATTGCGCCCCGAAACCCTTTTACGCCACAATTTAAAGCTACTTGATTTGAGCCGGCTACGCATAAACTGAATCACGTCGGATTCATTCAAACCAAATTGAAATTCGATAGCCTCAAATGGGGTGCGGTCTTCCCATGCCATTTCTATTATTCTTGACTCAGTTTCCGAGGTCAGTTTCATTTCAAATAACCTATTTAAGAAAAGACATTGTTACGACGGAAATTGAGTCTTGGTTCAAATGTTCTTATATGCGTGCTTAGTGTTTAGCGACTTAACACCTACAAAAACTTCTCAATGAGGACTTCGTCTACGTATTTCCCACGAACTTTTGCATGCTTCTTCGCGGTCCCTACGATTTCGAAGCCTTGTTTGAGATAGGCTGATAACGCTCGGTCATTATCGCTGCGGACGTACGCAAATAGTTTTTCGTAACCCTTTTGTTTGGCTACTTCGAATGTCGATTTGAAAAGCTGTTTAGACACACCTTGGCCACGAGCACCGTCACTAACAAACGTACCAATTATGCCAACATGGTCAAAAGCTTTTGTATATTGTGCAAAGGGCTCGATATTTTGGAAACCAATGACTTGTGAGCTATTTTCGGATAAAGCGACTGTAAACACGCCCCGTTCTGGGAAATGAGTAATGAACTCTTTTTCTTCTTCAGGTGTGAAAGGCGTATCTAATACAGTGTATAAACCTTCAATAATGATGGGATTGAGGACGTTTGTAATGCCTTCAGCATCACCTAAAGTTACCTGACGTACAATTAAATTCATGCCACTTAGCTCCTATTAAAATTAGGGCTGTTTTGTACATGAGTTGGAGACTTGCGGCAACAAGTAACGTCATTAAGTCGTAAAGAATATACCTATTACACTTAAGCGGCGGTTAATAGTGCTGATTGTTACTTTAGTATTTCTGATATATCACTTTTTAAGTGACGGCTTAACTTCTACAGAATATTTCCACATCACGACCCCGTTTTCTACAAGATCATAACTCGCGCTTTGACCCTCGGAGTTGAGTACAAATACCGGCATTTCCATCCTTGACGTAGCGCCATCTCGGTTGCATGACATGGTAGCTTCAAGCTGTATGCTATTTTTGCTCGGTTCTGAAAGGGTTCCTAAGTACGCGCAGCCGTCGACAAAACTGGTTTTGCTTTTTCCTTTAGAGGATATTTCAAAAGTCGGAAAAATGAATGTTGATTGAGGCTCTGTTACTACCACATTGACTTGATAGTTCGTCGCTGAAAAAGCATTGAAATGAGCTCCAAGCATAAGTAAAAACAAGATTTTTGATTTCATAAACTCTTCTTTATTTCGATATTACTAGTTTGGTTACGGCGCTATTAAGGTGACCACTTAATCTAAAACTTTACTGCGGAAGCATTAAAAAGGATACAAAGGTAGAGTAGTTGAATATGGTTAATCGGCCGTAAATAGTTTTATTAAGCGATCTTACATACCTAAAAGAGGTAAGTTCTTTCGCTTTTGATAGGTTAATGCTAATTCTAAACAGGTCTTGATTGAAGCTTCTGGCAAAGGTGCTGATAAAGATAGAATTATTGCTCGATTACCCTGAAACTCAAGTGAGTCACTATACAGTTCGCGGAATGTGTCGACGAGCTTAGTTTGGCAATTAAAGAACAGATAATAACGACTAGGCGTTTTCTGTTTCCAATCCATCCTTACCGGGCTACCTGTTTTCACACTGTAGCTTGGCTCTCCCCATTTTAGAGATTCTTCAACTTCCCCCAGTTTTAATTCAGAAGCGATAGTTAAGACGATATTTCGTAGCTCTTCTATCCGAATACGCACATGTTTTGGATACTCATCAAATCTTGCCTTCACTGCATGGTTCATTGGTATCTCCTATAAATAGCGCTGTTTTGGGGTGAAGCCCAAGCGTACTTTGGCTATGTAGCAATTACGTCATAATGTTATTAATCAATAAATCTAGCACATAGCCAAAATACTAAGCGTAAGGGTTTCCCTCGGTTACGTTTAGGATGCTCTGGGTGAAAACATGATGATTGACATGCCAAGCATAGCGACAGAAACCCCCACTATGTCCCAGAGCGTCGGTCGAACGCCGTCGATACACCACAACCATAGAATTGCGACAAAAATATAGACACCTCCGTAAGCAGCATAAACTCTGCCAGTTGCGGTAGGATGTAAAGATAGAAGCCAAGCAAACATAGCAAGGCATAGCGCTGCTGGTACCAAAAGCCAAACTGACTTATCTTCCTTTAACCAGAGATAAGGTAAGTAGCAGCCTAATATTTCTGCAATGGCGGTTATAAAGAAAAGCCCAATGGTTTTGACTTCAGTCACTTAAACATTCCTATCTTTTTCTACAAATATATGATGCTTGTTAAATGGGCAATTGCTCGGCTCATTACATTTCGCCCAGCTTAATCTTGGATTGAGCCTCACTCACGGTTTGTTTACCGAATAACAAATCCATCATCGAAATGATTCGTTTGTTGTCTTTACCCCATTTATCTGGATTCGCGCTGTTTGGTGCTTTAAATTCAACTTGTCCTATTTTTTCGTTATTTTTGTAGGCTTTGATCTGAGCATCAGCGATAAATGTTCTAAAATCCCAGCTCCAGCGTGATACGTAAGTAAGTGTCAGCTCAGAGCTAACAGGAGGAGTGCCATCGCTTACGACTGTGCATTTATGGGCGGTATCCAAACACCAGTCTTGCATCGAATCTAAGAAAACATCTCGCGTGGCGTTGTCTTTTACGATGGTGATTTCCTTGCTCTGATTTTCTTTCGAGATTGTTTCTACCGTATACTTTGGTGCCGCACATGCGGCTAATAGAATAGGCAAGCTTAGAATGATGAGTTTTTTGTGCATCTTATGTCTCTTTTTTTAAATTTATATATTCAAACAACTTCAAGATACTGAGTTCAACGAGAATAACTAACAAGCATGGCAACTGTTATTAACAAAACCTTTAGAGTAGAAGGGTTTGTTTCGGGAGTATGCCAATGTCTCGAAGCAAATTATTAGTAAGAGATTGCTATAGCGTTATGTTAACTCTTGAACTTATGTCCGTATCAATGTCCAGAATTCTTCGCATTGAAGTTTTTGAAGTGCAATTCTAACGGAATTTTAAATTGCTGCATAATGCTCAATTAAGAGGAATAGGGGAGCTTATCGTTAAACATAACGTGTAGTGCTGTAAATTCGTCCCTAAGACTAAGCTAAAAGGGCCTAATGTTTTAAAATAGCTTCTTGTCTATTCTGTTGTGTGAGTTTTCAATGTTGTCTCATACTAGCCACTTAAAAGAGCGCTGTAAGAACTCGTCTGCATTATCAAGGACGATTTCACCGTGAGCCATAACCAATATATTAGGTTTCCAAGACAGCAATTTATTTAAGTGTTTTCGAGCCTCTTGTTTGCTAAACATAAAACTTAGGCGCCAATCCAAAGGCATTTTTCCATTCGGAGCAAGAATACCGGCCCCTTTAGCCACAAACCGCTGCCAGTAGTTAAAGTCCTGGCCAGAAAAATTCTCGACGAGGTCAGTAACAATTAAGGTCTTTGAAAGTCGATGATAAAACACACACTCTTCCATTAATGGAGAGCCAGAAAATAGTTCTTGTTCAATCTCAGAGTTCCAAGCATTACCGCCTTGGTTAAGTGAAGCGTGAAAGTGTATATCACGGCACTTCTTAATGACTTCATTTGTGCCATAAACTTCTGCGCTAGGATAGGCAGATACCCATTCAGATAAGAACAAGTGGTGTAAATGATTAGGAGCGATTAAGTATTTCACTTGGCCTAGATTGTTGATTTGCTCTCTAATCGAATTTGATAACTTAATTGGACTATGAATCCAAAGGCCACCATCAGAAAGCCTAACAATAGTCATACGAGTGGTGTATGGGAGTCCTAAGAATTGGACGGGATCTCCGTCAAATATCCATATCTCTTGGGCTAACTTTTTCATGTCTCTCCAACCGTTAACACTGTATTAAGGCGGCATTTAAGTTACTCAAAAGCTGCCTTGCTGCACAATAAACGCTTCGCTAAGCGTAAACCAAAAATATTAGGTTTACCAAACCCTTATTGAGTGCAGCTGTATGTCTTTGAGTATTTTTATACTGAACGCGCGTAAAGTAGTTTTAAGAGGATCATTTGACTTGATAGAACAAAACCCCGCTATTTTTGAGCAGGGTTTTGCAATTAGATAAAGGGGCTAACCGATGATGAAGAAGAAAATCGCGGTTGCAACAATACCAATCAACGCATAAGGAAACTGTGTGGTTGCGTGTTGCATTGCTGTACAGCCTGAACCTTGTGCAGATAACACGGTTGAGTCACTAAAGAAACAAGAGTGGCTCCCTGCCGCTGATGCTGAAAGCAGCGCTGCAACGGTTAAGTGTAGAGGCACACCAAGCTGTTCGCCCAAAGGTAGAACAATTGGCATCGCTACTGCAAACGTTCCCCAAGACGATGCCGTTGCAAATACCAACGCGCCCGTAATCATAAAGATAATCGCAGGGAAGTAAGACGCTGACAGGTAAGGGCTGACGGTCTCAATGACATACTGCGTGACGCCCAATGAGTCGTTGACCGATTTCAACATGAAACCACCAATAACGGTCGCAAGCGGCAGTAGCATAACTTTAATGCCATCATAAACAGCTTCGAACATGTCGTTCATCGAGATCAGTTTTTGTGCGCCGTAAAAGCTAATAGTAAAGATTAACGCGACGAAAACACCAGCAAGTAGATCGATACCAAAATACCAACTTGCGGCAACAAGTACGATCATTGGTAACAAGAAGTTGACAAGGCCCATGGTTGGGTTGGTATGTGCAGATACATCGGGGCCAAAGTCGACATCTGTTGCACCGTCTGGACGAACTTGACCATTCTTCGCACGCTTTTCTGCCTTTTTCATCGCACCTAGATCTGGGATCTTTTCCATTGCAACCAGCAAAACAATCACCAGCGTTACCCAGCCGTAAGCCATGTATGGAATAGCTTCAATGTATGCTTTGATACCATCTCCCGCTTCTGCTACTCCGTTTGCTTCTAGCAACGAACTGAAGAAAATTGCCCAAGTGGAAATCGGTACGAGGATACAGATAGGCGCGGCGGTTGAATCCACAAGATATGAGAGCTTTTCACGCGAGATTTGGTAGCCGTCCGTAACTTTTTTCATTGAGGAAGAAATTGCAATCGCATTCAAATAATCGTCGATAAAGATCAGAATACCTAAAGCAAAGGTCATCAGCATCGATTGCTTACGGCTTTTTACTTTCGTGACCAGCATGTCGGAGAAGCTTAAGATACTGCCGCCTTTCTCCAAAATAGCAATTAGGCCGCCCATCAAACCACAAACGAGGATGATCCAAGCAATAGTTTCATCCATCATTACACTCATGGAAATATCAACAATCTGTTCCACCGCTTCAGTTGGGTTAAGCAGAAGAACACCGGCAATAGCGCCGCTAAAGAGGGCTTCCACAGTTCGGTGTGTTGTCAGCGCAAAGACCAATACCAACGCCGTTGGTAAAAGACTCATCCATCCGTAGGCTTCGCCTTCCTCATGGTTCAAACCGATTGTGGTAAAAAAGACAAACGTCGCAACCGAGATTAAAGAAACAATAATGTGTTGAGAGTTGATTTTAAGAGGCGCATCCAGCGCCTTGGTCTGCGTAGTCATAAAGTTCATTTCCTTTGTTTATGCCGAGTGCAACATCCAGTCGATTTCCAATGGAGTAATCGCTCGCTCAAATTCTGCGAGTTCACTCTGTTTGCAAGCTAGATACAAATCGATAAAATCTCTTGAGATGTATTGAGCTAGCTCACTGTGCTCCAGTCGCTCTAGAGCTTCTGACATACGCAGAGGTAACTCAATTGCATCATCACTGAGAGTCGGTGGACATTGATCTTTGGTGTAGCTTTCACTCGCTAATACTGCGGAAAGTACTACTGCAGCGAGAATGTATGGGTTAACGTCAGCGCCTGCTATACGATGCTCTATACGGCGATTTTTGCTATCGCTGATAGGCACACGCAACGCAACACCGCGGTGGTTTTCTCCCCAATCGGCTTTGGTCGGGACGTAAGCGCCAGGAACAAAGCGACGGTAAGAGTTAACGTTAGGACAGATTAGGGCCATGGCATCGGATGTTTGTGACAGCATCGCTGCCATGGTTTGATAGAAGAAGGCGCTCGCTTGACCGTCTGGTTGGCTAAAGTGGTTGTTACCATCTGTATCAACCAAGCTGAGGTGAATGTGCATGCCATTACCCGCTTGCTCACTAAAAGGTTTCGCCATAAATGTGGCGTCAAATCCGTGCTGATGAGCGACCTGGCGAATCAAGCGTTTTGCGATGATGATTTCATCACATGCTCGAAGCACATCTTTAGAATGGTTGAAGTTGATTTCGAACTGCCCTGGTGCCGATTCAGATAGGGCTCCGGAAGTGTTTAAACCTTGTTCTAATGCAATTCGATTAAGGTCGGCCAAGAAATCAGCGTAGTCATCTAGTCCATCAAGGTCGTAAACCTCGGTATCTTTTTCTCGAGTTTTTTTCGTGGGGTTAATTGCCGTTAATGGTTCGCCATTTTCGCCGCGGGTTTTGTCTATTAAATAGAACTCCAGCTCGAGCGCGACGCAAGGATATTGGTCTTTAGCATGCAGTGTTTGCAATATAGAAGCGAGAATGTTTCGGATGAACAGTGGGTTAGGGTGCTGCCCGGTTTCATCCATCATACTAAGCAGTAGCTGACCAACTTGTTCTTTTGCCGTCGGCATTAAGGTGCCGCTGATTGGATAGCAGAGATTATCTGGTTCTCCGAGATCTTCTCCCAACCCGGCTGTTTCAACGACGTTACCTTTGGTATCTAGGGTGATGGTCGAAAGGGGGAGGGCAACACCTTTATTCAGTTTTTCTAGAGCATCTATCGGGATGCGTTTTCCTCTTGGGGTGGCATTTATATCGGTAAAGATGAGATCGATAAATTCAATATCGGGCCATTTTTGTTTAAAATTTTTTACTTCCTGTAGATACGATTCCATTTTCTTCTCCAAATAGCCTGACGAGTAGAAATTAGAAATAACCAAATTAACAAATAAATTACAGTACTCTGAGCGAGTTGTTTGTTTTTTAGGTTATTTTTAATTTAAACATGCACTTACACTGTGTTTTTGATGTTTAACGGCTGGTTTTTATGTCTTTCTGTTAACTATTTTGTAACAGTTGGTTTTGTTTTGTTCAATATAATGAGCATAAATATTCAGTTTTGAAGCCTAAAAAGTGCGTCAGATCACGTTGTGACGATAATAATGGTCATCTGTGTTGATAATTTTGTACATGGTTTGTAGGGTTTGTGTTAAATAAATCGAACACGGGCATATCATGGCAGATACACACAAACCCATCATTGGTGTGGTTAGCTGCGCTAAAGAGTTGGGTGGCTATCAGATACAAGCGGTCAACGACTTTTACCTTCGCGCCATAAAGGATTTTGGAGGACTACCGATTATGTTGGCTCCCGACATGTCGGGCGATGACGTAACCACCATCCTAGACATATGTGATGGTTTTCTTTTTCCTGGCAGCCACTCTAACGTTGCGCCACATCGATACAATGCAACGCACGAAGAGAGCTACAAAGATGAAGCTCGTGATGAGCTCTCATTCACGTTAATTCGTCATGCGGTTGACCAAAACATTCCGTGCCTTGGTATTTGCCGCGGCTTTCAAGAGATGAATGTCGCACTTGGTGGCTCGTTAAACCCAGCCGTTCATGACTCCGGCTTCAATGACCATCGTGAAGCGCCTGTTGAAGATTTCGAACAAAAATACGCGCCAGCACACGCTGTACTAGTTCAAAAGCAGAGCTTATTTGAACAATGGCTGGTGCAAAATCATTGGGAAAATACCACCTTCTTTGAAGTGAACACACTACACAACCAAGGCGTCGATCAGCTTGCTCCTCTATTACAAGTAGAAGCTAAAGCCCCGGATGGCTTGGTAGAAGCATTTAGTCTTCCTAATCAAAAATTTTTCGTTGGCGTGCAGTGGCACCCAGAATGGGAAGCAAAAACCAATCATTTCTCTCAAATTTTGTTCAATGAATTTATGATGGCTACCTCTCGTTAAACGTTTGGAGCTGTATGAATGGACAATCAAGAGATTGGTAAAAATATTGTTCAGTTACGAAAAAAACATGGATTGTCACAAAGGGAACTAGCCGAGCGCGCTGGTATTACCCACAGTGCAATCTCATCCATTGAAAATGGCAAAGTGAGCCCGTCGGTCAGCTCACTACAAAAAATCGTTAATGTATTTTCTTTATCGTTATCAGAGTTTTTCACTTTTGAACAACCTTCGAACGATGAAGTGAAAGTAGTCATCAAGCCGTCAGATCTTGTGGAAATCGGGAGCGAGACGGTGTCCATGAAACTGGTAACGAATGGCGACAAAGATCAAGTTATCGGATTCTTGATCGAGGAATACGCACCTTATGGAACCACTGGTGCGGCAGAAATCAAACACGAAGGCGAAGAGATTGGCACCGTATTAGAGGGTGAAATCACTCTGGAATATAAAGGGCAATCTCATGTCATAACAGCGGGCGAGTCGTACATTATTGATACGACGAAGCCCCATCGATTTACAAATCACACAGACAAGGCTTGTCGAATGATAAGTGCGCATACGCCAACCACATTTTAGTGGGGGCTTGCCTTGTGTGATCACAAGGAGAGCGTATGAAAACCCAAGAGCAATGGATTGAACTAAAAAACAATCTAAACATCGAAAACAGGGCGTACATTAACGGTGAATACAGTGCCGCTTTAACAGGGCAAACCATCCCGGTAGTTAACCCAGCAACAGACGAGATATTCACCGAAATCGCCCGTTGCCAAAATGAAGATGTTGATCTCGCGGTATCATACGCTCGCCAAGCATTTCAATCTGGTATCTGGAGTGAAAGCAGCCCAGCTCATCGCAAAGCAGTGCTTAAACAGTTTGCTGACCTGATTGATCAACACCAAGAAGAGTTAGCACTATTAGAAACTCTCGATACTGGTAAACCTATCTCTCACAGCTTCTCTACCGATATTCCTGGCGCAGCAAACTCTTTACGCTGGTACGCTGAAGCGATCGACAAAGTGTACGGTGAAGTTGCTCCAACGGAAAAAGACGTACATGCCTTTATTTCTCATCAGCCAATTGGCGTGGTGGCTGCAGTTGTACCGTGGAACTTTCCCCTTTGGCTTGCGTGCTGGAAGCTTGGTCCTGCTTTAGCCGCTGGTAACAGCGTGATTCTAAAACCGTCAGAAAAATCTTCTCTCACCGCGATATTTCTAGGTCAACTTGCTTCTCAAGCGGGATTACCAACAGGCGTTTTCCAAGTCGTTACGGGTTTTGGTCATGAAGCTGGCGACGCGTTGGCGAAACACCAAGACGTAGACTGCATCGCCTTCACAGGCTCGACGCGCATTGCAGGTCAACTGATGGTCAGATCGGGTGAGAGCAACCTAAAGCGTGTGTTTGCAGAAGCGGGCGGCAAGAACGCGAACATCGTGTTTGAAGATTGTGATGATTTAGACCGCGCAGCAGCAGACACCGCCGCAGGGTGTTTCTACAACCAAGGTGAGGTGTGCGTCGCGGCAACCCGCCTGCTTGTTCACGAAAGCATCAAAGAGCAGTTTATAGAAAAAGTTATTCAAGCGTCGAAAGCGTTCACGCCAAAAGACCCAATGGACCCAAGTTCATCCATGGGTGCACTCATCGACCAAGATCATAAATCAAAAGTATTGGAATACATCTCGTTAGGTGAATCAGAAGGTGCAAACGTACGTTGTGGTGGCGATGTCGATGGGCAGGGCGCATTTGTTTCCCCAACCATTTTAGACAACGTCGACAACAAGATGCGTGTCGCCCAAGAGGAAATTTTTGGTCCGGTGCTGTGTGTCATTCCATTCAAAGATGAAGCGCAAGCAATTGAGATCGCTAACGATTCGAAGTACGGCTTAGGTGCTGCACTTTGGAGCAGCAATATCAACCGCGTTCATCGCGTAGCAAAACGACTGCAAGCCGGCTCGGTTTGGGTCAACAACTACAACGAAGGTGACATGACGGTCCCATTTGGCGGATTCAAAATGAGCGGAAATGGTCGAGACAAGTCTCTCCACGCGATTGCAAAATTCACCGAAACCAAAACCACTTGGATTCGCCTCCATCCTTAAGCCTGCTGACGATTACGATAAATAAAGGAATAGTTCTATGAACAAGCATACGGATTCGTTCTACGCGCACTCTGTGCCAAACATGCCGGAATACCCACAGTTGCAAAACGACATCGAGTGCGATGTGTGTGTAGTCGGTGCGGGATTTTCTGGTCTTTCTTCTGCACTACACCTTGCAGAAAAAGGTTTTAAAGTTGTTGTGCTAGAAAGCGCAAAAGTGGGCTTTGGAGCAACTGGTCGTAACGGTGGCCAAATCGTTAACAGCTACAGCCGAGATGTTGACGTGATTGAAAGCCGTTACGACCAAAACCAAGCCAAAGCTCTGTGCGATATGATTTTTGAAGGCGGCGATATCATCCGTGGTCTGATCGACAAATACGACATCAACTGTGATTACAAGCAAGGCGGCTTGTTCACGGCACTGAACAGTAAACAACTCAAAGGGCTAGAAGAACATAAGAAGAACTGGGAGCGTTACGGCAACGACCAACTGACTCTGCTTGACGCAGGAGAAGTAGAACAAGCGGTAGGGACCAAAGTGTACACTGGTGGCTTGTTGGATATGCGCGGTGGTCACATTCACCCGCTTAAACTCGCGTTAGGTGAAGCCGCTGCGTTTATTTCTCTGGGTGGCCAAATCTTCGAACAGTCGGCGGTCGTATCGATTGACAAAGGGATTAACCCAGTAGTGAAAACAGCGCAAGGCAGCGTGAAGAGCAAGTACGTGGTTTTGGCAGGTAACGCCTACCTTGGTGGTTTGGCACCAAACATCAGCAACAAAGCGATCCCGTGCGGCACACAAGTGGTGGCGACTCAGCCTTTGAGTGATGAGCAGCTAAAACAAGTGCTGACCAGTGACTACTGCGTTGAAGATTGTAACTACTTGCTTGACTACTTCCGCTTAACCGCCGACAAGCGTTTGTTGTTCGGAGGTGGTGTGGTTTACGGAGCACGTGACCCAGAAAACATCGAAGCACTGATCCGTCCGAAGATGGAAAAAGTCTTCCCACAATTGAAAGGCATCAAGATTGATTACACCTGGACAGGTAACTTCTTGCTGACTTACTCACGCATGCCGCAATTTGGCTCGTTTGCAGACAACATTTACTACCTACAAGGCTACAGCGGTCACGGTGTAACGTGTACTCACCTAGCAGGTAAGTTGCTGGCAGAAGCATTGACCGGACACGCTGAACGTTTCGATGCGTTTGCTGCACTGAAACATTACTCCTTCCCAGGTGGCCGCCACTTCCAAATTCCGTTTACGGCAATGGGCGCGGCTTACTACAACCTACGTGACAAACTGGCGATTTAAGAGATAAGGAATATCCAATGAGCAAAGTGGTGAAATTTGCAGCCCTTCAACTGACGAAAAGCTGGGATCTGGAAGATAACTTAGCCAAAGCAAAAAAGGCGATTCGTGAAGCAGCACAAAACGGTGCGAACGTGATTCTTCCGCAAGAGCTGTTCGCTGCGCCTTACTTCTGCAAAAAACAAGAAGCAAAGTATTTCGAGCTTGCAGAAGAAACGGAGAATTGTCGTCTTATTAAAGAGATGAGTGCACTGGCTAAAGAGCTCGGCGTGGTTATTCCAGTCAGCTACTTTGAAAAAGCGGGCAACACGTTTTTTAACTCGCTAGTGATGATAGATGCCGATGGCACGGTATTAGATAACTACCGCAAGTCACACATTCCTGACGGCCCGGGCTACAGCGAGAAATACTACTTTAGCCCTGGCGATACCGGTTTCAAAGTGTGGCAAACCAAGTTCGGTAAGTTCGGTGCTGGCATTTGCTGGGACCAATGGTTTCCAGAGCTTGCACGCAGCTTGGCTCTGCACGGCGCGGAAGCGATTTTTTACCCAACTGCAATCGGTTCTGAGCCTCAAGATCCGACACTGGATTCACGTGACCACTGGCAACGTACAATGCAAGGTCACTCGGCAGCAAACCTCGTTCCAGTGATTGCGTCAAACCGAGTGGGCACTGAAGTCGATGATGGTATCGAGACGACGTTCTACGGCTCTTCTTTTATCACTGACCACACTGGTGCAAAAATTGCCGAAGCACCACGTGAAGGTGAAGCCATCATTTACGCAGAAATCGACCTTGCTGCGACAGCGAAAGCGCGTCACGCATGGGGCTTGTTCCGCGACCGTCGTCCAGACCTTTACACCAGCGTTGGCAAACTAGCCGTTTAAAGAGGCATTAAAATGAAGTTATCGACAACACCAGCGCAAGATGGCTTCTATTTTCCGGCTGAGTTTCAGCCGGTTAGTGAAGTTTGGCTAGCGTGGCCAGAAAGGAAAGACAACTGGCGTGATGACGCATTACCCGCGCAAGAAACCTTTGCCAGAATCGCGAACTTAATCGCGGATGTGACCAATGTGTGCGTGGCGGTATGCTCGCACAACTTTGACCGAGCGCGTCAAATGCTCCACTCAGACGTACGTTTGGTGGAAATCCCATTTAACGATGCGTGGATGCGAGACATCGGGCCGACCGTGCTTGTTAACCAAGCGGGCGAGCGCCGTGGGATTAGTTGGCAATTCAACGCGTGGGGCGGCGAATACAACGGCCTTTACGACAACTGGCAGCAGGACGACCTTGTCGCTGGCTCGGTGTGCGACATCATCGGTATTGATCATTACCGTGCTCCGTTTGTACTTGAAGGAGGGGCGATTCACACCGATGGTGAAGGCACCCTTTACACCACAGAGGAGTGCTTACTCAGCCCAGGACGTAATCCGCAGTTGAGCAAAGCGCAAATCGAAGAGCAGTTAAAGGCGTACCTCGGTATCGAAAAAGTCATTTGGTTGCCAAATGGTTTATTCAATGACGAAACAGACGGCCATATCGACAACCTGATGCACGTTATCGCACCGGGTAAAGTGGTACTAAGTTGGACCGATGACCCAAGCGATCCGCAATACGCGTTATCTCGTCAAGCGGAACAAGTACTGAAATCTCAGCACGATGCGAGAGGGCGCGAGATTGAAATTGTCCGTTTGCCATTACCGGGTCCGTTGCATTACAGCGAGCGCGAAGCCAATGGCATTGACGCCAGTTCAGGAATGAGTCGACAAGCTGGCGAACGCCTAAGTGCCTCTTATGCCAACTTTCTTATCGTCAACGAGCATGTGTTCTTGCCGATGCTGGACGAAGAGACCGACGCTATGGCGATCGATATTTTGCAAAACGCGATGCCGGAATACCAAATCATCGCGATACCGTCGAGAGAGGTTCTACTCGGCGGAGGGAACATCCACTGCATTACGCAGCAGATCCCTGCTTAAACATAAACTCGCCGCTGGCTTAGCGGCGATGATGAGTTGTCAAAAGGAATGACCATGCAACAGATACAAAACCAAAGCCTTGTTTCGTTTATGGTAGCGAATCCACAACAGGGCATTGCAGTGACTAATCCGGCGACCGGAGAACTCCTCGGGTACGCACCAGTCTCAACCGAAAACGACATTTTAAATGGCATTGAACGTGCCAGTGTGGCGCAGAAAGAGTGGGCGGCACTGCCAGCAAAAACGCGCGCTGGCATGCTTAATCGTTGGTTCCAACTCCTGCTAGAAAACAAAGCCGACCTTGGCCGTTTGATGACGTTAGAGCAAGGTAAGCCGCTAGCGGAAGCTCAAGGTGAAGTGCTTTACGGCGCGAGCTTTATCGAATGGTTTGCTGAAGAAGCGAAACGCACTTACGGCGAGACGATTCCTGCCCCAAGTGCAGACAAGCGTTTGGTGACCATCAAACAGCCAATTGGTGTTGCCTGTGCGATTACGCCTTGGAACTTCCCAATCGCGATGATCACGCGCAAAGCAGCGCCAGCTTTAGCGGCAGGCTGTAGCTTTGTCGTAAAACCATCTGAATCCACGCCGCTGTCAGCGTTTGCGGTTGCAGAGCTTGCCTATCAAGCGGGTATCCCACGCGATGTGCTGCAAGTGGTATTGGGGGAAAACTCCCGTCAGGTCGGTGCTATCTTCACTTCGCATCCGTTGATTCGCAAGTTGTCTTTCACTGGCTCTACCCAAGTTGGTAGTGTGCTGATGCAGCAAAGCGCGGCGGACATTAAACGTACCTCAATGGAGCTCGGTGGCAACGCGCCGTTTATCGTATTCGATGATGCCGACATTGATGCAGCCGTGGCGGGTGCGATGGCGTCGAAGTTCCGTAACGCAGGCCAAACGTGTGTTTGTGCGAACCGTTTCTATGTACACAGCAAAGTGTATGACGAATTCGTTGCTAAGTTTGACGCTGCGGTTCAGCAGCTCAAAGTTGGTAACGGATTGGAAGAGGGGGTCAACATTGGTCCAGTGATCAGCGAGTCAGCGAAGCAAGGCATTCAAGCGTTGATCGATGGTGCTATCGAGCAAGGCGCGAAGCCGGTTTCAGAACTTAAAAAGCTCGATGGTCTATTTATGCAGCCAGTGGTTCTCAAAGACGTTACTCACGACATGAAGATTGTTTCCGAGGAAATCTTTGGCCCTGTCGCGCCAGTGATTCGTTTTGACAGCGACGAACAGCTGATCGAAATGGCGAACGACACCATCTACGGTCTCGCGTCGTACTTCTACAGCCAAAACATTCACCGTGTTTGGAAAATCGCAGAAGCGCTCGAATACGGCATGGTCGGCATTAACGAAGGTATGATCTCTACTGAAGTGGCTCCTTTCGGTGGTGTTAAGCAGTCCGGTATCGGACGTGAAGGAGCAAAACAAGGTATCGATGAATACATGGACGTGAAATATCTCTGCTTTGGCGGCAACTAATTAAGGACAAAACAATGACAAACCAACAACTACACGAAAGAAGAAGCCAAGTTATCGCTCAAGGCATGGGCGCACTGTACCCACTGTACGTCGAGAAAGCAGAAAACGCTTACGTATGGGATATCGAAGGCAACAAATACATCGACTTTGCAGCGGGTATCGCGGTGACTAACACCGGGCATTCTCACAAGCGCATTAGCGAAGCGGTAAAAGCTCAGTTGGATAACTTTTCGCACACCTGCGCGATGGTTACGCCGTACGCGTCATTCGTTGAGCTGGCTGAAAAGCTGACAGAACTTGCACCAGGTGAGACTAAGAAGAAAGCGATCTTTCTTACTACTGGCGCCGAGGCGGTCGAAAATGCCGTAAAAGTGGCACGCGCTCATACAGGCCGTAGCGGCGTGATAGCGTTTAAAGGCGGCTTTCATGGTCGCACAAACATGACTATGGGGTTAACTGGTAAAGTTGCGCCGTACAAAGCGGGCTTTGGTCCTTTCCCGAACGAAATCTACCACGCGCTGTACCCAAATGCGTTTCACGGCATCAGCGTTGAGCAAAGTTTACAAGCGATCGACGATCTATTTGCTTGTGATATTGAACCATCACGTGTTGCGGCGATCATCTTCGAGCCAGTACAAGGTGAGGGCGGCTTCTACAAAGCACCTGAAGCGTTTGCACAAGGCTTGCGTCAACTGTGTGACAAGCACGGTATCATGCTGATTGCGGATGAGATCCAAACGGGTTTTGCCCGTACCGGTAAAATGTTTGCGACGGAGTACCTAGGCATTGAACCCGATCTAATGACAATGGCGAAAGGCATTGCTGGTGGTTTCCCAATCTCAGCTGTTGTTGGTAAAGCGGATGTAATGGACTCCGCACTGCCTGGTGGTTTAGGTGGTACTTATGCAGGCTCGCCACTCGGTTGTGTTGCTGGTCTTGAAGTGCTGAAAATCATCGAAGAAGAAGATTTGTGTGCTAAAGCGATGGGCATCGGTGAAGTGGTCAATGCACGTATGACCAAACTGCAACAATCTGTGCCTGCTATTGGTGAAATCCGTACTACGGGTGCGATGATGGCGATTGAATTTACTGACCCAGAATCAGGTAAGCCGCTACAAGAGATGACCAAATCGGTGATTTCTAAAGCGCAAGAAAATGGTCTTATCCTGCTTTCTTGTGGGGTAAAAGCGAACGTGATTCGTCTGTTACCTCCACTGACCATCGAATCTGACGTGCTAAATGAAGGCCTAGATAAATTGGAAAAAGTGATTATTGAAGTGGCGTAATTCACGCACTTTTAAATAGCAATAACAAATAAAGGAAGCGGTTGGCATCAATCGTTTCCTTTTTGTTTTTTAGCGTATCTGCTGCCTATCTAAAAAGTATTGCTCAAGATCCAAGTTGTCACTTTTATTACGGATGACTTAACAGTTGGGCTCGTTCTTACTTTTCACTTAGTCGCTACTTTGTTCTCCTCGAATGTGGTTTGGTGCTCACATTCTAAATCCCGACATCTGAAAGCCACTTGAGTCTATAATTTTATTGAGCGTCATTCCTCACTTTTTGGACTATAAAAATGAGATAGTATTCATATCCCACTTAGGTTGCTTGACAGATTAGCAGGACGAACTTTGATAACAAAGAATACAAGGTATGCCATTTTACTCGGCTTAGTTCCCATCGCCATATTTGTAGTGGCCTTTCATTCGATAACCAACTTTTACGTCAACTCGGTAAAAGCGTCGAAAATAGATACTTACGTAGATTATTTAAATCAAAGGTCTGCCTATTTGGACGGAGCAATAGTGAAGCAGATTGCTCAGTTAGATTTTACTTGTAGTGATAGTGATGTAAGAACTTTACGCGACCCACGTTTTTATAACCGTTACATTCGTTTTATTGCGATGACCACAGAAGGCGGAAAAACGTGTTCCACGGTTGGTAGTGAAGTGTCTCGCCCATCTAGTAGTGAACGATTTCAGATGGATGAAAACTTTTTCGCATCACTTATTTTGCCGCAACAGAATGACCAAATAGAGTGGATGGTCATTTATGATAATGAACACGTTGAAGTCTTCTGGGTACTTGATAACAGTTGGGTTAACGAGGTAATAAAAACGCCTTGCAAAGACTGCCTATTTGTAGAGTTTAAGTATGATGAACCAATATTTGGT
This sequence comes from Vibrio sp. YT-17, assembly GCF_033337375.1. Lineage (NCBI taxonomy): Bacteria > Pseudomonadati > Pseudomonadota > Gammaproteobacteria > Vibrionales > Vibrionaceae > Vibrio > Vibrio sp. YT-17. The sequence goes on from NZ_JAWOQP010000010.1 coordinate 148,432, forward strand.
GATTTAACGATAAGCCGTGGCAAAGCGAATATTGCAGGAGAAGAAAACGCACTCTCAAAAGAGTTTTTCTTTTCAGGAGAGTCTCAAGCCAACATGCTCATCAAGATATACAGCGGTGAAAAACTTAAAAATTATGCTCAGGAAAGAGTACTTTTGTGGGGCGGTCTTGTAAGTGTGCTTGCTGGTCTTGCGACTGCCTTTGCATACATATCTGGTAAAAGCTTGAGAAAATCCATTACTGGTCTAATTGAAAATGGGATTAGTAATGCAGAATTTATTCCTTACTACCAGGCGATTGTCGATAGTCGCGATGGTAAGACAGTAGGATACGAAGCTCTGATTCGATGGTCGCGACGTGATGGAATGGTGCCACCAAATATGTTTATTGGTGCTGCAGAAGAAAGTGGCCTGATTATCCCGATGACGAATCAGCTTATTCGTAAAATCATACAAGACTTAAGTGACTTACCCGAGCATACGTGGGTCAGTATCAATATTGTTTCCTCCCATTTAGAGTCAGGTGTATTAACGAAGTTGCTGTCGGAGTTAAATTGGCCAATCTCGAATAGAATTCATTTTGAATTGACCGAGAGAATACCAGTAAAAGACACTGAGGCCGCGAAAAAAGAGATTTTGTATTTAACGAATAAAGGCTACAAGTTCAAAATTGACGATTTTGGTACCGGATATGGTGGCTTTTCTTACCTACAAGATTTGGGCATCCGGTGTGTAAAAGTGGATAAGATGTTCATTGATCCAATAGGATCTGACGACCAAAAGTTGAAAGTGCTGGACTCAATTGTGTCTGCAGCGAACAAAGCGGAATGTGAGATGATTGCAGAAGGTGTAGAGAGCCAGGCTCAAGTCGAATACCTGGCTCAGCATGCGATTTACCTTATTCAAGGTTATGTTTACGCTAAACCAGAGCCCCTGACTAACCTTGCAAGCGCTTAACAGCCATAACGTCAAAACGTACCGTTTTAAAGGTGTCAGTTGCCTAGGTTAGCGCTGATTTCTGCTGATGGGGTCACACTTGAGGATTCCTAACACTCTCATTACTTCTAGAGTGTTAGGAATTAACGTTACTTAGGAGGAGAGTGCGGCTCTTTTCGCTTTGATCGACGTAATGAGCTGAGGTAGTAATGACATTACGATCATTCCTAGCATTAAGCTGTATTGCAGAGGAGTGAACGTTTCCCCCAATAGCAGTAGGCCCGAAACAATGCCTGCGACTGGGTTTGCAATACCACCAAAGGTAAAATCTACGACCGACATCCGCTGCAATAACCATACATACATGCCATACCCTAATGCGGTGTTCAGAATAATTACCCACAGTAACCCTAGAATATTCGTCATGGATACGTCCTGAACGACCGTAACATATGGCTCTGGATTGTTTATCGCCAGCACACTTGTTGCGATAGACATAATCACGCCACCCAAAATGAGCTGCCATGTTAGTACTGTCCACCAGTGCATTTTTGTACCTAGTGACTTTGTTACGCTACTTCCTATCACGATGCACATAATGGCGGAGATCATCGCAAGTAAACCCACGGGTTCGAGAGAAATAGAGCTAGGATCAAATAAGAACCAAGCTAAAGCAATCAAAGTTGCGCCGCTTATTGCTTGAATGCCACTAGGCTGACGTTTGTAGACCGCCCAACCAAACAGCATCGCAAAAACGGGGACCGAAACCATACCAACACCAGAGATGGCAGAAGGAAGCGTCAACGCCATGACAAAAATGAGACCAAAGAAGCAAGCGATGTTGATGGTTCCTAAAACAAGCAGCACCTTCCACTCACTTCTTTTTGGAAACGAGGGCTTTATTGCCAGCAACAAAAGACCCGCAGGCAGTGCCCTTAGAGCGCCAAGTAAAACGGGAGGCCAGTCCGGTAGAGTAAACTGAGTAACAGCGTAAGTCGTCCCCCAAAAAAAGGCAGGAATCATCGCAAGTAAAATGTTCATGTTAAATATCTTTATGTAGAGATAATTAAATGTAACGATATCGGCAAGGTGGCTTTTTGTAAAGTATCTTTATGTTAAAATAAAAAATATATGATGTTTGGAGAGAAATAATGGATGCAATTGATAGAGTGGTAGAGCAGTGGGCTAGGGAGAAGCCAGACCTCGACACTGAACCGATGGCAATAATGGGTCGACTAATGCGAATTGCAAAACACATGGAATCTAGGGTCGCCGAGCTACATAAGAAGTACGACCTGAAAATGGGTGAATTTGATGTGTTAGCGACACTGCGTCGAGCTGGTTCACCATATTGTCTTACTCCCTCAGCGTTAATAGAGTCGATGATGCTCACTTCGGGTGCGATGACTAATCGCTTAGATAAACTTGAGAAGAAAGGGTTTATTACCAGAACCCATAGTAAAGAAGACCGACGTAGCGTCACCGTTGAACTAACAGAGCAAGGCTTAACCTTAATTGACAAGCTAATTTTGGAGCATGTAGACGTTCAGCAATCGTTATTGCATGGTTTAGAAGGCAATGAAAAAGAGCAGGTTAACCAGGCGTTAAAATTGCTATTGCCACAATTTGAGTGAGAACGCAGAAGGAGGTAGGGGATATGAAAAGCAAAGAACTAGAACAATACTTAAGTACCTTCATGTGTGCAGAAAGCGATTTCCCATTTGGGCCTGAAGCGCTTGTTTACAAAATCAAAGGCAAGATGTTTGCCATCATTGCAGAGAGAAACGGTCGGGAGTATGTCAGCGTAAAAGTAAAACCAGAAGATGGAGAAGTCTTAACGTCGCAGTTTACGGACATTATCCCGGGTTATCACTTAAATAAGCGTCATTGGATAACGGTTTATTTTAACGGTGATGTCGAGGATGGGTTGATTCAAGACTTGTGTGAACGCTCTTATGCTCTTGTCGTTGCCAAGCTGCCGAAAGCACAACGAGCGTTGCTTGGTGAGTAATCGGCAACGCACTGGCCTCTGTTGTTTTGTCGCTCGTTGCTCGTAGCCTTTACGGAAAAATTCGCACCTTTTTCATCCTCGGGCTATATAAGAATAAGAAGGTGGAAAAGGGGAATGATATGCGAGCATTATCTGAATGGCTAAAAGAATACGGGGAGAGTCACCAAAACCCTATCAACCAAAAGATTCACACAATCGCAGTTCCAGGTATCTACCTTTCTGTGGTTGGACTTATTTGGTCGATTCCCCAGATTTCATTATTAGGCTTCGAACTTAATTGGGTTTGGGTAGCGGTGATCCCCACTTGGGTTTTCTATTTTCGTTTGTCTCTGAGCGTATTCATGATGATGATCGGCTACACATTAGCGTGCATTGGCCTTATTTGGTCTCTAGAGGTATTGATGTTGCCCGTTCTGCATATTTCTATGCTTTTGTTTGGCGTATTGTGGATATTGCAATTTATCGGTCACAAGATTGAAGGTAAAAAACCGTCGTTTTTTGAGGATTTACAGTTTCTACTCATCGGCCCGATTTGGGTGTTCAGAAAACACTAGCGATAAGCAAAATCAGGCATCATCCGAATGACACAAGACATATAACGTTCAGAGATTATGTAGCTCTTACTACAGAATACCTCTCCTTCTTATTGCCACGACAAGCATTCACTTTAGATACGCACTATGATTAAAGAGGTGCCAACGCACTTTACGCTATCGAGATACTTAAACTTACGGCAAGTTTACTTTAGGGGGATGAATGTACGACCGACAATATAAATATGCCTATTGGAGAGAAGAGCGTAAAAAAGGCAAATGGCACTATATATTAAAGTCCTTCTTTATGATTTGTTGTGCATTACTGCTTGGTAAAGTCATCGGTTTGTTCATTTTGGGAGAGCTGCATTCTTTAAGCGACATTTGGGAACAACTCCCTGCGGATGTTTTTATTATGATGCTCGTGGGCTTTCCAATTAGTGTCCTTGGTTGGTACCACGAAGAGTCAAAGTTTTTCCGGGCACTGCGACGCAAAGAAAAGCGGTTAAAAGGCAATCAAAACAAACCGAAATAGAGTAACCTTTGTCTCTGTTTGGATTGCCACTTACCTATCTGAACGATTCTATCCCTTCCAGTCGTTTAGCGTTTAGTTATGTGTTGCAAAAAGCCTTCTTAATACAGCAGCCCCCAGTGTTGTGGAAATTGGTACTGTAAGAAACATTAAAAAACGAAGTTGAGCATTAGCGTATAAAGGCTCGCACTGTCATCCTTTGGGGCTGATGAAAACGCGCCAGAGCTATTATTGTAGGCGTTGAACCTTTGCCATTCTGCGTTCAGGGAAACGTTGTAATCTAGGTCATATCTCAACCCGAGTAAGAAACTGTCTCCACTTTTTTTATCCCGACTATTAAACTGCTGACCGTAAACAATATAAGGAGTCAGCTTGTTTACATTATAACTTGTTGTCGCGTACCAAGATGAGGAAAGATTGCTGGTCTGTCCTTCTGCCATAATCACAATGTTATCGAGCTCGTATCTTAACCCTAGAGAGAACAGATCGATCGTGTTGTTTTTTTCTGTTTCAACTAGACGGTCAATGATTGTGGTTCCGCCACCGGGAGTGGACTGCTCAATGTTAGAGAGCGTCGTTGTTTGATCATAATCGCCGTGGAGGTAGGAAAAATTCCAACGATAGCTCTCTCCGCTTAGCGTTAAGTTCATCCCTGCAGTATTGTTTGACTCAATTTCCAATTCAGTACGTTCATTGATGGTTACGTCACTATTGTCTTTAAACCCGACAAACGGCATGGCGGTAAGTACGACTTGCTCATTGAGGTCATGAATCCAGCGTGCAGATAGGCCGTTATAAGCCGTGATACCTAGAATGCTGTCATATACCTCATTCGGTGGGCGGGCTTGGGTAAAAGCGTGGCCGACATAGTTGTACTCAGACATCAAAAACAGTGGCAGTCTTAAGCGTCCTCCTCGTATTTCTATGTTTTGATAGGTATAAGCCAAATACGCCCACTCGAGCTGAGGCGAGCTCCAATGGTCTTGCGGGCGCTTTACGACTTGTGCGGATGCCCGAAATGCCTTGTGAAAATAATCGAGCTGCATGCCGAAAGTGGTATCGCAATCGAAACAAGATTCATCGCCAATAAAGCGGTTAACTAGTAACGTAGTTGGGTTATCGGATTTTGCCCACGAAGTAGAGCCAAAACCACTTAAAGAAAGTTGTTCTGTTAGTTCAATCGTGGCTGAGCTCGGAAAGGTCGCGATACTCAGCGATAACATGGTTAAATATTTTTTCATATCAATTCTCCGAGCTAACCACACATAAAACATGAGCATTACTAGGGACGCTCGATGTTGGGGCATAACCAATTCTATTCGGCTTCTCTTGCATCCATGCTATGAGGTCATCAATGCTGGAGCGTGCAATCACTTTTGGCGGTCTAGCTTTACCTGAAAAAGACAAGCTTGCCCAATGCGCGTTCATTTGCGCTAAATTTTTGTTGAGAAGATAACGATAGAACTCAGCTCTTTCTGTTGATGTCGCAGGCCAGTCAGAGAGTTCAATTCGCTGGCCTTGTAAAAGTTGCGTCTTCCCTCTGTACAACTTTCGCGCTTTATTGACAGTGAGCGGAGAGAATTCGTCATTAAATGAGAAAACGGCGTAGCTCTCTGCAGCGAGAGCTTGGCAATTTAATGAAAGAAGGGCAATCAGAATAAACAGATAGCGTTTTATGTAACGCAAAGGAAAAGCAACGCGAGAATGATTTCTACTCATAGAATCCACCTACATTGCTTGTTCAATTTGATACAACAGTTTTTCTTTGCGCACAGGCTTTGGTACGTAGGCATCCATTCCTGAATCAAAGCAGCGTTGAATATCATCATCAACGACGCTTGCTGTTAATGCGATAATGGGCGTCTTAGCTAATCCTTTACTCGCTTCATAAGCTCTAATTTGCCTAGAAGCTTCAAACCCATCCATTATGGGCATCATGCAATCCATCAAAATAACATCAAACTTTCCATCTTTTTGGAACATTTCGACTGCAATTTGTCCGTTTTCTGCGACTTCGAATTGATAGCCTGCTTTAGATAGCAATAGAGAAGCCACTTTCTGGTTCACTCTATTATCTTCGACAAGCAAGATGCGTTCGGAGCGAATAGGCGTTACCGTTGCTTCTGGTTGCTCAGAACTTGCAGGTAGTTCATGAGTTTTATCGGGAGTAGTGTTCTCTTGGTGTGGTTCAGCAGGCGTCGTGTTGGAAACGCGTAACCCTATTGCCTTATCTAACTTCTCTTTGAGCAACCCTGCTTTAAACGGTTTGGGCACATAGTCATCCATTCCAACGTCAAAGCATTTTTGTATATCGTCATCGACCACACTTGCCGTTAGAGCAATAATCGGAATTCTGAAAGCGCGTTTTTCTTTTACTTCTATTTGACGAATTATTTGGGTGGCTTCAAATCCATCCATTACGGGCATCATGCAGTCCATTAAAATTAGGCTGTATTGATTCTGTTGAAATTTCTCAACCGCTTCTTGTCCGTTTACAGCGACATCAAAGTCGAAGCCAGCTTTTGTGACGTGTAGCCCCGCGATTTTTTGATTGACCGTATTGTCATCAACGACCAAAATTTTCGGCAGAGATTTAACATGTTGCGCTGAAGTGCTCTCTTGTTGTGCGTGCGAGAAATTTGCCGCACAACTTTCAAGTGCTTTAATTAAGCGCTGCCCTAGTAGTGGCTGAGTGACCAAGGCGCTGATACTGTTTCTAAAGTCGAATTGTGGGCTATGGAGGTGCTTGATGAGGCAGACACGAATGTTTCGTTTACAAAGGCTTTCTATCTCATCGATATGCATCGCCGCTGCATTTGGTGATGCTTCTACATGAATAACGATAACGCGCTCGTTATCAATCCACGTTGGCAACGCACTTAAGGTATCTACTGACTGCGTTATATTGATGTTGAAAAAACTTAACTCGTTACGCAGTTTTTGTTCTAGTTGAGTACTGCTGCATACAATCCATATATCGTTGTGATTCAGAGCGTGATAAGCGTTAAACTCTTGCGTCACAACAGGAGCAGTTAGTTCAAAGAAGAAGCGACTGCCTTTACCTTTCTCGGATTCAAGTTGAATTTCTCCACCCATTAGCTCAACTAATTGCGTGCTAATGGCAAGCCCAAGTCCAGTTCCCCCAAATTGTCGGGTAGTAGAGTTATCCTCTTGGGCAAATGGAGCAAATATTTTCTTTTGCTGCTGGGCATCAATACCAATCCCAGAATCTTTAACGGAAAACTCGATGACCGCTTCACCATTTTTAATTTCGCGGGTGATGACCGATAGCTCTACACTGCCTTGTTCGGTAAATTTTACCGCGTTAGACATGAAGTTCATGACAACTTGGCGTATACGATGGTCATCCAACATTACGTGGTAAGGCGTGTTACGGCTAATGTTGACTTGCACATCGATGCCTTTTTCCTTTGCTTTCGGTGAAATGATAGAAGCAATGTCATAGATAGACTCTCGAACACAAGTTGAATGTGGGCTAATGAGCAACATCCCAGATTCAATTTTTGAGAAGTCTAGAACGTCATTAATTAAACTCAAAAGCAGTTGGGAGGAGGTTTCAATCGTGTCGACGTAATCGCGTTGTGTGGCAGTCAGGGAAGTATCGGATAACACTTCAGAGATGCCAATAACGCCATTTAGCGGCGTGCGGATCTCGTGGGACATGTTGGCCAAAAAGCTACTTTTGGCTTTACTCGCCTTAATTGCATCATCTTTTGCTTGTTCTGCATCTTCTTTAGCTTGTGTGAGCTTTAGTCTGGACAACATCCGCTCATCACTAAGCTTTTTTACCTCTCGAGCAAACTTACTCAGCTCGTCTTTACCCTTTATTAGTTGAGCAAGAGGTGAATTTTCAGTGTTACTTTGTTCATTGCTTTCGTTACTGAGAAATTTGAGGACTAGATTCAAGTTTCCAGTAACTTTTCGCACCAATCTTAGCGTTAAACTTACGACCAACAGCGTTAAAAGGCTCATCATTGCGATAAAGGTAAAGCGGTGCTGTGTCGTCGTGTTGATTGTCTTTGATATATCATCACTCAGCTGTTGTTCCATTTTGTCGTCAACACTTTGTAATAACGATAAGCGTTTGTTGAGTGCAGATAACCCCGCATCAATCTCATCCGGGGTTAATGATTTGAGTTGAGCTGGTTGCAATAAATAAGCACGAAACTCTTGGCTTTTGATAAAGACTTCACCCGTAAACGTCTCAATGAGCAGATCTACTTGTTGTTGATTGGCATTTAGCGTCACAAAACGCTCTAGAAATAGTTGTTGGTTCTGGATTAAAGATTGGATAAAAGCCTGTGTTGTGAGGTCATACTCGTTATTTTCCTCTGAAGATCGAATCAAATATTCGCTTAATCTATGCTCTTCAGTGGACCAAAACATCAACCATTCAAGTTGCATCAAAGAAGAAAGGTGAGTGTTTGTTTCATAACTCACATTTCTAAAATAGACTTTGTCTAAGCTCATGAGGATTTCTTTGAACGTATCAGCGCGCCACTCTGCCGCATCTAACTTTTCTTCTTGATTTTGCGAAGAGAGCATCGAGAGGGTTGCTTCCTCAAAGCTTGTCAACTGGTTTAGTATCTCAGCGTTTTCACCGAATACTGGTGCAGCGGTGTCGCGTAACAATTGAGATATCTGCTGAGTTTTTAGTTGCTTATCTATTACATCAGGGTTATTCGGTAGGTGATAAAGCGAAGATACGCGGTCGATGTAGACAGAGAATAACTGTGCTTTTTGTAGTTCCTGAGCCTGGATAGAAAGGCTTTGTACATGTTTACCCGCGAGGACAAGCAACAATAAAATTGGCAGCAAAACCAACCCAAATAGCTTTTGTTTTACCGACAGGTTGTTCCAAGAAAAGATTCCTACCACGCGCATTTCCATATCCAAGAAGTTGATATGAAAAGTGTAGTTTATTTATCTCAGATGTTAGATTTTAAGAGAAAATTCATATTAATGAGGTGGGGGAAGTGTGACCGATATTGCATTACGAGTACTAATGCGCTAAGCGGCAATAGTTAACAAAACGGCGTTCTAAGCAAAGTGATTGACGCTTTGAGCGCCACTCCCTCGTTGGTATTCAAATGCAATCAATTCCTCGGCAGGTACAGGTCTACCTAAGAAAAAACCTTGTACGACGTCACAGTGGAGAGACTCCATTCGTGTGAGTTGAGTTTGAGTTTCTACGCCTTCGGCTACTACTTTCATTCTTAGGTTGTGAGCCATGGATACAATCGCGCGAACTAATGAATCGTCTTGATCGCTTTTTCGGATTTGAGCGATAAATGAACGATCAATCTTGAGACCGTCAAAAGCCATATGTTGTAGGTAGGCAAGGGCTGAATACCCCGTACCAAAGTCATCTAGCCAAACTTCCACTCCGATACTTTGTAGTTTTTTAAGCACATATTGAGCTTTCTCTGTATCATCAATAAAAAGTGACTCTGTCACTTCAACATGAATGGTTTGAGGGGCGACATCATGTCGTCGTAAATACTTAGAAAATAATTGACTTAAATCTTGGCGATAGATTTGTCTTGGGGACAAGTTTAGTGCAATGTGAAAATCAGTACCGAAATGTTCTGCCCACATTGCCCGCTGAGCAACTGCCGTCTTAATGATATGTTCTCCAAGCTCCAATATTAAATCACTTTGCTCTGCGATCGGGATAAACGATTCTGGACTGATATAACCTTTCTCGGGATGATTCCACCTAACCAATGCTTCGACCCCAATTAGGCGATAGGTTTTTAGATCAAATTGTGGTTGATACCACAGCTCGAATTGAGACAAGTTACGTACTGAACGACGCAGTTCTCGTTCTATGTATAAACGTTGTTTAATCGTTTCATCAAACGTGGAATCGTATATCGTCATAATGTCTTTACCGCGTCTTTTGGATTCCTGCGCCGCAAGAGAAGAAAGCTGTAAAAGAGACTCAGCGTTTGAACCAAATTCTGGATACACAGCAACTCCGAGGCTTGCCGTAATTTGAATATCGTTCTCTTCCAAACTAAAGGGAGAGAGTAGTTGGCGATGAATAGCGTGCGCTTTTTCTCTAGCTTCATGATTGTCCGAGCACGGAAAGGCCAGTACAAATTCGTCCGCACCTACTCGACTTACGATGGTAGAAAGGCGGTAAAGCGGCTTAAAATAACTCGGCAAACGGCCTTGAAGCTCTGAAGCAAGATGGCCTAGCAATTTATCCCCAATGTTATGTCCGTAGTTATCGTTAATGTGCTTAAAGTCATCCAAGTCAATAAACACAACCGCAAGTGAGGGAGATTTGTGGTCAGTTATTTGCGTTTGAATATCAATGAGTAACTTTTCTCGGTTTGGCAGGGAAGTCAGAATATCGTGGTACGCCATGAACTCAACTCGGCTGGTGTATCGGTTCACTTTGTTTGACATTTTGTTGTACGCCGAAATAAGTTCTCCCACTTCATCTTTGCTTTGTATGTCGGTGACTGGCAGCGCTTGGGTATTTGACTCTGAAAATTGATCTTTTAGTTGCTTGAGTGGCTTAGTTAACGACCGCCCCAAAGCATAAGCGATGATGCTACCGAATAGAACGGATATCCCACTGATCGTTAGCAGCAAGTTAAACATCTTCTGTTTATCGTGTGAGGTAATCGCTTGGACTTGTTCAATGTTCTGTTCTTGCTCTTCCAGTAGATGTATCAAGTTAAGCTCAAGATATACCGCCCCAAGAGTAATATTTGATTGCTGAATCGGCGCTGCGATCTCCAACTGATGCTTGGAAAAGGAAACGAGAGTTCTGGATTCTTCTATTGCTTTCAAAATAAAAGGAGAGCGGTGATGAGGTTGGGCAAACATCCTTAGCTGAGTAGTGCCGTCGTGAAAGATTAGCCCTTCATTGTCAACAACATGTATTTTCGAGACATCTGGCTGGCTCAATGTTGCCTTAATTTGCTCATACGCTTGACTGATATTGTCTGTATAGAGTGGATCAAAAAGCTGTTTTGATAATAGCTCTGCATAAACCAACCCTTTTTGCTTAACGTAAGATTCTGTTTTTTCTTGAGAGTTGTTCGTGATTTGTTGAGTTAAGCTATTTGAATATGCATCGTAACCGTGCATGTATAACGCAAGATTTATCACCACAACAAACAAGACAACGAACATTGTCGAGCAAATGTATTTGGTTTCGAGTGAGAGCTTTTGAAACATCAATCCACCTTCGGTAACAAGTGAACTGACTTGCGCACTGTACTTAAGGAGGCTCGCATTTCTGGAGTAAGCGCGCTGAATTTTTTGGTGTTCTGAAACTTTTTAAGTGCGAGAGAGCCTTCGTGAGTTGTATCCATATCAAGCAGTATGGACGTGATTTTACGCTGTTGCTCTAGGCTCATGCTTGGAGAAGCGAGAATCAAATCCCTGGGTATTTCAACAGAACGAGAAAAAATCGCTAGTTTGTCTTTCATGTTCTCTGGCAAATCTTTGGGATTGTTCCAGTTGAAGTTACTGAATGCTCCTGCTGCAACTCTCTGTTTATATACCCATACAGATAGGTTGATTTCATTTGACTGAGCGAGTTGCTCATCAAGGAATAAATAACCAATGCTGTCTTTGGCCGGTTTGTCATCAGGAGAGGGAAGGTATTGCAGTTTTTCTCCGTGGTTCAGCAATGTAATCGCAGGTAGGTAATAGCTGCTGGTAGACGTGCGCTTTTCGAAAACAAGCGTTTTTCCGCGCAGGTCAGAAAGTGACTCAATGCCACTCTCTTTATTAGTAAAGAACACCGTATGATATTTTTGCAGGCCTTTTTTCCATCGTATAGCAAGAACTTGGCTATTAGACTCCTTTTCTAAGGTCATCGCATTAAAGGGGGTCGCCGTTGCAATTTGAACGGTGCCATTTTCAAGCGCAACCGCGAGCTGACGATAATTTTTAAATACCTTTACCGCCCCTTTTGCGTAACCATATTCAGTCATATTTTCAGTTACATACTGAGTAAGGGGCGTCGCTTTTTTGATTTTGCTTTGGGCTTTATTGGACACAATGCCAAATGTGAATGTTTTCTCAATATTTTCTTGTGCACTGACAACAAAAGGTGAACTCAGCAAAGTGAGTAATAACAGAGTGCAGGCAGGTTTCATCCGGCTTCAACTTCCTTCTGGTGCATGTCAGTAATATTTAGTATTTATCAATGTGCCGAAATCAATCTTAAAAACAGTATGATGTACAAATTTCGTTGTGTGCGCACTTTTTATAATGTGACTTGGTCACTTATTCCGTTCAAATAGTACCGAATTTGACGTTTATGTACAGGATGAATGTATCACCGTGAGTCTGAATTCACTGGATTCTTGGTCAAGCGCTGTATTGGCTGTGAGCTAATGCGCCTTATGTATCGCTATTTTGTACTAAGAAAATTTTTCCAATTGTTTTTGATACTTTTTCTCGAGAGCTTCATTGCCTGCTGCACGTTCAAGTTGAATCATGAGTTGCAAAGAGGGCTTCTTCACGCCATACATTTGATTGAATCTCATTAATCGAATTCTAGCTTCAGTATAATCACCGCTATCAATTTCTATTTTAGCGAGTTGCAAAATCGATTTTGGTCTATGAGGGTCATGATCGATAGCTCTAGTAAAGTAGTATCTCGCTTTGTCTTTATCTTGTGATTTTAGCGCACAAAAAGCTGCATTCTCATAGCTTGCTGGAATAAGGTAGTAATAAGGCTGCTCAATGGCTCGATTAAACATCTGATCGGCTTTTTCGAAGTCACCTCGCTTGCAAAGAAAAGTACCGTAGTTATTGAGCACATTTCCGTTTTTAGTGTGTTGGCGTAGAGAGCGTTTATACATCTGTTCGGCTTTAATATCTTCACCAACCGTTTCGTAGTAGTGAGCCATAGATAATTGCGCGCGATAGTATTGAGGTGCGTGGTTTAAGGCTTGTTGTAAGTTATCATGCGCGCGAATCATGTTACCGCCGTCTAAATAACCTAAGCCAAGTGCGATACGTGATTCTGCCATTGCCACAGGATCGGCTTTAACGACAGGGCTTCCATCTTCTTTCACCGTCACGCAACCCACGAGTGCAAACTGAGACAATAATATTAGTGCACCGAGCTTTGCTGTTTTCATTCTTTATCCCTACATCCCTGAATCTTTCTGCATGATATGAATTACTTAGCAAAAACCTATTGAGGAAAAAACACTATGCGATCAGGTTTGCAAACTGTTATGAAAAAGCCGCCATATGGCGGCTTGGTTCACATATTACATTTCGGTAATGATGAGTGCTTTGTTTGCTTATTTTGAAGCTAATCGTCTTTAGTGAAAGCATCTTCACTGAAGTGATCGAGATCGTACGGTGTTTGCTGATAAACACAGTAGTTCAGCCAGTTTAAAAAGAGGAGGTGTCCATGGCTTCTCCAGCTTGCAATTGGTGGGTTATCTGGGTTGTTGTTTGGGTAATAGTTGACAGGAATAGCGGGCTCCATACCTTCGCTTAAATCTCGGATATATTCATTATGTAAGGTGTGAGAATCATACTCAGGGTGTCCTGTGACAAAGACATTGCGTTTGTCTTTTGTGGTGGCCAAGTACACACCTGCGACATCCGATGTCGCTAAAATGTCTAAGTCAGTATGCTCTTCTAGAAAGTGAGGCGAAAAATCTGCGTAACGCGAGTGAGGAGCCAAAAACGTGTCATCAAATCCGCGTAAGATAGGGTGAAACTGATGATGGATTTGATGATGATAAACACCTGAAAGTTTTTCTTTACGCGTTTTTTTAGGTAGATCGTAGAGTAGCTTTAACCCTGCTTGCGCAGCCCAGCAAACATAAAGAGTAGATGTCACATGATCTTTTGCCCACTCCATGATGGTTTTGAGATGATCCCAATAAATGACATCTTCAAATTGCACCAAACCTAATGGAGCTCCAGTAATGATCATGCCATCGAAGTTTTTATCTCTCACCATTTCAAATTGGCGATAAAACGTGTCTAAATGTTCAGTTGGCGTATTTTTACTCGGGCGGTTATCAATGCGCAGTAATTCGACGTTAACCTGTAGTGGGCTGTTTGAGAGTAGACGCAGAAACTGAGTTTCAGTCTCTATTTTTTTTGGCATCAGATTAAGGATCAGCACTCTTAAAGGACGTATTTCCTGACTCGCTGCACGCGTTTCACTCATCACGAAGATGTTTTCTGTCCTTAATACATCGGTAGCTGGTAATTGATCTGGAATTCTAATTGGCACGACTTTCTCTCCCTAAGTATAGTCAATCTAGACGTCTATACTTCTAAAGCTAACTTAATTAAGTTTAGATGTCGATACGAAATCCGACTTTTCAATCTACTCTTTACATTATGGTAAACCGTACTCGGGGTTGTCACACAATTGTGACTAAAGCAGAGTTTCTGATGAGATAGGTTTGAAACGCAGTGTGTACTATTTGCTGGTAATTATGCGATCACGTTAATATGTGAAGGTGACTTCGTAGTAAGGAAGTCTCAAATTAATGAGCCATACTAAAAACAATCAGCTCACCATTTTGCATTAATGTGCATATTTGGAAACATCGTCAGTGGAGGACATTATGTTCGGTATTTTCAAGAGAAAGACAAAGATTCAGAGCATAGCTCAAGAAGTTCCTTGCGTGCTACTGCATTCGTTTGGTGATAAAGACATTTATACGCCGGAAGAGATTGATCAAGTTCTTCAAAAGCTGGGTTATGATAAGAGCAAGGATATCAGTCATTATCAGTATGCGTATGGAATGTTTGCCGATGAAGCCTCTTACGAGCTCCTAGAACTAACGGATGAGCTAGGTAATTATGGTCATTTCCAACGTGAAGTAGGTAAGATGCTACTCAATACACCTGAGCCGATCGATATGCATATCTACTTTGAAATTTCTCGTCAGCACCAAAACGTCAGCCTTTCACCTGGTCATCAAAAAGTAAGCGAAAGTGATGGTGTGTAAACATCGTTAGTGGTATTCCATCGTGAGATGAGTTGGGTATAATGCGCGGCCTAATTATCCGGACATGTTGTCGGTTACATTTCTGTTGAGCGTTAATGCCTTATGTTCAAAATGCTTGTCTCTATGCCACCAATGTTGGCGCTGTCGATAGCGATTGTATGTGAAGTGATTGCCACTTCTTATATTCCCAAAACAGAGCAATTTACGAAAGTAATGCCGAGCACAGTCGTTTTGATTGGTTACGGCATCGCTTTCTTCTTGCTTTCCGTCACAGTGCAAACAATGCCTGTCGGGGTTGTTTATGCCATATGGAGTGGTGCTGGGATCGTTTTGGTTGCGACGGTTGGTTACTTTGTTTACGGACAGCGTCTAGACTTACCAGCCCTAGTTGGTATTGGGTTTATCATCGCTGGTGTGTTGATCGTAAATTTATTATCCAAAACAGTAGGGTACGAATAACGCCACTCTACTTGTTAAGTGAATAAGAAGCCGCAGCGAGAAATTGCTGCGGCTTTTTAGTGCAAATTCAATCGCTAATGGCGAGTATTGATATGATGTCTATTGTTGCATTCATCACGGTCGCATTATGTGATTGAAAAACAGGCATTATTTAGCGCATTGAAAATACAAAGTTATGTTTCTTCAAACTTTAGAAAAGGGCAGTAGATAAATCACTCCGATAGATGTTAACGTGGCGACTCATCTTTACTGCTTTTTCATTCCCTACATATTTCTGCAAAGTTCTTATTGTGTAGTGTGTCGAAGAACCATAGAATCCGCGCGCTTTAATTTATGTTATTAGCGTTATCAATGATAAAAGTGCAGTCCATTATCATTGTTTTTATCACTTATAGATGGGCACATCTGACAATACTTACATGAACAAATACAAAAAGCCTGCATTCAAGGCCGAATTTCTTTTGCCTCGTTACTGGGGAACGTTAATTATCATTAGCGTGATGTACTTACTTAGCCTCCTTCCTTTTAAAGTTCAACTAGCTTTGGGACGCAACATTGGTCGTTTAGCTATGCGACTCATGAGAAAACGTCAAGTTACGATCAGACGCAATCTTGAGCTTTGCTTCCCTCATATGGAAGAATGCCAACGCGAAGCAATTCTAAAAGACAACATCGACAATACTGGCATCGCACTTTTTGAGACCGCAATGGCATGGTTTTGGTCAGATAAACGGGTAAACAAACACGTCACGATAAAAGGCATGGAGCATCTAGAGGCTTTAGAGAAGTCAGGCAAAGGTGCATTAATGTTGGCCGTACACTCAATGAATCTAGAGTTAGGTGCTCGAGCTTTTGGCATTAAAAAGTCTGGAACCGGTGTTTATCGCCCAAACAATAATCCGTGTTTTGATTATTTTCAGTATAAAGGACGCTCTCGCTCTAATCGTACACTGATTGATCGTAAAAACGTCAAAGCCATGCTTGAAGCACTTAAAACGGGTGAGCGGGTTTGGTATGCACCGGACCACGATTATGGTAACCGACGCTCGACATTTGCACCGTTATTTGCCGTTAAAAATGCTTGTACTACGACAGGCACAAGTTTGTTGGTTGATTCTACAGATTGCGCCATTGTGCCTTTTACGATGGTAAGAGGAAAAGACGGACACTATACCCTAACCATTAGTGCGCCCGTCGAAGGTTTCCCGAAAGAGGATCATCAACGTGCCGCCGCATTCGTGAATCAAATAGTTGAAACATCAATCATGGCAAGTCCGAGCCAGTATATGTGGCTTCATCGTCGGTTTAAAACTAGACCAGAGGGTGAGGACTGTTTGTACAAGCCTAGGCTCATCCCTAGCTTGGCATAACACATAGAGAGCCTACAAAAAGCCCAAGGAACATACGAACCTTGGGCTTTTACTTTCTATTCTTTTCGCTTTATAAGTAGCGATCTTTTAGGTGAGCTTGAAAGTGTTTAGCATTCAGTGTTTCACCCGTGGCTTGTTTTACCAACTCATCAGTGGTGAATAAGCTCCCTTTACTCCAGATGTTTTCCGAGAGCCAATTGAATATCGGAGCTAAGTCGCCAGAACGAATAACCGCATCTACATCGACGGTTTGTTTCATTGCTGCCATAAATTGTGCAGCGTACATCGCACCGAGCGTGTAGGACGGGAAATAGCCAAAACTTCCGTCTGTCCAATGGATATCTTGCATACAGCCATTTTTGAAGTTTCCTTCGGTTGATAGCCCCAAGTACGCTTTCATCTTTTCGTTCCAGAGTTCTGGTACATCTGTATGTTTGATGACGCCGTTCATGAGATCTCGCTCAATTTCATATCGAAGAATAACGTGAGCAGGATATGTTAGTTCGTCAGCATCTACGCGAATAAAGCCTTTTTCTACGCGAGTGTAAATTTTGGCTAAATTGTCTTTTTCGAATTCACTACCAGAAAAATGGTTAGAAGCCAGTCGAGCGAGGTGATCGATAAACGCGCTGCTTCGTCCTATTTGCATTTCAAAGAAGAGTGATTGTGATTCATGAATACCCATAGAGCGAGCTTCTCCCGCGGGTGTTCCTGATAAATCTTTTGGTAGCCCTTGCTCGTATCGAGCATGGCCAGTTTCGTGGACAATCCCCATCAGTGATTGGACAAACTCGTTTTCATTATAACGTGTCGTAATACGCACATCTGTCGGTACACCACCACAAAATGGGTGGGTACTCTCATCAAGTCGACCGTGTTCAAAATCGAATTGAAGTAGCTTCATGACTTCCAAACCGAGCGCTTTTTGCTTTTCCGCAGGGTAGTGTGCAGTTGGCAATAAGATGTTGTCTGATTGTTGTTTTTCAAGCGCTTCATCGATCAAAGTAGGAAGCCAGGTTTTCACGTCAGCAAAAAGAATGTCTAACGACGCAGATGTTGTGCCAGGTTCATAAACATCGAGCATGGCATCATAAGGAGTCGTGCCATTTGCTTCGGCTCTAATTTGCGCTTCTTCCTGCGATAGCTTTACGACTTCAGCCCAGTTCTTTTCAAAACCAGCCCAGTCATTTTCTCCACGTTGTGTACGCCATGCATGTTCACATTTGGAGCCAGCAAGAGATTGAGCTTGAACTAATGATTCTGGTAGTAAGTTAGCTTGCTGCCACCCACGCTTCATTTCTCTTAGGATAGATTTTTCTTTTGTAGACAGCGTCTCTTCTTCTGCCTGAGCGAAAAGCTCTCCCAAGTGCGGTTGAGTCATTAAAGAATGGATATGTACATCGAGCTCTGCCGTGGCATTCGAGCGTGCTTCAGCGCCACCAGGTGGCATGACCGCCGCTTGATCCCAATCTATGATGGCTGATAGATGCTCAAAATTTGCCACTTTTTTGGAATGTTCAACGAGTTTTGTAAATGCGTTCATGTGACTACTCTTATTCTTTTGTTCTTTCCCTAAACACCCGATAACGGGTCCTTCATATGGTGTTGCACTAAGCAACCTGCGTTAATTTACTAATAATTAACAATTAACTCCAACCCATTGTCCATAAACTCACCCAGTTGTATAGCTCTCTTAAAAAAGAAGCTTGCGAATCTTGTGGATTGGCGGTATTGATGAAGGATTAACAATTAATTATCACGATAATATGGATATTTTGAATTTCGAGGCATTTATTATTGCCATTACGATTTTAACGTTAACGCCAGGTTTAGATACTGCACTTGTTATCCGTAACACTAGCCGATCGGGCCTAAAAGATGGATGTACAACCAGTCTAGGGATTTGCTTTGGCTTATTCGTACATGCTTTTTTTTCTGCGGTTGGTATCTCGGCGATTCTTGCGCAATCAGCAGAGTTGTTCCAAATCGTAAAAATGATTGGCGCAGCTTATCTTATCTGGCTTGGTTTGAGCAGTTTAAAAGCGCTAATGTCGTCGAAAGATGGATTGACCGTGACCGAGCAGATTCACGAAGTGTTTAATGGTAAGCGCTCTTTTAGAGAGGGCTTTCTTTCTAACGTCTTGAACCCGAAAACGGCGGTCTTCTATTTGGCTTTCTTGCCACAGTTTGTGAATCCAGAAGGTTCACCCTTGCTTCAATCAATGATGATGGCATCTGTACACTTTGCTATTGCGATGGTTTGGCAGTGTGGTTTAGCTGGCGCGCTTAACTCGGCTAAAAATCTACTAAAGAATGCAAGCTTTATGAAGTGGATGGAAGGCGCGACGGGCGCAGTATTAGTCGCACTTGGTGTGAAGTTATTAATTGAAAAACCCGTTTAATGCGTAATATTTATCGATTGTTGATACTACTCGCTGTATTTATTGTGGGGATAGGTGCCGCTGTAGCTTGGCATACGTGGCCACAAGTACAGTTTGCGCAACGCGGCATGATCTGGTCTTGGCACTGGGGCTACTTCGAGCCTTTTGCTAATGGAATACAACAAACGCGAACTCAAGACACTAAACAGTTATTGCTCAGGCGTGTGTATTTGCATGACGCTATTGTCGTTTTTGTTTCGACAACTATGGACAATAAATTTGAGGTCGACGTTGTAAAAGAGCAAACCTGTGAACCTAAAACGACGACTTGGGCTTCGGTCTCTGTCAATCATCAACGTGTCAGGCATGTACCTATGGTGTGCGATGCGTTTGGGCAAGGCTACTTTTATCGCTACATCGGGAAACATCTGGAATCGATTGAAGTTGGTGTCGGCGACTCGTTTGTAACAGAAGCATTTTTAGACTGGCCGCTATCAGAGTTGAAAGCGGATCAATTCAAGCAAAAAAATGCGAAGTTTTTTGAAGAACGTGGAGAAAACGTTGAGCATCAATGGTTGAGAGATTAACCATTTAACCGAAGATAAATAAAGCCCGCTAAATAATAGCGGGCTTTGTGTTTTACCATTTCTAATGTGTCTTGCTCTCTGTGACTGACAGTTTGTGACCGCAAACCTGCCGTTTCACTAAGCTTTCACTGCTTCAACTTTACCTGATTGCGATGTTGAGCTAAAGAACAGTTTGGTTTCTGCCAGTACGACGTGACGCAGTGCGATCAAACCAATTAGGTTAGGAATTGCCATCAGACCGTTTACGATATCAGCCAGTAGCCAAATCATATCGAGGTGAAGGAATGCACCAGATGCCACCAAGCCGACGAAAATCAGTTTGTATGGAAGCACAGCTTTAGTTCCGAACAGGAACACAACGCAACGCTCACCGTAGTAGTTCCAACCAAGAATGGTGGTAAAAGCGAAGAACATCAAACCGATTGAGACGAGCATAGGACCAAATGTATCTGCATTTAAACCCACCGCAAAAGCATGAGTCGTCATCGCGGCACCTGCAAAGTCACTTTGCCATGCACCAGTCAGGATTAGAGCAAGGCCTGTCATGGTACAAATAATGATGGTATCGAAAAAGGTACCCGTCATTGAAATTAGGCCTTGTTTAACACAAGAGTCTGTCTTCGCTGCTGCTGCTGCCATAGGCGCGCTACCCAAACCAGATTCATTTGAGAACACACCGCGAGCGATACCTGATTGGATTGCCAGCATGATGCTTGCACCTAAAAAACCACCCGTCGCTGCTGTTGATGTAAAGGCTGAAACCAGCACTAATTCAACGGCATTGAACAATTGGTCTGCATTCATGATGATCACGCTTAAACACGCCAACACATAAAATACAGCCATGGTAGGAACCACTTTTCCTGCAACGTTAGCAATGGATTTGATGCCACCCAAAGTTACGAAAGCAACCAAAAGAGTTAGTACAAAGGCAGATAGCTCACGGTTAACACCAAGAGATATCTCACTTGCATCCAGAATCGCGTTTACTTGTGGAAACGTACCGATACCAAAACAAGCAACACCCAAAGCAAACACTGCAAACATGATCGCGAGAGCTTTTGAGCCAACACCGTATTGCAAGTAATACATTGGGCCACCAATCATTTGGCCTTTATCATCGACTCTTCGGTACTTAACCGCCAACAAACATTCGGCGTATTTAGTCGCCATTCCGAAAAGGGCAGCGAGCCACATCCAGAATAGAGCGCCTGGTCCACCGAGTTTGATTGCTGTGGCAACACCAACAATGTTACCAGTACCAATTGTTGCTGAGAGTGCAGTACAAAGAGCTGCAAAGCTAGAAACGTCACCTTGAGTATTAGATGACTTATCTTTACTGAATACCATCGCTAGCGCTGTTGGGAGGTGTTTAAACTGGATCAAGCCAAGGCTAAAAGTGAAGTAAACACCTGTACCCACTAGCAAAATAAGCAGCGGTGGACCCCAGACAAAATTATCGATGGTTTGTAGTAAAGATTGTAGGTTGTTCATGATTTCCCCTTAATAAAACAACTAATAAGGAGAAGAGGGAAAGGACGAGATCAACGATCTCTAAAAGAACTAAGCTATTGGTTGTAGGCGGGAAGGCCAAGCAAAATAGTTAGGTTGTAACTTTCCACTCCTCTGTCCTTTTGCCTGAGAGTTTCACCTTGCGTGAGTGCAAGACTTGCTCCTTCGGCGACCGATTTAACGGTTCTCTCCAGAGGTTCCTCCAACTACAGTCCCCGCTACCTAGGTAGCACCTGAAATAGTTAATTCTTCGGCGAGTTATGCTAATCAAATGTTAAAATTTGATTAATAACCACTCTCCTGCAGTCTTCATCGGAACAATTACTCAATTAAATGAGTAAAGGTTAGTTAATGATGCTGGTCATCATTAACGTGTGAACTCTATCATGTTTTTGGTCCATTTCAACACCCTATGTCAATTTATTTTCAATGAAATAACCTCATCAATTTTCATGAAGCTATGTTTGCCAATCTTTTTGTGCGAGTCACGGCATAAATAAAATTTATTGGGTTAGGGAATGGAACCCAAAAATACTTCAGAACGATAAATGTGTTTCGATTGTTACGACATAAGTTATTCAATTAAGGACACAAAATTGATTAAAATCGGAGCACTTATTTTAAAATCTACGCTAAGTTGACCTTATGGTACGTATAAATGGGTTACAATGAATCTTTGTGAAACAGTCTACGGACCTAGGCAGTTTTTCATGAGTGGACAAGGAGGCGGTATGACCAGATTATTAGCCATTGCGGTGTTGATTGCAGTAGCATTTGTGCTGTTTCGTTATCGAACCAATGAAAAAGTCCAAAAAGCGACCGTTATAACATTAATTGGCGCATTTCTGATTTATACAGCATCAATTATGTTTGCGGAATTGATCCGCTAGCAAAGTAAAAGAGTCCTTGGAGTAGTATACGGTGAGTTCTCAGAACAAAATGGAAGAGCAAGACGACGTAGTTGTCATTGAAGAGCGTGACAAACGTACGCATATCTATATCGCAATCGCTGCGGTGTTAGGCTTGGCATTTGGTGGCCTTGTTGGATCGGTTGTCACTGCGAACAAGTGGGAATCGACTTACCACGTATTAGAAGAAAAGTATCAAGCACTAACGCAAGATAAAACCCAGTTGGCATCTCAAGTAAAAGTGCGTGAAGAGGCGCTCGACCAAGAAATACAAAACCAAGTTAGTGAGTTACTCGCCGCGAAAGATGAAGCTCATCAGAAAGCACTTAAGAAGTTGCAAAAGCAATTGACTGAGGTCGAGAAGGTCAACTTGTCACTAGAGTCTCAATTGAAGCAGCAGGCAGATAAGATCAACACGACGAAGTCAGAAAATGAGAAGTTGAGTCGTCAAGCGGATATGCAAGCGACTATGTTTGAGCGGTCCCGCGAAGTATTCCAGAAAGAGCTAAAAATTTCGCAAGAATTAGAGTCTCTCGAGAAAGAACGGTCAAAATTATTACCTAAGATTGAGAAACTCAAGAAAGAGTGTGACGTATTTTTAGAAGGCAAATCTTGGGACGTGAAGTCGGACGCGTGTGATAAACATGATGAAGCTAATTCACGACTAAGTCAGGTCGATCAAATGATTGAAGTCTATAAAATGGACCTCAAACAAATCAAAGCAATAATGGAAGATATCGGCCTTTAAGTCTTTTGTATCCGATTTTTGAAAAGCAAAAGGAGCTCTTTAAGAGCTCCTTTTTCGTTTTCAGCCCTAAACCACCTACTTCAGTAGGTGGTTATCATCCGTTTCGGCTTTGCCTGTAAAACTACTCATGTTAA
>NZ_JAWOQP010000110.1:0-1283 GCF_033337375.1 Vibrio sp. YT-17
CGTAGCGAAAAGTGGTGAGAAGCCATCAGATGCATTGAATCGCGCGGGCGTGGAATACATTGAAGTGCGCTCATTAGATGTGAACCCATTCAGTGCCGTTGGTGTTAGCGAAGAGCAAGTTCGTTTCTTAGATCTTTTCCTAACGTGGGCGGCGTTGTCAGATTCTGACCCAATGGATAACTGCGAACTAGAATGCTGGCGTGACAACTGGAACAAAGTGATCATCTCTGGTCGTGAAAAAGGTTTGATGCTGCAAATCGGTTGCCAAGGTGAACGCTTATCTTTGCAAGATTGGGCGAAGCGAGTATTCGTTGAGTTGCGCCAAATTGCAGTAGAGATG
Source organism: Vibrio sp. YT-17 (assembly GCF_033337375.1). Lineage (NCBI taxonomy): Bacteria > Pseudomonadati > Pseudomonadota > Gammaproteobacteria > Vibrionales > Vibrionaceae > Vibrio > Vibrio sp. YT-17. Next base: position 341 of record NZ_JAWOQP010000110.1, read on the forward strand.
GATTCTGCGGCTGGTGGCGACGCTTACCAAGCTGTATGTGACAAGCTAGAAGCATGGATTGATAACCCTGAACTGACGATTTCTGGTCAATTGCTTGAGCTAACCAAAGAACTTGGTGGACTTGGCAAAGTAGGTTGTGCTCTTGGCATGAAGTTCCGTGAAGAAAAACTGGCTCACGGTTACCAACATTACTCGCAAGATATAATGGAAACGGAAGTGGCTTCTTCAGTTGAGAAACAGCGACAAGCGGAAGAAAGCGATACGTTATCTTTTGACGAGTTTCTGGAAAACTACTTCGCTTATCTAAAACAATGATCAATAAGTAAGGATTGGGTGGGATTGAACATTAAGCCGTTGGTTGTATCGGTGCTAGGAAGTGTGTTGCTTGCGGGATGTGCGACAGCGCCACCAAAACAGCAAGATAACCTATGTGAGATATTCCGAGAAAAATCTGGTTGGTATGATGATGCGAAAGATATGGAAAAAGAGTGGGGAACGCCCATTCATGTTGCCATGGCCATCATCAAGCAGGAAAGCAGCTTCCGCCATGATGCCAAACCACCCAAAGATTACGTATTGGGTTTCATCCCTTGGGGACGCGTAAGCAGTGCGTATGGCTATGCTCAGGCTCAAGATCCAGCTTGGGATGACTTCCAAGATTCCACCGGACAAGGTGGTTCGCGCACCAATTTTGATGATTCGATAATGTTTGTTGGGTGGTATACCCACGAGACTCGTCGCCAGTTAGGCATTTCATTGTGGGACCCTTATAACCAGTATCTGGCCTATCATGAAGGGCGAGGCGGTTATAAACGTGGAACTTACAAAAGAAAGCCTAGTTTGATGAAAGTGGCTCGGCGCGTTGAGCAAACCGCAAAGACTTATGGCTGGCAGCTGAAGCAATGTCGTCAGGAATTGGAAGACAACAGCAGCTGGTTCTTTT
>NZ_JAWOQP010000111.1:0-1280 GCF_033337375.1 Vibrio sp. YT-17
GTCAATTGCAGCGGCGATGATGGTAACGCGTCAAAACACCGATGAAGACATGGGCGAGCAGTTGGTTTTCCAAATGTTCGACAACCCGAAAGCGTTGATGATCACGGCGGCAATTTTGGGCGTGATGGGTATCGTACCGGGCATGCCGCATTTTGCTTTCTTAACGTTGGCCGTTGCTGCTGGCGCGGGTGCTTACTTAATTGACAAGCGTCAGAAGCAGAAAGCAAAAGAACCAGCATTACCTGCGAAAGCAGAAGATGGCAGCGAGCCCATTTCTCAACGTGAGTTGTCGTGGGATGACGTTCAACCTGTTGATATTATTGGTTTAGAAGTGGGGTATCGATTAATCCCGCTGGTGGATCGTGACCAAGGCGGAGAGTTATTAGAGCGCGTGAAAGGCGTTCGTAAAAAGCTCTCACAAGATTTTGGTTTCTTGATCCCAGCTGTACACATTCGCGACAACCTTGAGCTGACGCCAAACAGCTACAGAATTACCCTGATGGGCGTTGCGGTGGGTGAAGCGGAAATTCGCCCAGACCAAGAACTGGCGATTAACCCTGGTCAGGTTTACGGCATGATTGATGGCGAACCGACCATGGACCCGGCATTCGGCCTAGAAGCCGTGTGGATTCGTGAAGAGCAGCGCGAGCACGCTCAGGCTCTCGGTTATACCGTGGTGGATTCATCGACGGTATTGGCAACGCATCTAAGTCAGTTATTAACCAACAACGCATCGCAGTTGATTGGTCATGAAGAAGTACAGAATTTATTGGAGATGCTAGGCCGAAGTGCACCGAAATTGGTGGAGAACTTTGTACCGGATCAACTCCCATTAGGTGTGGTGGTGAAAGTGTTGCAGAACTTGTTGAATGAAGCCATTCCAATTCGCGACATTCGTACCATCGTACAAACCTTGGCTGAGTACTCAAGTAAGAGTCAAGAACCTGACATATTAACAGCGGCGGTTCGAATCAGTCTGAAACGTCTAATTGTTCAGGAAATCAATGGTATAGAGCCAGAACTGCCTGTGATTACCTTGATTCCTGAGCTGGAACAAATATTGCATCAAACTATGCAAGCCTCGGGAGGCGAATCTGCTGGCATTGAGCCAGGACTCGCTGAACGTTTGCAGTCTTCACTAAGCCATGCAACGCAAGAGCAAGAGCTGAAGGGCGAACCTGCCGTTCTACTTACGTCTGGCGTGTTGCGATCCACACTGGCTAAGTTTGTGAAGAACACAATACCTAATCTCCGGGTACTGTCTTACCAAGAAATCCCGG
>NZ_JAWOQP010000112.1:0-1274 GCF_033337375.1 Vibrio sp. YT-17
TGTAAATATCAGGAATTGGGAGGAACGAATGGCAGAGCAAATAGAATTCGACCAAGCTCACCAAGCCCTCCAAGAAGTCACAGAAGCGCTGGAAAACGGCCGCTTCGTCCATGTTCGTCGTCAGCTTCAGGACATGGAACCTGAGGATATCGCTCACCTTTTAGAAGCATCCCCACGTAAAAGCCGTGAAGTTCTTTGGCAACTTACCGACCCCGAAGATTACGGTGAAATTCTTGACGAACTAAACGAAGACGTTAAAGACAGTCTTGTATCAAAAATGGCTCCCGAAGACCTTGCAGAGGCGACGGAAGGCATGGATACCGATGACGTAGCATACGTCCTACGTAGTTTGCCAGATGATCTTTCCCGTGAAGTTCTCTCCCAAATGGATTCAGCAGATCGTGCTCGCGTCGAGACGGCACTGTCTTATCCTGAAGACACCGCTGGTGGGTTGATGAACACGGACGTTATCACGACTCGTGGTGACGTTGATGTTGACGTAGTGCTGCGTTATGTGCGTATGAAGGGCGATCTGCCTGAAGCCACCGAGGCGCTCTACGCGATTGATGACGAGAGCAAACTGATTGGCGAACTCCCAATCACGACACTTATTACGACCCAACCCGACGTAAAAATTATCGACGTCATGGAAGATGCTGACGATGCGATTACCGTTGACACCAGTGACTCAGACGTTGCTAGCCTGTTTGAACGTCGTAATTGGGTGTCAGCACCCGTAGTGGATGAAAACCAGCACCTTGTCGGTCGTATCACCATCGATGACGTGGTTGACGTTATTCGTGAAGACGCCGAACACTCAATGATGAGTATGGCGGGTATGGACGATGACGAAGATACCTTCGCTCCCGTCTTCAAATCCGCGCGTAAACGAAGTGTTTGGCTCGGAGCCAATGTCCTAGCGGCATTAGCTGCTGCTTCGGTTTCCAACATGTTTGAAGCCACTCTGGACCAAATGGCGGCAATTGCGGTCTTGATGACCATCGTGCCATCCATGGGTGGTGTTGCAGGTAATCAAACCGTTGCACTGGTTATTCGTGGCCTTGCTTTAGGTCATATCGGTGATTCGAACAAACGTGAACTGTTGATGAAAGAAGCCGCGATCGGTTTGCTTAACGGCATCATGTGGGCGTTGATCATCGGTGGTATCGTTGTGGTTTGGAAAGGTAACTGGATGCTCGGAGGTATCATCTCTGCCGCCATGTTGACCAACCTGTTCGTCGCCGGGGTTGCAGGGGTAACCATCCCTGTCCTTC
>NZ_JAWOQP010000113.1:0-1273 GCF_033337375.1 Vibrio sp. YT-17
ATATTTATCAACCAAAGTATAAAGAAACAAATAAAAACAGAGGTACTCACTGCAAGCTGAGTTAGTGGTTCTGGAGTAAAGAACAAACTAAGTAGAGAAGTAATAAAGATAATAAGAAGAAATCGATGTTTCACAATTCTATAGCGAATGTCACCATAGAATATGAGTAAGACGTTAACCAGGCAAGTTAGCCATAAAGCAAAATTTATATAATTCATTTTACTATTTTAAATGTGTTACTTCTAAATTCAAATCATTTTGGATAATAAAAAATTATGTAATGGATTTCATTACTTTTATAACAACATCTTATATATAAATAAAAAAGCTTAATTGGTGTGATTGTTTCTGTTGATGTAAATTTTCTTCGTTCACGAAATGAGTGATTAATTCAAGGGAAATAGAGGTAAACATGCTTTTAAATATCAATTCTAAACTTCGTAATATCCGTAACAAATTTAAACTGGATAAACGTGGTGTGACTGCTGTTGAATACGCAATCATCGCAGTGGCAATGTCTTCAATTATTCTTCTTGTATTCAAACAAGGCTCTTTACAAAACACATTAAGTGGAGCAATGAGTAAGATTTCTACATCAATGGAGAGTGCGAACACTACCGAAAAGGCTTCAGAGGGCGAGAAACCAAACAGCTAAGGATAAGTTAGCCCGTTATAAATTTAGAGAGAGGGGAAACCCTCTCTTTTAAGGTTTTTATTCTATGAGTAGAGCATTAATTTTTGTATTTGTTGCCATCACTATGTTTTTGGCCTTTTTTTACGTCAGTGATTTCTTTGACCAGCCAGAGCCTGTGGCCGTCGTGGAAAATGAAGTGTTTGTACAAGTCGCATTTGTTAATCGAACTGTGAACAAAGCTGATCCCGTCAATATTGATGCAATTGATATTCGAGAGTTTTCAGAGTCAGAAGCAAAACAGCATTCTTATACCCCTTATACGAGTATCAAGATTGAATCTGGCGCTCTATGGGCAAAAGATGTCACCGAAGGAACTCAACTAACGTCAAACTTGGTTTCTAACCCCGGCGAAAAAGATTACATGTATCTTTCGCTTAAAAAAGATCAGGTCCCTTATTACTACCTTTCTCAAGGCAGTAGCATTGTTGAGGCGTTACCAATACAACCTGGCGACCGCGTCAGCTTTGTCGCTACAACCTCATCTCAATCGAATTCATTAGAAAGCGGTTATTCCGATATCGATAGTTTAACAAGCAACGTCATTATTGATGGTGCTTTAGTTTTACAGGCGATGAATGA
>NZ_JAWOQP010000114.1:0-1271 GCF_033337375.1 Vibrio sp. YT-17
GCGTTACACCAAGGGGCCTACGATTTTATAGAGAAACCTTTTGCGCCAGAACACTTGGTTGAAACCGTAAAGCGCGCCATTGAAAGACGCCAACTGACGAACGAAAATGAGAAACTTCGTCAATCACTCAAAGCAAGCCAAACGCTTGGCCCCCGAATAATCGGTGAAACCACCAGCATCCAAACGCTGCGAGAAACCATCACCCACATTGCTGATACAGATGCCGATATTCTGCTGTTTGGCGAAACAGGTACAGGTAAAGAGCTTATCGCCCGCTCACTGCACGAACAAAGTTCTCGTAGAAACAATAACTTTGTTGCGGTGAACTGTGGCGCGGTGCCAGAAAACTTAATTGAAAGCGAACTCTATGGTCACGAAAAAGGCGCATTTACTGGTGCAGAAAGTCGGCGTATTGGTAAGTTTGAATTTGCACAGGGCGGCACACTCTTCTTAGATGAAATCGAATCGATGCCAATTCAGGCACAAATTCGTTTGTTGCGCGTCCTGCAAGAGCGCGTGATTGAACGCGTTGGCTCAAACGAACTTTTACCTCTCGACATTCGCGTTGTCGCGGCAACGAAAGTGGATCTTAAACGTGCGGCGGAACAAGGCACATTTCGTCAAGACCTCTACTATCGCCTCAACGTGGTTACGCTAGATTTGCCTCCCTTACGTGAACGCAAGGAAGACATCCCTGCCCTTTTCCATCATTTTCTTTTAGTCGCGGCGTCGCGCTATGGTAAAAGTTCGCCAAGCCTTTCAGCACAAGATTTGGCTCAGCTAATGGCTCACGATTGGCCGGGAAATGTCCGAGAACTGCGCAATGCAGCAGAGCGTTTCGTTTTATTAGGTAAACTCATCCAATTAGGTGAACCAAGTTCCATCCCCGCCTCAACCAGTAGCCTTGCAGAGCAAGTGGCGGAGTTTGAAAAGGCAGCGATAGAAAATGCGCTACTGGAAAACAATGGCAGCATCAAACAAACGATGGAACAGTTGAATGTGCCTCGAAAAACGCTGTATGACAAAATGCAACGCTATCAGATAGATAAAGAGCTCTATAAATAAAACAGGTTCGCACGATTGGTATTATATCCAACTTGAATCATAATTTTGCTAAGGCAATTATTGGGCTCATATGGATATCAATGAAAAAGTGAGGATACCGATCATTACCGATACAGTGATGGTAGACGGCCAGTATCAAGAAGAAAGGCGCTCCGGTGAAGACCGACGTAAAAACAAAAAGAAGTGGCACGGCTATGAGCGCAGAG
>NZ_JAWOQP010000115.1:0-1270 GCF_033337375.1 Vibrio sp. YT-17
ACCAATTAGCGAGGGCAAATTTCTGACTCAGGGAAGAAGAACTCAATCTCACGAGCCGCTGATTCAGGACTATCTGAACCATGCACAGAGTTATGACGCATGCTTAGCGCGTAATCTGCGCGAAGTGTGCCTGCTGCCGCTTCTTCTGGGTTGGTTTTACCCATCAATTCGCGGTAACGTGCAATCGCATTTTCGCCTTCCAACACTTGAACCATAATAGGGCCAGAAGTCATGAACTCTTTTAGAGGTTGGAAGAATTCTTTACCTTCATGTTCTGCGTAAAAGCCGCTCGCCTGCTCTTCAGTCAGGTGAACCATTTTCGCAGCAATAATGCGTAGGCCTGCCTTCTCGATTCGATTATAGATTTCACCGATCAGGTTTCTTTCCACAGCGTCAGGCTTAACAATGGAAAACGTTCTTTCTAGAGCCATAAAGTTTCCTTTTTGTACTTGTAATAATAGTGTTTAAAAGTGACTTACTTGACTACGGCAGCGTCTAACTGACGCCACCATAAATATTATTTTTCTGCTTGCTCATTAAGAAGGCGAGCAAGAGTGCGGACACCCATACCAGTAGCGCCAGCCGCCCACTTGTCTGATGCAGACTTACGGTAAGTACCAGCACAATCGAAGTGCAACCAGCCTTTCTTGTAGTCTTCAACAAAGTAAGACAAAAATGCAGCAGCGGTACTTGCGCCTGGACTGTAGTCTCCAGAGCTGATGTTCGATAAATCAGCGAAGTTTGACGGCAACATACCACGGTGGAAATCAGCCAGAGGCAGTGGCCACAGGCCTTCTTTCTCTTTGTTTGCTGCGGTTAGCGCTTGATGAGAAAGTTCATCATCAAAGCTCATTAACGCGTGGTAGTCGTTACCCAATGCGTTTTTCGCCGCGCCGGTTAACGTTGCGCAGTCGATGATCAACTCAGGGTTATGCTCGCTTGCATAGATAAGACCATCGGCAAGTACCAAACGACCTTCTGCATCGGTGTTCATGATCTCAACAGTCTTACCGTTTTTGTAGGTGATGATGTCGCCAAGCTTAAGCGCACGACCAGAAACCATATTCTCAGCACAACATAAGATCAGTTTTACGCGCTTGTTCAAACCACGCAAAATAGCTAACCCCAAACCGCCAGTAATCGTACCTGAACCGCCCATATCGGCTTTCATTGCACTCATAAAGTTTGAAGGCTTAAGGCTGTAACCGCCTGAATCAAACGTAATGCCTTTACCTACTAGACACGCGAATACTGGTGCGTTTTCATCGCC
>NZ_JAWOQP010000116.1:0-1262 GCF_033337375.1 Vibrio sp. YT-17
AGAGTTGCGGGCAATGTTATTGCTGAAGGCACCAAGCAAATCGCCAAAGGCAACCGACCGAAAGCGAAAGACCTTTTGCTCACCCCTCAAAATATTGCACGGCTGACCGATCAACTGGCGCACTTACGCGGCGCAGCGATGAAACTTGGGCAAATGCTGTCGATGGATGCGGGAGACATTCTAGAACCGGAGTTGGCCGAGATTTTGGCCAGATTGCGTTCAAACGCCGATCCAATGCCATCAAAGCAGCTCAACAGCGTGATGGTAAATGCACTTGGTGAACAGTGGAAATCCGCGTTTCTTGCTTTCAACTTCAAACCTATTGCGAGTGCATCCATAGGGCAAGTTCACCAAGCCTACAGCGATGCTGGCGATAATTTGGCAGTAAAAGTGCAATATCCCGGTATCAGAAAGAGCATCGACAGCGACGTCGATAATGTCGGTACGCTTTTGAAAATTGTTGGCCTTATCCCTGAGTCTGTTGACTATAAAGGACTGTTGGAAGAGGCGAAAAAACAGCTGCACGACGAAGCCAATTATGAGCGAGAAGCTCAGTTTGCCTGTAGATATCACGAGGCTCTACAAGGCCATCCGCATTTTGTGGTACCAAAAATCTACCCGGAAATTTCATCCCAATCCGTTCTGGCTATGGCGTTCATTCAAGGGACGCCCATAGAGAAAATCGCAAACTACGACCAAGAAACTCGCGACTTTGTAATGCACAATTTGTTGGAACTGCTGTTTAAAGAACTGTTTGAATTCAAGATGGTGCAAACCGATCCAAACTTCGCAAACTACCTCTATCTTGAACAAAGTAAACAAATCGGGCTGTTAGATTTTGGCGCAACTCGCGAATACAGTGAACGTTTTAGTTCCGGTTATCGCCAAGCCTTTTCATCTGTCGTGAACGATGACGAACAAGGGCTCAACGATGCTTTAGAGCAAATAGGCTTTTTCGCCCAAAGCATCAAACCAGAACAGAGAATGGCGATTTTAGATTTGGTCAAAATGGCATGCGAACCCATGCTAATTGATGAAGCTTATGACTTTAAAGCCAGCGGACTGGCGCAAAAACTGCGAGAAGCTGGAACAATTCTGAGTATGGAGCAAGATTCTTGGCATACCCCACCAGCCGATGCCATATTCTTGCACCGAAAAATTGGTGGCATGTATTTGCTCGCCGCTCGAATCGGTGCAAAAGTAAACATTCGTCGATTAGTGCAACCATATCTCAAGATCAATAGTGGATAGCCTATTGTTTT
>NZ_JAWOQP010000117.1:0-1261 GCF_033337375.1 Vibrio sp. YT-17
AAGACATCGTAGCAAATGGCGGCGAAGTGTTAGGTTCAGAAACTGCAGGCGACGTTTCTCTCTTCTTCCTAAACCCTGTTGGTCATATCCACCACTGGGTGACTGACGCATGGGGCGGCAGCGCTGAATTGAAATTCAACTCCTCACCTTGGTTCGGCAATCAAGATGTTGCGAAGTTTGCCATGGACGCAGGTGCAAGCTACGACAGTCAGTTTTACGGCGTAGAGCTGAAAGTAACGTTCTAAGCCAACCATATTGAACGACATTAATGAAGAGCAGCCAAACGGCTGCTCTTTTTGTATCTAGTGCACTGTTTTGATTATTTGCTTCGCGAATTAGTGTGAAAAATTGACTTCTATCAAACATAACCCCTTCCTAGGACCTACACTGAAGAAAAGGACTTATTCCAATAACTTAAGCGATGCGTTCCACCGCACTGCGTCCAAACCTTATTCCAGGAGGGGACATCATGAACACTGTGTTTATCGTTAACTTTGTCGGTCAAGCATCACCGGCGACTATCAAACAACTGGCTGCTGTTACTCATGAAAACGGAGGCAAATGGTTAATCAGTAAAGTGAACTTTATTGAAGACCAAGTCGCTGGGGTGATAAAAGTTGAGTTACCTGAAGAAAACGCGGACACGGTGAAAGAAGCGTTTTCAGCCTGCCAGACTCTAGTAGTTAAATTTGTGGATTCAGAGCCTCACTCACACAAAGAAGATACCATTTTCCAACTTCGTCTCGATTCCAATGACCGTGCAGGTATCGTCAATGAAATCACTCACGTTCTGGATGCACAAGGCATCTCTATTTTAGATATGGATTGCCAACGCGTATTTATTGCCGGGGGTGGCGGTGTGAGTTCTAGCTTGTTCAGCGCCAAAATGGCTATCAAGCTGCCAAGCGAATTGGAAATCGAAGATGTGGCGAACGAGTTAGAAGCGCTCAGCGAAGACACCAGAGTGATAATTGAAAGCTAGTCGATTTAGCCTTTTATTCATAGAAAAAGAGCAGCTATAAAGAGCTGCTCTTTGTCATTGTAAGCATGAGAAAAACATTACTTCACAGACCACTGTGACAGTGAGCGTTTGAAGTCTGAGTAGTCAAACTCATTCAGTTTTTGAATCTCGCCGCTTGAACGCTCACAGTAAACAGAAGGCATACGTAGACCATTGAACCAGTTTAGTTTCACCATCGTGTAACCCGCGCTGTCTAGAATGTGCAGACGTTGACCAATCTCTAGTGGCTGATCAAAATTC
>NZ_JAWOQP010000118.1:0-1260 GCF_033337375.1 Vibrio sp. YT-17
AAAACGTACGGTGCACCGCCGATACTTTCTCTTGGCTTAAATCTTTAGCACGCGCCATTGCACTACCAACGCGCTGTACTTGTTTCGGTTCTAAATGACGGATGATGCCAGCCGCATCTTGCTCATTCAGACTTAATAACAAAATGGCCGCTTTCTCTTCACCAGTAATGGTGGAGGCATCAAACTCAACTGGCATGCCTGCGCCGTTTTCATCTTGAGGTACGATATCGTTAGCCATTTTCGTTCATCCAGTTTTTCACAACTTGAGCCGCTAGCTCTGGTTCGTTCGCTACAAGTGCACGAACCGCTTTCAGTACGTCTTCATCTTTATGAAGGTTAGGCAGATCGATACTTGAACCAAATTCAAACAGCTCACTGCTTTCAATGTCGCTACCAATTAGGCTGGTTTCGCCATCGGCACCAATTGGCAAACCGTCTGGGCCGTACATTTCATCGTCGTCATCACCAGCTGGGTTAAGCAGTTTCTTCATTGCAGGGCGAACCAGTACAAGCACAACCACGATGATAACTAAAGCGCTGGCGAACCAACGAACCCAATCGTTGAAGTTCGGGTGTTCCCAAATTGGTTGGTCAACAAGCTGCTCGGTTTCTGGCTCGGCAAACTTGACGCTCAATACGTTAAGTAAATCACCACGAGATTGATCAAAGCCGACGGTGCCAATCAACACCTGACGAATCGCGTTGATTTCACCTTCCGACATTGGTGTGTAAGTCACTTCACCTGTATCTGGATTAACTTGGCGACGGTCTTTGATGGCAACCGAAACAGTCTGGCGCGCCACGGTGCCCGTTTGCTTACGCTCATGGCTAATCGTGGTATCTAGCTCGAAGTTGCGGGTCGATTCTTTACGTACAGAGCCTTGCCCCATTACCGAGCCGTCTTTCATTTGCGCGACGTCTTGCGGAATAGAAGCATCCGCCGGAGGCTGATTACTAAGCGCACCCGGAATGCCTGCTACCATGTTGCCGTTGTTGTAATCTTCTAACGCGTACTCGCTGCGGGTCGATGGCGTATTTGGGTCGAAACGTTTACGAGTTTGCTCAACCGCGCTGAAATCCATTTGGATATCCACTTGCGCGGTGTAGTTACCAAAACCAAGAATAGGCAACAGAACAGAGTCGATTTTTTCACGCAATGCTTGTTCTTGGCTGCGTTCTAACTCTTGCTCTTTACGACGCGCGGCAGATGCCGGATCTTGCGAACCAGAGCCCAACAAACGTCCATGCTGATCAGTGACG
>NZ_JAWOQP010000119.1:0-1257 GCF_033337375.1 Vibrio sp. YT-17
GCTGCATTGGGTTGAAAGTAGTTCTCGCTGTGAATTTCTAACCAAGACAGTTCTGGGCGTTGTTGCTGAAAAAAGTCCAAATGAGGAGTCCGTAAACCAACGCCAACAAGAGAGTGAAAATCGTAGTGTTTCACGTGAAACTCCTTTTCGAACTGGATGAGAAGAGGTTGTGGGGTGTGAGTTGAGCCATCACACGCCCACAACAATTAACGGAGAAATTAAGATGCGCTGGTGCTGCCGCCAGCCAATTTGTCGCAAAGACCTTTTGGAACCACCACAAATGCGTCTTTCTGGTGGTCTTGTTTTGACGTGCCGGCGCAAGAGCTGTTCTTCGTCGCACAGTCATTTTTTCCCGCTTTTGCCACGCCGTAGCACTTTTCTTTTTCTGCCGCGACAGCAGGTGTTGCTGTTAGTAGAGTGCCACCAAGGGCTAGTAGACCAGTAACCGCAGCAGTAACAGCAAGATTCGACTTTTTCATAATAAATTCCTCTGAATGATTTCCTTTACGTTGAGATGGGCAAGCAGACGAGCGATTGAGATGCACAGTTTTTGTCCGCTTGCTTAACTTAAGAGATAGGAAGGTGAGTGAAAAACTTTCAGGGAAATTGTTTTGGAGAATGCTTTTTGATGGTTTGATTTACATAACTGATTGAATGGATGAGTAAAAAATCGTCGAACTTTTTATCTAGTTTTGTCTCAACACACCCTAGTTGTTTAGGTTATAATCTATTTTTATGTATAAATAACCAGTAGCTCATCATGATGGATCCATCTCTATTACTCGACGGTTTGAACGATAAACAGCGTGAAGCCGTTGCTGCACCTCTAGAAAACTTGCTCGTCCTTGCTGGTGCAGGGAGTGGTAAGACTCGTGTTCTTGTTCACCGTATCGCTTGGTTGATGTCGGTAGAACAAGCGTCTCCGTTCTCAATCATGTCGGTAACCTTTACCAACAAAGCGGCAGCGGAGATGCGTGGCCGTATTGAAGAGTTGATGATGGGCAGTGCGTCAGGCATGTGGAATGGTACCTTTCACGGTATTTGTCACCGCATTTTGCGTGCGCACTATCTTGATGCCAAGCTACCGGAAGATTTTCAAATCATCGACAGCGACGATCAACAGCGTTTACTGAAGCGTTTGATCAAAGCACAAAATCTGGATGAAAAGCAGTGGCCTGCACGCCAAGTGGCTTGGTGGATTAACGGCAAAAAAGACGAAGGTCTGCGCCCAGCTCATATCGATGCTTACCACGATCC
>NZ_JAWOQP010000011.1:0-168461 GCF_033337375.1 Vibrio sp. YT-17
GAGTAGTTTTACAGGCAAAGCCGAAACGGATGATAACCACCTACTGAAGTAGGTGGTTTAGGGCTGAAAACAAAAAGGCTCCTAAATAGGAGCCTTAATAAATCGATTAAAATCGAGATTAGAAGCTTGAAGTATCTTGGAACAAGCCAACTTTCAAATCTTTTGCTACGTAGATTTCTTTGCCGTCCACACATACACGACCGTCGGCCAAACCCATCACAAGTTTACGGTTTACAACGCGTTTCATGTGGATCTCGTACGTCACTTTTTTCGCTGTTGGCAGGATCTGACCTGTAAACTTCACTTCGCCAACACCCAGAGCACGACCTTTTCCTTTGCCACCAACCCAGCCAAGGAAGAAACCAACAAGTTGCCACATCGCATCAAGGCCAAGACAACCCGGCATTACAGGGTCGCCAGGGAAGTGGCAGTCAAAGAACCACAAATCTGGAGTAATATCCAATTCCGCCAAGATCAAACCTTTACCAAAATCGCCTTCAGTCTCAGACATTTTAGTAACACGATCCATCATTAGCATGTTTGGCGCAGGAAGCTGAGGGTAACCAGGCCCAAACAGTTCGCCTTGGCTAGAAGCAAGTAGATCGTCACGGTTATAAGAATCACGTTTGTTTTGCATTATCAATTACTCCAATTTTTGATAGCTGCATCTTAGTGAACACGTGTACGCTAAACAACTCCGATCAGTACTAGACAAACCAGTTTTTGATGCGCTGCACAATTCCTTCTGGATGCTCATGTCTTTCAAAGTTTTCAATACGTTCCGCTATTTTGCCAATAATGCTATCGTCTTCACCTCTAAAAGGTTTATTCATTACAATCGGAATAGCTTCATCTACGGTAGAAACGGACCAAATATGGAACTCACCATTTTTAATGCTTTCTATTACATCTTTATGTAATGCAAGGTGTTTAAGGTTTGATTTTGGCATCACAACACCTTGATTTCCTGTAAAACCTTGATGTTTACAAACCTGATAAAAGCCTTCAATTTTTTCGTTCAAGCCACCGACGGCTTGCACTCGACCAAACTGATCAACAGCTCCTGTAACAGCAACTTGTTGATTAATTGGAGATTCAGATAAAGCACTCACCAAGCAACAAAGTTCTGCAAGAGATGCGCTGTCACCATCAACTTCACTATAAGACTGTTCAAATACGATGGAGGCAGAGTAAGGCAGTGGTTCATCCAGTTTCAGAGCAGAGCTCAAGAAAGCTTGCATAATCATCATGCCTTTTGCATGTAGATTGCCTCCAAGCTCAGCTTTGCGCTCAACATCGGAAACATCGCCATCACCAAAATGAATTACACAAGATATTCGTGCAGGCTCACCATAGCTGACAGGGTGCCCAGCCATATCAATAACGGTTAGGCCATTGATTTGACCAACTTGTTCCCCAGTTGTCTCAATGATGACTTGGCCATCTAAAATATCGTACACGGCACGCTGAGGAAGGTAAGATTCTCGGTAATACTTATCGTCAATCGCTTTATCTAACGACTTGTAATCTAATGCGTGGCCATCACTGAACTGGCTAGCAAGCGTTAGAAGTTGAGAGTGCCACATTACTCCTAAAGGCAGATAATGTTGATCTTCAGTAAATCTCATACCGGCCAGCAACAATCTTCTAAAACCACATTCAGTTAAGTGAGGCAGCTGATATTGAGAACATATCCAGTTCACTAAACCAAAGTAATCTGTCAAATTCTGCTCTGACAGATGAATATCTTCTTCAACTTCCGTATACATGGCAAAGCCAGAACAGAAGTCTTCATCGATGTATTCTAGCTCTGCTAACTGACTTCTTTCTCCTGTTACAATCAGTTTTACATCATAGGCTTTAGCTTGCGGTACTGAAGTAGGTAAACGAGTAGGGCTTAGGTTCAGTGGCTCGATAAGGTTTTGTTGAATTGCAGACTTTATATTTGGCCAAAGCCCTGGGTTAGCCAAAATTAGATTAGCCGGTACTATTAAGTAACCGTTATCTGCCTGTGAAATTAAACCAGGTTGGAAGGCAATATCACCACTTACATCAACACTGTAACGGTCAAATAAACGTTTGGCATCAAGTGATTCCGACAAAACTATCGCAGCGTTAGACTGGCTCTGAAGAGCTTTACTGATGAACTCTCTATATACAGAATTATCTACGCAGTTAATGAGTAGTACTCGCGTCAATCCGGAAATTTTTGAAAAACGAGATATCGTTGCCGACATTCTCGGTTGGAGCTCAGTAAAAGACTTCTTTGGTAACGAAGGTGCAGACTTTAAAAGTGCTTCGTACCGCTCAAGTGAAGGTGTTACGTCTTGCCAATTAAGTTGGTTCATTAAAATTCATCGTAATTCAATCTTGCCGACATTATAACGAAACGGACTATAACACCCTAGCACCAATTTGGTTTGTTCTCGGCATTCAACTCTCAATGAACAATACTTAGACAAATGAGTGATCAACATCGATACTTCTAAGAGTTTTATTTGCCCAAGTAAACCATCTGGGTTACGCTGTCACTAGGTTATGTTTATGGGTCGGAACAAATGAAATATCAACAGCTTGAGAATCTAGAATGTGGGTGGAAATGGAAGTATCTCATCAAAAAATGGAAAGATGGTGAAGCGATTACCCGACATATTGATACAAGCGAAGCAGATGCAGCGGTCGCAGAACTAAAACGCCTTGAACACGAGCCTACACTTGTCTTGGCTTGGATAGAAAACCACATGTCAGAAGAGTTAGATAATAAACTCAAGCAGGCTATCCGAGCGAAACGGAAACGTCACTTCAATGCAGAGCAAGTCCATACAAAGAAGAAATCCATTGATTTAGATTACCGAGTTTGGGAAAAGCTTTCTAGTAGAGCGAATGAACTTGGTTGTACGTTATCTGACGCAATTGAATATTTGCTTTCCGAAGCGTCGAGAAGTGAAAAAGCGAGTCAAAAAGTTACCTCAATTAAAGAGGATTTGAGTAAATTGCTATCTAGCTAGGATAGGGAGTGCCAAATGTTATATGTAATCTTAATTGCAGCCATCGTGATCTTTTGGTTGATCGCAGTCGATAGGCCGGTGTTAAAAGTAAAGTTCGATAATGGCCATATTAGTAACGTAAAAGGGCATCTACCTCCTTCTTTCAAACACAACTTACAGGATATTAGTGAGCATAACCCGTTTACTGGTGAAATGAAGGTGTATAGCCAACGAACAGGAATGCGCTTAAGCTTTTCCAAAGGCATTCCCAAAAAAGTTCAACAGAGGATTCGTAACGTTTTTCCGCATCAGGGCTTCAAAGCAAACAAAGGCAAGAAGCGCGCTTAATTACATATCAGTTACTTCATCATGTTAAATGGGACGCAATGTGACGTCCCATTTTCGTATCTACAGAAAAATTACTTATCATTGAACAATCAACAACATAAACGGACCAAAACGATGAGATACGTTGTAACTTTAATGATATTGATCTTTGCAAGTAATTCAGTTTTTGCTGACGATTCAGAAACGAACCTGTTGGCTAAAAAGATTAAGACTAAGCTTCAAAAGAAAGTAGACAATAAGTTTGATGGCTATCAAGGTTATTGTGACGTCATGATAGAAATGGAGCACAAAAGTAAAAACGCAGTAATAAAAAGAGTAACCAGTAGTGGTGACCAAAAAGTGTGTAGGTACGTTAAGTCCAACTTGAAGAAAGGAAAACGCTATCGTTACAAATCCCCCGAAAAGTACATTCGCCTCCATATAACCACAGGCTTATAAATGTTTCAGAACGCAACTGAGCTCGTGATTTTTGGCAGATTTCGTTGCGGAGCGATTAGAGCGTTTAGCTGATTTTTGCTGTTGTACGAGGCGAGCATGAAAGGCTTTTTGCTCAGCAGCGCGTTTGAGTTCGTTAAAGTAGTTATGACATTGAATGGCGAACTCAGTGAGTTGGCCGTCACCATCATAGATATATTGATTCTCAGGTGTTTAAGGAAGAACACACCAGTAAAGTAAGTCGAGGACTAAGCGCGCATCAATTTTCAATAAGAGATTTGATTTGCTTCGTAAGCATAACCACAAACCAAACTAGCGATTGCAAGTCCACAGGAACCTCGGTTAAAGCCTCAAAAGCAAACAATGTTGTTAACCTTAGGAGGACATTTTAAAGTAGCTAAAACCGGACATTATTGCTTTGAGACCCCACCCCTTGGTACGCATTATGTATATTATGTTAAATTGTATATTGCTGTACGCTAAATGTTGTCTGAGTATGCTCCTATTCCCCTGCAGATTTTAAATTTAAGGGCCTTACTGTGAGCATTAAACATAATCGTTATTTACCATAAAATACTTAATATAGATCTTAATAATCTATCGATTGTTAAGATCTATATTAACGCCTTTTTACTTATTGAAATGACTGTATAGCTTCAAAGATATCTTGTCTTCTAACTGGCTTGGAAATGAATCCGTCCATACCGGCATCCAGGCATTTATCTCTATCGCTTTCTAGCGCATGTGCAGTTAACGCTATAATTGGGGTCCTGAGACCTTTATCTCGAATAAGTCTTGTTGCGGTAATTCCATCCATCACTGGCATCGAGACATCCATGAGAATCAAATCGATTAAATCCTCATTCTCTTCTAAAAATGTTAATGCCTCTGCTCCATGGCTTGCGATATGAACATTATGGCCAAGCTTATTTAAGATAAGCTTTATTACGAACTGATTCGATTCGGTATCTTCTACGACGAGAAGTTCCATTGCTTTTGTCGGTTGATTGGTTTCGATTCTAACTGGACGATTTTGATTGCAACGAGTCAAAACTGGAATCGAAATCGTAAAGGTTGAACCAACATGCTCGTCACTTTTAACGGCAATCTTGCCACGCATCATTTCAACTAAATGCTTGGTTATTGCGAGTCCCAGTCCTGTACCACCAAAGCGTCTCGTGATGGAACGGTCTCCTTGATGAAATGCCGTAAACAAGTGCTCTTGCTTTGCTTTAGATATACCAATTCCAGTGTCAGATATTGAGATCACAAGTTCAGCATCTTGCTCAGATACAGAAACTTTTACTTCACCTTCGTCTGTAAACTTTATTGCATTCCCTATTAGATTAAACAGAATTTGAGATAACCGCGTGGAGTCAATCCAAAATTGTTTGTCATTAGTGACAGTACAGTTGAGCTTGAATTTAAGATCTTTCTTCTTAGCTATTTGTTTTTGCTGAGAAATAACAAAAGTGACAGTGTCTCTTAAGTTAATCCATTGTTCATTGAGCTGAAAGCGACCTGACTCGATTTTAGAAAGGTCAAGAATGTCACTGATTATCGCGAGAAGTAACTCTGCAGAGCACTCCATTTGGCTCAAAGCATCAATTTGTTCTTCTGACAAGGTTGATTGCTTCAGTATATCTAGCATTCCAAGAACGGAATTTAAAGGGGTTCTTATTTCATGACTCATCATCGCTAAGAACTCCGACTTAGACCGGTTCGCAAGCTCTGCTTCTTCTCTTGCTTTAGCGAGCTGAGTTGTTCTTACTTCAACGATACGTTGTAACTTCTCTTTGGTCTCGATATCAATGACCGCCCTTTCAATTAAGGGACGAAACCGCCTCAAGGTTTCCTTATTCTCTATGCTAAAGTGCCCTTTCTGAGCTCCAATAAGTAGGATTACGGTTTGCGTTACTTCTGAACGTATACCAGTTAAAACGACCGAGTTTACATGGCTTTTTATAAAGCTGTTTAAGTTAACAAACTCAGCGAGTTTATCTGGCTCGAACAGTAGAATGCATTCACCATTGAGAGCTCTTTGATAGGTGTTACCGTGTAACCAGGATACATTATCAAATACGCTATTAGTTGATATCAACGTCTTGAAGGGATATCGTTCACCATCACGAGTCAGTACAATAAAATCATCGAAGTTGATGTACTTTTTGAGGACATTGTTTAATCCCGTAAATATCTCATGCCGATTCTTTGCCTCACTCATCGCAGATATCGCGGAAAGAATGGCCTTGTTTTCATCAGCGAGTAGTCGTTCTCTTTGTCTAGCCTGCTTTAGCTCAACTAACGCTTCTTGAAGCGCTTCCTGTTGATATATGTCTAAGTATTTATCTTTCATAAGGTTTATGGAATATAGCCGATGAAATCATCAGGTTTCCATGTCCATTCTCACCACCAATAAATCTACCTTGCTCGCCGAAAGTAAAAGGGCAAATAAAAGGCAAATGTTCTAGTTCTTGGTTAATTTGTTCACAAACGCTATTCATGTCTTGCATTAAGTGCAACATGGGACCTGCGCAAAAGATATTTATCACTCCAATTTTTCGAGACTCTTCTAATTTTTGGTTAAAAGCGGCATTGACGACTTTTGCAGCGCGCGCAACGAGATGCTCACGACTTCCTTTCATTAATGTGAGCTCGTCACCCTCTTCTATTCGTGTAAACAACTCGATTCCACCATCTGGCGTCTCACGGATCGGATGGGATAACTTGTAATATGGGCGATCATAGAGATGACCTGCGATCCGCCCTAATGGATAAGCACTCGAGTTTGTAAACAGCATATTATCTTTACCTACTTGGTTATCCTGGTGATTTGTCCACCTTCTATAAACATTGAGCGCAGGTTCATTATCAATTTCAAGTAAGCATCTATCGTTGGTCTTGGTTGCAACACCTTTGATATTAGTTGGTGTATGCCCAGCGCTAAAAGCGATATCAACAGGTTGAGAGGAGTAAAAGAGAGTTAAGCTTAAACCTGAAGTTTGAGATCCTTGGGCGGTTATCACAGACCATTTCCCAGCGATGTTATTATCAGCGGCCGAACCACCAATAATTGGAATTAGAGTTCCAAATCTTTCATCTATAGACGCAATGATTGATTCCTCTTGCCCTGGTGTAGCATGAAGTAGAATTAAGTTTGGTACCTCTCCAACACGGTTTGCGTTCTCAAGGGCCATATCCAAAGCCTTGGTGACGCTGTCACCTGAGTTGTGATTAGAAATACCAGTACCATAAGCATGAGGACCTGTATCATAAACAGCAAGTGCCGCAATTACTGGTCCTGTATGAAAGCCCTGATCTGTCATTACGGCTTGACATGAACTGGCGCCATGAAAAGGCACACCAGGAAAATGCGCAAGAAACGCTTCTCGAATCAACTCGAAATTGTATTCTTCCGTGTAGTAACACATCACGTAAGACAAGTTTTGTTGTGTCAATTCGGACCTGAGCGTTTTTATCGCTGAGTCTTCATCTTTAATATGAGTAAAAACTGATTGGCAATGCATACGATTTTATAATTGGTTATCACTCTGCTGTTATACCATTCCAACCAATTTTCTCTAGGTAAGAAGGTGTTAATTTCATTAATAAGTTACGATTATCTCGTGATAGATCGTATTTATAATTGAACTACAACAATGTTTTCACCTTTTTTAAAGGTGATTTTTTTCGATTCAGGCATGATGTCCCATTCTACTGACTTATGCTTTTCGTTGAGATGGATAAAATTACCAGATTGATTTAGATCAATTTTTAGAGTGCTACTTTCTGTCGTTTCGAGCGAAATTCCCATTGAGTCACGATTAATCGTGATTATTTCTCCTTCAATTGTTACATCGCATCGTTCTTTTTGTGAACAGTCAACGCTATTAACACTCTCGTGTGTAAAGGTACGCCAGAAAAATGCGCCTATTAAAACACTGAGCATGATTAAGATTTGTGCAAGTCGCGCCTTTGTTAACTTTTGTGCAGGCATAATTACTAATATCCTTGTTACAAACTTCAAACTTTTTAAATAAAAAATGATTTCCAGAGGTCCAGTAAGGTTACTACCCTGTCATTGAATTGTTAATTCAAGTATAGTGTCACGCTGAAAATGCCACTTTTTATTAAAGTCAGCAATGGAAATAAGGTGATGATAACACTTGAATTCTAGAGTTTACTTGGGTGGTGTTACGACGCAAGTCGTGTTGGAAGTAAAAGTGTAGTTAATTAGAAATTGGAAGCATGCAAATGAGCCAAGTAAAGCAGCTTGAACAAAACTACAACTATACAGTCGTTCGCCAATTTACCCTTGTGACCATTTTATGGGGCATAGTTGGTATGGCTGTTGGTGTTTTGATTGCCGCTCAATTAGTTTGGCCACAGCTAAACTTTGATACGCCGTGGTTGACGTACAGTCGCTTACGTCCACTGCATACTAATGCGGTAATTTTTGCGTTTGGTACCAGTGCTCTGTTCGCAACGTCTTATTATGTTGTACAGCGCACATGTCAAACACGTCTTTTTGGTGGCCCACTCGTTGCCTTCACCTTTTGGGGTTGGCAAGCAATCATCCTGGCAGCAGCCATTACTTTGCCTCTCGGTTTAACATCGGGTAAAGAGTATGCTGAGCTAGAATGGCCTATTGATATCGCAATTGCGCTAGTATGGGTATCATATGCGGTGGTGTTCTTCGGCACACTAGTGAAGCGAAACACGTCACATATTTATGTGGCAAACTGGTTCTTCGGTGCCTTTATTATCACAGTAGCAGTACTTCACATCGTGAACAGCATGGCTATTCCTGTGTCACTTGGTAAATCTTACTCGATTTACTCGGGCGCAGTGGATGCGATGGTTCAGTGGTGGTATGGACACAATGCGGTAGGTTTCCTACTGACCGCTGGTTTCCTAGGTATGATGTACTACTTCGTTCCTAAACAAGCTGAACGTCCTGTTTATTCTTACCGTCTATCTATCGTTCACTTCTGGGCACTTATTTCTCTATATATTTGGGCAGGCCCTCACCACCTTCATTATACAGCGCTACCAGACTGGACTCAGTCTCTAGGTATGGTTATGTCGCTGGTTCTATTTGCTCCTTCTTGGGGTGGTATGATCAACGGTATTATGACGTTATCTGGTGCATGGCATAAGCTTCGTTATGACCCTATCCTACGTTTCCTAATCGTTTCACTGTCGTTCTACGGTATGTCTACCTTTGAAGGCCCGATGATGTCGATTAAGACGGTTAACGCACTTTCTCACTACACAGACTGGACCATTGGTCACGTTCACTCTGGTGCGTTAGGTTGGGTTGCGATGGTTTCTATCGGCTCTGTATATCACTTGGTACCTCGCCTATTTGGCCAAGAGCGTATGTACTCTGTTGGTCTAGTTAATGTGCATTTCTGGCTAGCAACAATCGGTACCGTTCTTTACATCGTTGCGATGTGGATCTCTGGTGTAATGCAAGGTCTTATGTGGCGCGCGGTTAACTCTGACGGTACGCTAACTTACAGCTTTGTTGAGTCTGTAGAAGCGTCTTATCCGTTCTACTTTGTACGTTTCCTAGGCGGATTTATCTTCCTATCTGGTATGTTCCTAATGGCATACAACACGTACAAAACGGTAAGTGCACCTAAAGAAAGCCTAAAAGCTATCCCACATCCGGCATAAGGAGATTTAAGAATGAGTAATAATTCTAATAATCGCCATGAAATCTTAGAACGTAATGTCGGTTTGTTGGCTATTTTTATCGTGTTTGCTATCAGTTGGGGTGCTCTTGTAGAGATCACTCCTCTGATTTTCCAAAAGCAAACGACTGAACCTGTAGAAAATCTGCGCGCTTACACTCCTTTGGAGATGGAAGGCCGTGATATCTACATCCGTGAAGGTTGTAACGTCTGTCACAGCCAGATGGTTCGTCCTTTCCGCTCAGAGACTGAACGTTACGGTCACTACTCTGTTGCTGGTGAGAGTGTTTGGGAACACCCATTCCTTTGGGGCTCTAAGCGTACAGGCCCGGATTTAGCTCGTGTTGGTGGTCGTTATTCTGACGAATGGCACCGTGTTCACCTGTTAGATCCTCGTGAGCTTGTACCTGAGTCAAACATGCCAGGTTTCCCGTGGCTAGCTGAAAACGTTTTAGACGGTAAGCTAACTCAGAAGAAACTTGAGCTATTTCGTGATCAGTTCGGCGTTCCATACACTGATGAAGAGATCGCGAATTCGGCTAAAGAAGTAGAAGGTAAAACAGAGATGGATGCAATCATCGCTTACCTTCAGTCTCTTGGTCATGCAATGAAGTAAGGGGATCATATGGATTTCGGTACAATTCATAGTATTTATACCGTTGTACTCTTCGCTAGTTTTATTGGCATCGTATGGTGGGCATTTAGTAAAAAGCGTAAAGCACGCTTTGAAGAAGATGCCAACTTGGTGTTTGCTGACGAAGAACAAAAGACCCCTAATAACCAAGGAGTGAAGAAGTAATGACTACATTCTGGAGTCTCTGGATTATCGTGATTACTGTCGGTACGCTAGTAGGCTGTGCGATTCTCCTGACTTGGTGCGCTAAAGATAAAATGGGCGTCGAGGAAGGGGAAGACATGGGCCACGAGTACGATGGTATTCGCGAGCTAAACAACCCTCTACCAAAGTGGTGGACTTACCTGTTTGTAAGCACATTTGTGTTCGCAGCAGTTTACCTTGCCCTATTCCCAGGTCTAGGTAGCTTCAAGGGCTTTTTAAACTGGCAGAGTTCGGCTCAAACCGTTCGCTCACTAGAAGAGTCAAAAGAAGCCATCGCTGCAGCACAAGAGAACAAGCAACTAAACCAATATGCAAAAGAACTGGATGATGCCGACGCTTACTTCGGCGAAGCATTCCGTAAACTTGCGCACAATGACAGTGGTCTACGCCCAATTCCTGAAATTGCGCAAGATCCTGAAGCATTAAAAGTTGGTCAGCGTTTGTTTTTGCAAAACTGTTCTCAATGCCATGGCTCTGATGCACGTGGTCAGAAAGGCTTCCCTAACCTGACTGATGATGCATGGCTATATGGTGGCGAGCCATCAGCGATCGTTACAACCATCATGCACGGCCGTATTGGTCAAATGCCAGCATGGAAAGATGCCCTTGGTGAGCAAGGTGTTCAAGAAGTTGTAAGTTACACACTTAGTCTATCTGGTCGTAAAGTAAATGCTCGTGAAGCCGCGGCAGGTAAAGCACGCTTCGTAGTGTGTGCTGCTTGTCATGGTACGGATGGTAAGGGTAACCCTGCAGTCGGTGCGCCTGACCTTACAGACCAAGACTGGTTATTTGGTGAGTCTCGTGCAGCTGTAACAGAAACCGTAATGAACGGCCGCTCAGGTGTAATGCCCGCGTGGAAAGACATTTTGGGTGAAGATAAAGTTCAGCTCGTTGCCTCTTATGTCTGGAGCTTAAGTAACTCAGAGAGTAAGTAACTGAGATATTAAGTAACATAGCAATAACAGCCCCTTTCATAGGGGCTGTCTTTCCTTTAAATTTAACGCCTTACATTTTTTCATTTAGCTGTTGAGAACTTTTTTATGGTAAAGCCTTGGTATAAACAATTTTGGCCGTGGTTCCTAATCATCCTTCCTCTTACTGTCGTAGTTTGGACTGTGATTACTGTGGTCGTTTTCTCGAACAACTCTGTTTCTTTAGTCGCCGAGGATTACTATAAAAAAGGCAAAGGCATTAATATCGACATTAGTAAAATGAATGTCGCTCGTGACCTAGGTCTTAACGCTGAGATTTCCTCTGAAAATAACAATGTTGTGATTGTTTTCGCTAAAGGGAAGCTACCTCATTACCCTGCTCTAACGGCCACTTTCACTCATCGTACTCTTCCTGATCGTGACTTCACAAAGCTTGTAACAGCGGATGCATCTGGTAATTACCGACTAAAAGCTGAGGAATCTATTCAAGGACCATGGTTTGTTGAACTACAACCACACGACAAGCAATGGATGATCCAAGGTAAAGTTGAGTTTCCTGCCTCTTCAACACCGTTAATGAAGTAAGCATATGTGTAAATCCTGTTATCACTGCGGTGAAGATGTACCAGCCAACACGGATTTCAAAGTAGAAATATTGGGTGAAATTCGCGACATGTGTTGTCCGGGCTGCGAAACTGTGGCGCAGACTATTGTAGATAGTGGTCTTGTATCATATTACCAATACCGCACTGCGCCTGCAGAAAAGGCAGACCTAGTACCAGAGCAACTCCAAGCTTTAATTCATTATGACAATGCGGATGTACAATCTGAATTCGTACGAAATCGCGAAAATGTTTCTGAAGTAACCCTTTCTTTGGAAGGCGTTTCATGTGCCGCTTGTGCGTGGTTAATCGAAAAGCAAGTTTCTAATACGGCCGGGTTGGTATCTATCCGTGTTAATACAACCACCAATCGAGCGTTACTAGCCTGGGATAAAACTCAGGTACGGTTAAGCGAGCTCCTTTCCGTTATTCATAAACTTGGTTACAAAGCTGCACCTTTTGAAGCAGATAAGCAAGAAGCCTCTTACCATCGAATGATGAAGCAATATCTATATCGACTAGGTATTGCAGGTTTAGCAACCATGCAGGTCATGATGCTCGCCGTTGCACTGTATCTCGAAGTCTTTGGTGATTTAGAGCCAGAGTTTAAAAGTTACTTTCGTTGGGTAAGTTTGATTTTTGCTACTCCTGTTTTGCTTTATTCCGCTCTTCCATTTTACTTAAACGCATGGCGTAGTATCAAAGGTCGAACCCTTGGTATGGATGTCCCGGTTTCTATCGCGTTGATCTTTGCCTATGTTGCAAGTTTAGTTGCAACAGTAACTGAACAAGGCGAAGTCTTCTTTGAATCTATCTCGATGTTTACCTTCTTTTTGTTAGTAGGTCGATTCTTAGAGATGCGCGCTCGTCGCAAAGCTGCTGCAGCGAGTGGTAACCTTCTTAAGTTGATTCCTGCAATTGCTACAACGCTGGACGGTGATCAGATCCCCGTGAAGACGCTAAAAGTTGGCGATCGTATTCGCGTTCTACCTGGTGAACATATCCCCGCTGACGGTAAAGTTATTTCAGGCCGTATTCATATTGATGAATCCATGTTAACGGGTGAGTCAGTGCACGTTGTGAAACGAGAAGGCGATGTCGTCTATGCGGGAACACTAAACGGAGACGAATCATTTGAACTTGAGGTAGTAAGCTCAAAGGCCGATTCAATGATTTCTAACATCGTGCGTTTACAAGATGAAGCTCAACACTCCAAACCTAAAATTGCGGAAATTGCAGACATTGTCGCCCGTTACTTTGTTGGTGTGATTCTTATTATCTCTGCTGGTACTTGGTTTTACTGGCATCAAACAAAACCAGATGATGCGTTTTGGATCATGCTGTCTGTGTTAGTCGCTACATGCCCATGTGCGCTATCTCTGGCTACTCCGACCGCTCTCACTTGTGCTACCTCTAGAATGGGTAATTTTGGCATTTTGCTTCGTAAAGGCCATGTGTTTGAGACACTATGTAAGATCAACCACTTAGTTGTAGATAAAACAGGCACTCTAACGAAAGGTGATATTGAGATCTGTGAAACAAAGGTACTTAGTGATCTCCCACAGAAAGATTGTCTATCACTAGCTGCAGCTTTAGAGGCTCATGCAAACCACCCTATCGCTCGTTCTTTTGCAACTTACACCAATGATGACTTTATCGTGTCTGACGTGCAAAACGTGATTGGTTCAGGGATTGAGGGTATGTGGAATGGCAAAATCGTTAAGATAGGTAGTGCTGCTTTTGTTCAAGGCAAAGAAAGTGGTGAAAGCCAGGCGGTCTATCTGTCGGTTGATGGCAAGCATGTCGCTAGCTTTTACTACCGCGACCCTATCCGAAAAGAAAGCAAAGCCTTTATTCAACGTTTTGCTGACGCTGGAATTAAGACAACCCTGCTAACTGGTGATTCTCTCTCAAACGCCCAACCAGTGGCGAATGAAATTGGTATCGATCACATCGTCGCGTCAGCAAAGCCAGAAGATAAGCTTGCATACCTTAAGAGCTTGGACGAAAACAGTATCACTATGATGGTTGGTGATGGAATCAATGACGCGCCGACTCTCGCCGGAGCTCACCTTTCTGTCGCAATGGGCGGTGGTACAGATGTCGCTAAAGCTTCTGCAGATATGACGTTACTTGGGGATAATCTCGAAAAGCTACTAGAAGCACGTTTGCTTGCACTGCGTACAAGAAAGATTATTCGAGAAAACTTGGCTTGGTCTTTGGGTTACAACCTGTTAATTTTGCCTTTGGCGGTCGCAGGTTTAGTGGCTCCCTACATTGCAGTAGTTGGCATGTCTGCAAGCTCAATTATCGTTGTATCTAACTCTTTGCGCCTGCTCAAAGAGAAATAAGTAGAGAAAGCAAACATGGAAAGTCTTTATATATTGATTCCCATCGCTATCGTTCTCGTTTGTGTTGCTGTCGCCGTTTTTCTTTGGGCAGTAAGAAGCGATCAGTTTGAAGATCTTGAACGGCAAGGGCACAACATTCTTCTCGACGAAGAAGACCAATCTAATAGTGATAAAAAGTAGCGACCTTTATGACTCCTGATTTTATCGGTGCGTTGATGATCGGCTTAGTAGGAGCCGGTCATTGTATGGGTATGTGTGGTGGTATCGCGTCTCTGCTTACCATGGGCTCTTCTGCTAAAAATAAAACTACCCCTCTTATCCCCCTCTTCTACAACCTCGGACGATTGATCAGTTATACCTTAATAGGAGCATTAGTCGGTGGTGCTATATCAGGTTTATCTGAACTTAGTGGGTTAACGCACTCTCTTGCTTGGTTAAGGCTGATTGCGGCCTTATTCATGATTCTGGTCGCGCTGTATATTGCTAAATGGTGGCAAGGCTTACTTTTAATAGAAAAGCTAGGGCAGTATATCTGGCGCTTTATCTCGCCGGCAGGGAAGAATCTGTTGCCACTAAAGCATCCTCTTCACGCGTTGCCATTTGGCTTTATTTGGGGTTGGTTACCATGTGGCTTAGTTTATTCAGCGCTTACTTGGTCGGCGGTTTCTGGTAGTGCGATGAACGGCGGCCTAATTATGCTTGCGTTTGGGCTCGGAACACTACCTGCAATGCTTATTATTGGATACGGTGCCAATCATTTTCAGAAATTACAAAAATCATTAATATTTAGAAATATTTCAGCATTAATCCTTATTGGCTATGGTACGTATACCGCTGTAGGAGCCTTAGCGTTACTCGGTTTCATATAACGTTAAACTCTATTGAGGTGACATTTTTGCTACCCTTTAAGATTAAGCGATGCTAAAATATTGATGTATATCAAATAGTGAAAGGTTGTTATGATTTCTGAAAAACCTGCAACAAAGCGTATCCAATCAGGCGGTTGCGCCATTCATTGCCAAGATTGTAGCATTAGTCAACTGTGTATCCCGTTCACTCTAAATGAGGCAGAACTTGACCAGCTTGACCAAATCATCGAACGTAAGAAGCCTATTCAAAAAGGACAAGAGCTTTTTAAGGCCGGTGATGAGCTAAAATCGCTATACGCTATCCGCTCTGGTACCATCAAGAGCTATACGATCACAGAGCAAGGTGATGAGCAAATCACAGCGTTTCACTTAGCTGGAGACTTAGTCGGTTTCGATGCTATCACTGGTGACTCCCACCCTAGCTTTGCTCAAGCACTCGAAACGTCGATGGTATGTGAAATCCCATACGAAATTTTAGACGATCTATCGGGTAAAATGCCTAAGCTTCGCCAGCAAATCATGCGTTTGATGAGTAACGAAATTAAAGGTGATCAGGAAATGATTTTGCTTCTTTCTAAAAAGAACGCAGAAGAGCGACTAGCTGCTTTCCTTTACAACCTATCAACGCGTTTTTCTCAGCGTGGCTTCAGCCCTAGAGAGTTTCGTTTAACTATGACTCGTGGTGATATTGGCAACTACCTTGGTCTTACAGTCGAAACGATCAGTCGTTTGTTAGGTCGTTTCCAGAAATCTGAGATCCTAAGCGTAAAAGGTAAATATATCACTATCTTAGACCACGATGCATTGATGGAACTTGCTGGTGTAACTAAAGAATAATACACCCTAATTATTGATGTAGCTCGAAAATGAGCTACATCATATTTCTCATAAATTCCTTTCGAAAGTCCTCAAAAAGTTCTCCAAACTAAGCTACAGTAAAAATGTACGGTGAGTACTCCAAAATACTGATTTAATTTACATTCAGTATCTGGTTTTGCAATAGAAGTGGGCTTAGTTATGAGTATATACAGTAAGATCCTTGTTGTAGCTGACATCAATAATGATGAGCAGCCCGCACTTGCAAGAGCTGTTCAATTAGCTCAGAAAAGTGTATCTAGAAGCCGAATCACTTTCTTTTTATCCATTTACGATTTCTCGTATGACATGACGTCAATGCTATCAGTGGATGAAAGAGATGCTATGCGTCGAGGTGTCATTCATCAGCGTGAGCAGTGGATGCGTAAAATTGCTCAACCATACCTAAACGATGGCTTCGACTTTGATGTTTGTGTTGTCTGGCACAACCGCCCTTATGAGGCGATTATTGCTGAAGTCTATGCAGGCAATCATGACCTAGTCATCAAAGGCACACGTAAGCATGATGTTTTAGAGTCTGTCATTTTCACACCGACAGATTGGCACTTGTTGCGAAAATGCCCTATTCCAGTGCTTCTTATTAAGAATGCTGCTTGGCCGGAACAAGCAAGTATCCTTGCCTCAGTACATGTGGGCTCAGAAAACCCGACTCATATTGATCTCAACGATACGATGGTCGAGCGATTAAAAGAAATCACCACTCGGCTTGAGGCCAAGCCATATCTTGTTAACGCCTACCCCGTTACACCGGCGAATATTACGATTGAACTTCCTGAATTTGACCCAACGACTTATACCGATGCAGTGCGAGGTCATCATTTAACGGCTATGAAAGCACTACGCCAAAAACATGGTCTTGATGAAGAACAAACGATAGTTGAGCAAGGTTTACCTGAAGATGTCATTCCGGCAGCTGCAGAGCGCTTGAACGCAGCAATGGTTATTTTAGGTACCACAGGGCGAACAGGGCTTTCGGCTGTCTTTATTGGTAATACAGCGGAGCACGTAATTGATAAAATAAATTGCGACGTGTTGGCTCTAAAACCAAAAGGCTATATTAGCCCTCTCGACCCACATACAGCAACCTAATCTCTCCTTAGTATCGCTATGTATTGAGCGCTTTCAAATAAGCGCTAATAAATCCCCCCAATACAGGGGGATTTTTGTTTGGGAACAGTTAAAGCGTTGGGTACAAAAAAGGAGGTCTAATTGACCTCCTTTTTTACGAGTTAGATGTTCGTAACATCGATGAACATCGATTCATCAATATTCGTCGAAGAAACGACAGCCTCATTAAATTCATACTCTTCGCGGTTACCTTCACGATCTAGCGGTAAGTTAACAAAGTCGAACAATTCGCGGTCTGCTAGTTGGCTTGGGCTTACGTTTTGAATTGATTTAAAAATTGCCTCCACACGCCCTGGCGTCTTCTTATCCCATTCAATCAACATTGCTTTTATAGATTGACGCTGAAGGTTCTCTTGAGAGCCACAAAGGTTACACGGAATTATTGGGAAATCCTTGTGCTCAGCGTATTTGATCAAATCTTTTTCACGACAGTAAGTCAATGGACGAATGACCACGTTACGACCATCATCAGAGCGTAGCTTTGGTGGCATCGCTTTAAGGCGAGAGCCGTGGAACATATTCAAGAACATTGTTTCGACGATGTCATCCATGTGATGACCTAGCGCAAGCTTAGTTGCACCAATCTTCTCTGCAAATGAATACAGCGTACCACGTCGCAGGCGTGAACACAGACCACAAGTGGTTTTGCCTTCTGGTACCTTCTCTTTTACGACGGAATACGTGTCCTTATCGACGATATAGTAAGGGATGTTCAGTGTTTCGAAATACTCTGGCAGAATGTGCTCAGGGAAGCCCGGTTGTTTTTGGTCTAGGTTTACCGCAACCACTTCAAATTTGATCGGTGCGGCTTTTTGAAGATTCAGCAGGATATCAAGCATCGCGAATGAATCTTTACCACCGCTAATACATGCCATTACAACATCGCCTTCTTCGATCATGTTGTAATCAGTAATGGCATTTCCAACATGTCTTCTTAGGCGTTTCTGAAGCTTGTTGAATTCTAGGGTTTCTTTTCTTGTATCTATTTGGTTCATTGCGGGCTCTCACATCGCCGATAAATCGACTAGGACTTCCTAACATGGGTTTCTTTGGGGCGTGGATTATACGAGCTTTTTACGCAGGATTAAATGCTTGTCTTATTGAGTCTTTAAGAAAAGAGTGTGAAAGATACTTTAGTTACGGTCAAAATTAAAAAAGAGCTGCGATTGCAGCCCTTTCTAAACGTTCAGTGTTCATTTCTTTGCGTTAGGTAGATAAGGTAACACTCGCATCGTCGGTTCTGGTAGTGTCATTGTGCCACCTTGCCCTATTTCACTTAGTGCGACTTGTATCTTGCCATTGACAATTGGCTTTTCGGTTCCGTTTGAGAAAATCACTTTATCATTCAGTTGATTTGCAAACTCCATCGTCACACCTTGAACTTCCGGTGTAAACCAACCCGCAAACATACCGCCTAAATCTTCCAGCATCGTCTGCATTTGAGGTAGAAGAGGCTTAAGTTGGTCGTAAGAAACGTTACCCTGTAATGGTTCTTTGGTCATCACGACAAGTGAGTAATCGCAACGTGTATCTTTTGGGGTATCGACAAAAACCAACGGATTCGCTGACTTTAAGTTTTTATCAACTGGTAAAGGCAACTCTTGTGAAGCAGGGATAACAAACTCTTCATAGTGCTCTTCTTTTTCCATCCAAGCTTTTTCTATCGTACAAATTTGTTTAGTTTTTGCGTCCACAAAAAAGACACCAACTTTCACATCGTCATGCCCTTCTTTATTGTTGTTTTTTAGTTGAGTATATAACTTTGAGTACGTGAACATGTACTCTTGAGCTTGGGTTATCGGCGATGCAAGAATTAGCGCCGCACTTCCCAACAGACTTAGGCTTAACTTTTTCATTTTATCCGTTATTTTATTGCGTCCAGTAGGCGTTGTTATGACGAATCATAGCGCGAAGATCGTGTACATAGGCGATGCCACGTTCAGAATAGGCTAGCAACCCATGCGTTAACTCTGACGCGGTTGCGACCGTTAACAAGCCCTTGTTCTTTTCAGCCAGAGATGTTCTGATTTCACGCAGGTCTGCATACGCTGGGTTTCGATTAACATTCATAAAGTAGCCATGAACAGACTGTTGTACAGAATCGAATTTTTCAACTTCATGAACTTTGTTAGCGCCACGTTGCGCTGGAACAATTCCACAGCCCTTTTTATAACACCATTGGCCGAACAAGTTGTTTGCTTGAGTAGCAAAACGAGAAGTGCCCCACGCAGATTCATTTGCCGCTTGAGTTAGAACCAACGCTTCTGGTAAGACGTTCACTCTCACAAGCATCTCGTCTAGCCATGCTTGATCAATCTTATCGTTACTCAAGGGCAACGAATACAGAGATGATAACCGCTGAGCATACTCTTGTTGTTCTTGCGTCACTTGTCCCACCTTTAAAGAGGTAAGAAAGGCCCGCTCATGACGAATTCGTTGATTCTCAAGAGCAATTTTAGGCCTTAAAAAATCAAAAAAAGCAGCTTTTTTCTCTTTCGTATCTTTTATTGAATTGAAGTCTGGGATATCACCGATGTATGGCAAGTGTGATAAATCGACATGCTTAATCTTGCCAGAGAGTACGTCAGGATTTTCCACATATTTAAACTGTTTCTCGTAGTGTAAATATGGGCCTATAGAAATGAAAGTGGCGGCTATACAGGTTGCCGCCACTCGTAAACTTATTGATTTCAAAGAATTAGGCATCAAACACCTGTGAGTTACCATCGTGATCATTATCGTTTTTCTGTGTTGTAACGATCTTAAGCTTAATTCCAAACATTTCGCGGTAGAGTATGCCTTTCAAATGGAAGAAGAATGGCAGCACAAAAATCAAGCCAATACCGTAGAACATTGCTGCAATAATAAACATTAACATCACGCCTAAGTAAAGCCCCGCGACCACAAAAATCTTCTTGTTGATTGCGCGAAGTGATAACAGCAACGCTTGCATTGGTGGCACCCTTTTCTCACAAATCAACAAAATAGAGTGACTAAATGCCAAGGAAAGATACAGCGACAGTAAAGGAAAAATCATACCAACTACACCTTGTAGCATTAAGCTCATGAGCGTTGCTAGAATAACAGGAATGGTGAACTGCAACCCCTTTCCAACATGGCGCAACTTAGTCTTCAGGCCAGCGACATGGCTCATAGCCATCAAGCTGATCCCCGCATAAATTGGTGCGCTAATCACCTCATAACTGAAATTCGCGACATAAATAGAAGACACAATATCGTTTGTGAACGACTCTGGGTTCTCAAATGCATCAAGAATAACGGTCAAATCGCCCAACTGCAGTTTTAATGCAATATAGAAAATACCTAATTGGACAAAAAGCAATACAATAATGGCAGGAGAAAATGATAAAAAGTGCTGGATGGTTGCTCGCCAAGCTTCGTTAAAAACCGCGCCAGCTTTAAGCTCGTAGTTGCCAGACAAAGCTCGCTCTACACTCCCCCCAAGATTGAAATCTTTCTCAAAATCGTCGTTCATAGTTTATCCAAGACTAACTTGTAAAATTTTGACTGGAATTCCAGTCAATTAATGTAATCGTCATTATAAAGAAATCTTTCCACATCTAACATCACAACTCACCTACAATCCTTGCAATCTCAACTGTATGGTTGATAATTAACCACTTTCAAGGTCATGAAATTGAAACAATTGTTGAACAAAGTTTAGTGCTATCAAACTGTGTCTAGATGCCAATTAATCTCATAAAAACAGTATGGTAAGGAATGATGGCTTTTTCCTGCAAAATTATTTCTGTTTCAAGATAAGAAAATGCTTTAATTTCACACTTTTGGTGATTATGATGCGCGCCTCAAAAGTGAATGGTTAGTGTCACATCAGCTGGGATAATCCCGGCTTGAACGTGGGGGAAATACAGACGTTGAACGCAAAACCGCAAGCAGGAAAGCCAGTTATTCGTTTATCTGGTATTAGTAAAAGTTTCGATGGTAAGGAAATCATCGGTAATTTAAATCTGGATGTTAATCATGGTGAATTTCTGACGATTCTCGGGCCTTCTGGTTGTGGTAAGACAACAGTTTTACGCATGATTGCAGGTTTTGAAACGGCAGATAACGGTCAAATTATTTTGGATGACCAGGATGTAACACAGGTTCCTGCAGAGCAAAGGCACGTCAACACGGTATTTCAAAGTTACGCATTGTTTCCACACATGACCGTATATGAGAATGTCGCTTTTGGCCTTCGTATGCAGAAAACGCCTACTGCGGACATTGAACCACGAGTAATGGAAGCGCTACGCATGGTGCGCCTAGAAAAAATGGCACAGCGTAAGCCTCATCAGCTTTCTGGTGGTCAGCAACAACGTATCGCCATTGCGCGTGCGGTTGTTAACAAACCAAAAGTACTGCTGCTAGATGAATCTCTATCGGCACTTGATTACAAACTGCGTAAGCAAATGCAAATCGAGCTTAAACAGCTTCAGCGTCAACTTGGTATTACCTTTATCTTCGTTACGCACGATCAGGAAGAAGCCCTATCGATGTCTGACCGCATTATTGTAATGCGCGATGGTGTTATCGAGCAGGATGGTTCTCCACGTGAGATTTACGAAGAGCCGAAGAACCTATTTGTTGCTCGCTTTATCGGAGAGATCAACGTATTCAACGCAACCATGCTAGAGCGTATCGACGAGAAACGTATCCGTGCAGAAATCGAAGGTGTCGAGTCTGTTGTTTACTACGGTCAGGAAGCGCAAGCAGGTGAAAAACTGCAAGTACTACTTCGCCCAGAAGACTTACGTATCGAAGAGATCAAAGAGTCTGAAGAAAAAGGCATCGTAGGTCACGTAACAGAGCGTACCTATAAAGGTATGACGCTTGATTCCGTTATCCAATTGGATTCAGGCATGCGTGTAATGGTTAGCGAATTCTTTAACGAAGATGATCCTGATGTGGACCACTCACTTGGCCAGAAAGTCGCTATCACTTGGGTTGAGAGTTGGGAGGTAGTCCTCAATGATAAGCAAGAAGATTAATCTTCAAAACGCGATCATTACCTTAATCGTCGGTTGGTTAACACTTTTCGTGTTGGTACCAAATGTGATGATTATCGGTACGAGTTTCTTAACGCGTGATGAAGCAAACTTAATCGAAATGACATTTACTTTCGACAACTACTTACGTCTACTCGACCCCTTGTATGCGAAAGTGCTGATGCACTCGTTCTACATGGCGATTGTGGCGACGTTGTTGTGTTTAGTAATTGGTTACCCATTTGCTTACATCATAGCGAAAATGCCAGAGAAATGGCGCCCATTCATGTTGTTCTTAGTTATCGTACCTTTTTGGACAAACTCTCTTATCCGTACTTACGGCCTGAAGATTGTTCTGGGTACACAAGGTATTTTGAACAAATCATTAATGGCGATGGAAATCATCGATAAGCCATTACGTATTATGTACACCGAAACAGCAGTAATGATTGGTCTTGTGTACATCCTGCTTCCATTTATGATTCTGCCGCTTTACTCGGCAATCGAGAAGTTGGACAACACTTATATCGAGGCGGCGAAAGATCTTGGTGCGAACAAGTTCCAAACCATTACGAAAGTGATTCTACCTCTTACAATGCCTGGCATTATCGGTGGTTGTTTGTTGGTTCTGCTACCAGCACTAGGTATGTTCTACATCTCTGACCTTCTTGGTGGTGCGAAGAACCTACTGATTGGTAACGTTATTAAGAGCCAAGTATTGAACGCTCGTGACTGGCCATTTGGTGCTGCGACCAGTATCGCCCTCACCTTCGCAATGGCTGTGATGCTTTACGCTTACTACAGAGCAGGCAAACTATTGAATAAGAAAGTGGAGCTAGACTAATGGGACGCACAGTTAGATTTAGCTTTATGGCGCTGGTGTATGCATTTTTGTATCTGCCAATCATCGTCTTAATTGTTAACTCATTTAATGCCAACAAATTTGGTATGAAATGGGGTGGTTTCACCACGAAATGGTACGAAACCTTAGTAAATAACGACAGCCTAATGCAAGCTGCATGGCATTCATTGAACGTAGCGGTATTCTCAGCGACAGCAGCAACCATCATTGGTAGCTTAACGGCCGTTGCCCTATTCCGTTACTCGTTCAAAGGTAAAGGTGCGGTAAACGGCATGCTGTTTGTCGTGATGATGTCTCCCGATATTGTAATGGCGATTTCATTACTTGCTCTGTTCCTAGTATTAGGCGCACAGCTTGGCTTCTTTACACTATTGATTGCTCACATCACCTTTTGTCTACCATTCGTTGTGGTAACTGTATACAGCCGCTTAAATGGCTTTGATGTGAAAATGTTGGAAGCAGCAAAAGACCTTGGTGCAAGCGAGTGGGTTATCTTGAAACAGATCATCCTTCCTCTCGCTAAACCAGCGGTTGCCGCAGGTTGGCTATTGAGCTTTACCTTGTCTTTGGACGATGTGATCATCAGCTCGTTTGTAACGGGTCCAACATACGAAATCTTGCCATTGAAGATTTACTCAATGGTTAAGGTGGGCATTTCACCGGAAGTGAACGCCCTAGCAACGGTGATGTTGATTGTTTCTTTGGTCTTGGTAGTAATTTCTCAGTTGCTAGCAAGAGAAAAAGTGAAGTAGAATCCGCACCTGTTAACATCACGAAACAGAATGGTTACATGCCATTCTGTTTTTCTATCTATCGTCCAAAATTGGACAACGTTTGGTTTGGAGCTAACGTCAATGAAAAAATGGGCTACTCTATTAGCTGGTAGTGCATGTGCGCTTTCTCTGTTCTCTGGTACAGCGACAGCGGATGATAAAGAACTAGTATTTATGAACTGGGGTCCTTACATCAACAGTAATATCCTAGAGCAATTTACTAAAGAAACTGGCATCAAAGTGATCTACTCGACTTACGAGTCGAACGAAACTTTGTATGCAAAGCTAAAAACTCATAACCAAGGTTATGACCTAGTAGTACCTTCAACGTACTTCGTGGCGAAGATGCGTGACGAAGGCATGCTACAAAAGATCGATAAGACTAAGCTGAAAAACTTCGGCAACCTAGATAAAAACTACCTAGACAAGCCTTACGATCCAAGTAACGACTACTCTATCCCACACGTTGTTGCGATTACAGGCCTAGCGGTTAACGCAGATATGTACGATCCAAACGACTTCCAAAGCTGGGCTGACCTATGGAAGCCTGAGCTTGAAGGTCAAGTAATGTTGATGGACGACACTCGTGAAGTGTTCCATATCGCTCTGCGTAAACTTGGCTACTCAGGTAACTCAAAAGACCCTAAGCAAATCGATGAAGCGTACGCTGAGCTACAAAAGTTGATGCCTAACGTTTTAGTTTTCAACTCTGACAACCCTGGCGCACCTTACATGTCTGGTGAAGTGGGCGTTGGTATGCTTTGGAACGGTAGCGCCGCAGCGGCACAAAGTGAAGGCCTGAACCTTAAACTCGTTTTTCCTAAAGAAGGCGGTATCGGCTGGGTTGATAACTTCGCTATCTCTTCCGGTGCGAAGAACGTAGAAGCCGCTCACAAGATGATTGACTTCCTACTGCGCCCAGAAATCGCAGAGCAAATCTCTCGTGATACTGGCTACCTAACGGCGGTGGAAGAATCGAATGCTAAGTTTAAAGACGTTGCCCCACTGTTCCCTTCTCAAGAAGACCTTGACCGTGTTGAATGGCAAGATGCGGTTGGTGATCTAACCGTTAAGTACGAAGATTATTTCCTCAAGCTGAAAGCGGGACAATAATCTAGCTTGTGTAACAAGTCATCAACCATAGGAAAATAGGCAGCAATACGCTGCCTATTTTTGTCTTAGGCTGATATAATCGCGCGTTGCTAGGTTTATTTGTCTTGGTATCATAGATTTATCGTCTCATAACAAGGAGACAACGATATTCAAGCTAAATGAACATATTTGTGCTTACTGCGATTTGGCTCAACTCGATAACTCCAGCTAGTATTGACTTGTCCAATCGCGAAACAAAACGGAAAACAAATGAAAAGTAAATTCTACGCAAGCGCTCTATGTGCAGCGACGCTCATCGCTACCCCTGCAATGGCTGCTGATCAAGAACTGTATTTCTACAACTGGTCGGAATACATTCCAAACGAAGTTCTTGAAGACTTTACAAAAGAAACCGGAATCAAAGTTATTTACTCTACATACGAATCTAACGAGAGTATGTACGCAAAACTAAAAACTCAAGGTTCTGGTTACGACTTGGTAGTACCGTCTACCTATTTCGTCTCTAAAATGCGTAAAGAAGGCATGCTACAACAGATCGACAAAGAGAAATTATCTCATTTTGCCGATCTTGATACTAACTTCCTAAACAAACCGTTCGATCCGAACAACAACTACTCTATCCCATACATTTGGGGTGCGACCGGTATTGGTATCAATGCTGACATGCTAGACAAATCATCGGTTACTAAGTGGGATGATTTTT
The DNA here is from genome assembly GCF_033337375.1 of Vibrio sp. YT-17. Classification (NCBI taxonomy): domain Bacteria; kingdom Pseudomonadati; phylum Pseudomonadota; class Gammaproteobacteria; order Vibrionales; family Vibrionaceae; genus Vibrio; species Vibrio sp. YT-17. Next base: position 25,526 of record NZ_JAWOQP010000011.1, read on the forward strand.
GGGATAGTAAGTGGGAAGGTCAACTAATGCTGATGGATGATTCTCGCGAAGTATTCCACATTGCATTGACTAAGCTTGGTTACTCACCAAACACGACTAACCCAGAAGAAATCAAAGCCGCTTACGAAGAACTGAAAAAGCTAATGCCAAACGTATTAGTATTTAACTCAGACTTTCCTGCAAACCCTTACCTTGCGGGTGAAGTTTCACTAGGCATGCTTTGGAACGGTTCTGCATACATGGCTCGTCAAGAAGGTGCGAACATCGACATCATCTGGCCAGAAAAAGGCACTATCTTCTGGATGGACAGCCTAGCAATTCCAGCTGGTGCGAAGAACGTTGACGCAGCTCATAAGATGATCGATTTCCTACTACGTCCTGAGAACGCAGCTAAGATTGCACTAGAGATTGGTTATCCTACGCCAGTTAAAACGGCACACGATCTGCTACCGAAAGAATTTGCTAATGATCCAAGCATCTTCCCACCACAAGAAGTGATGGACAGCGGTACTTGGCAAGATGAAGTTGGCGAAGCGAGCGTAATGTACGATGAGTACTTCCAAAAGCTAAAAGTGAACAACTAATTCGTTAGTTTTAAAGATATGAAAAAGCGGCTCATGAGCCGCTTTTTTGTTCTTAATGACAAGACAAACACTCTTCCTGTTGAAGTTATTACGCTCTTTCTTTTCCTTCTAGAGCCAGTATCTCGTCAACTAATTTTGGAACCTCAACGCTTGCTTTTCCGTAGCGTTTTTCCTCAAATTCACTTTCTACCGCACTAGGTTCTAGGTTAATTTCAATGGTATGTGCGCCGTGCATTTTTGCATCATGAACAAAACCTGCTGCGGGATACACAACGCCAGAAGTCCCAATAGAAATAAACAAATCTGCTTCTTCTAATGACGCGTAGATATCACCCATTCGCAGTGGCATTTCACCAAACCAAACAATATGTGGTCGCATTTGTGAAGGGATCTGACAACAGTGACAAAGTTCGCCTGTCTTAATGTCCTCATTGTGCTCTACTACTTGGTTAGATTCACTACAGCGCGCCTTGAGCAACTCACCATGCATGTGAATCACATTCTGACTGCCGCCTCTTTCGTGAAGGTTGTCTATATTTTGAGTGATGACCGTCACTTTACCTTCTAACTCAGCCTCTAAACGACCTAATGCTTCATGCGCTGCATTAGGCTTTATCGCATTATCTTGAAGTTTCTTGCGGCGTTGGTTGTAAAAGTCTTGAACAAGGTCCGGATCGCGAGCAAACCCTTCAGGCGTTGCTACATCTTCGATACGGTGATTCTCCCATAGGCCATCTTGCGCACGAAATGTTTGAATACCAGATTCGGCCGAGATACCTGCACCAGTAAGTACTACAATATTTCTATAAGGGAAATTCATAACTCATCCTTGCTGTTTTTTCATTAGCTTAACACTGAAAGAATAGCAACAGTAGTAATATGGATTAGACCATAGTCGTAATGGTCACTATTAGAATTACAATTTAAGAGGAACAGCAATGAGACAAGTATCTCTAACGTTCACATTGCTTCTGACTTTGGCAGGCTGTCAACTTACCAATGTTGAAGGCGAAGTCGATGATGTAAAGGTAAGAGTCAGCACCAATGATGATGACCATCGAGGTAATGGTAATTTCTGTCCTCCGGGCCAAGCCAAGAAAGACAATTGCTAAAAGAGCGGCTTTATGCCGCTCCCATATTGGCCTCAATCCTCGTTGGTCGAAGATATTTTATGAATGGCTAGGTCAGCGCCATTGAATTCGTCTTCTTCTGAAAGCCTCAGTCCCATACTGGTATTAATCGCACCGTAGACTACAAGTGCACCAAGCGCTGCGATGGAAAGGCCCAAAAGCGTTCCTAGAAGCTGAACGATAATGCTCACGCCACCTAGCCCACCCAATGCGCTTTGACCAAAAATCCCAGCGGCAATACCACCCCAAGCGCCACATACACCGTGTAAAGGCCAGACACCCAGCACATCATCAATCTTGGTTTTGTTTTGTAGGTGGGTAAAAAGATAAACAAATAGCACGCCAGCAATCGCACCTGTCACTAAAGCACCGATAGGATGCATTAAGTCTGAGCCCGCACATACAGCAACCAAGCCAGCCAGTGGGCCGTTATGAATAAAGCCAGGGTCATTCTTACCAGCCAACAATGACGCGACAATGCCTCCGACCATTGCCATCAATGAGTTCATAGCCACCAAGCCACTTATGCCTGACACAGTTTGAGCTGACATGACGTTGAAGCCAAACCACCCCACACATAAGATCCAAGCTCCCAAGGCCAAAAATGGAATATTCGAAGGTGCAAAGTTGGTGTGCTTTCCTGCTCGAACTCTGCCTTTTCTCATGCCCAAAAACACGACGGCAACAAGCGCTACCCAGCCGCCAACACCATGCACAACGACTGAACCTGCAAAATCGTGGAAGCCATAACCAAAGGTATTTTCAAACCAAGCTTGAACACCAAAGTTTCCGTTCCAGATCATTCCCTCAAATAACGGGTATACGATGCCGACAGTGAAAAATGTTGCGATTAGAATCGGATAAAAACGAGCTCGTTCTGCAATACCACCAGAAACAATAGCAGGAATCGCTGCAGCGAAAGTCAGCAAGAAAAAGAACTTCACCAACTCGTAACCATTGCCTTGAGATAACGTCTCTGCATCGGCAAAGAAGGTGCCGCCATAAGCGACCCAGTATCCAATGAAAAAATACGCAATGGCGGAAATACCGAAATCGGCCAAGATTTTAACTAAAGCATTAACTTGGTTCTTTTGGCGCACGGTTCCTACTTCAAGAAAAGCAAAACCAGCATGCATCAAAAAAACCATGATTGCGCCAAGTAGTAAGAAAAGTGTGTCGGAACTTTGCGTGAGAGTTTGTACAGCGCCGTGTACCTGATTGGCAGTTACACTCATTATGATTGTCTCCGTTGATCTGTAGCGCACTTATCCTGTGCATCAAAGTTAGGCTCATCACCAATTTGGTGAACTTAATTTATAGAGCGTCTAACAGAGCAATTCTCATTCCACAATTTACATTTCTAACACTTACACTTTAATTTATTGTTTTGTATGAACTTTAATAAAACTACGCATTCTTGAAATGGTGCTTAACACGCTAATAAGTGCACCAATATGGTTTTAGTGCACCAACATAATGCGCACCATATAGCTCAACAAAACGTAAAAGCCACCTCATGAGAGGTGGCTTATATACTGAATTGCTAACTAAAGGGGTTTATCGAGTGATCTTCCCTGCTTTTACATCTTCTAACCAACGTCCTTCGACAAGATAGGGAGGAAGCCAACCAGTTTCAACAGATAGACGGTTGCCTTTGTCGTACCACATGCAAGCCATGCCAAGCAGAGGGAAGTTGATAAAAGTTCTGATGCCTATCCTATCTGGTCCTAATTCTCTAAGATGATATTTCTCTTGGAACTGTAGGTTTTTAACGAGCGCTTCCTCAAAATCATAACCAATATTAGTAGTGAGCGCTGCGAAGGTTTCTAGGATCCCCATCGCAATTTCCAACGCCCAGTTATCTCCTTGAGCTACCGCCGCGTCCATTGCTGAAACCAGCTTATCAGGATAATCTGATGTGCGATTGTGGAACGACTGAATGACGTCTACTAGCATATAAGACAGCTCACCCGCTTTGGTAGAGCTCTGTCTCATCAAAGAAATAGGAAAGTTTGCCAATACGTCCATGCTAGGTTTATCACGAACGATGACAGAGGTAAAATACGCATCTAGCCACATTGAGGGGCAAATGAAACCTGTTTTTAAAATACCTTCGCCTTTCCAAGTTATTTCAGGATGATCAGGTACCTTAACCGTCAAAGAGCTTTCAGGTTTTTGAGCCAGTCGATGATAGCTAGCTTGCATTATCGAGGCTTCAAATAGACGCAGCGTTCCTATTCGGTCATTTAGTTCAGACACTGGAAATAAAGTATATAACCTAACTTGCTCCCAAACCCCGTCTGTTAGATATATCAAGTTTTCTCGCTTTATTGTGATACGATGTTTTCTTTTCTCTAAGTTTTTTTCTATTTGTTTTGTATAGTAATTAAGTTCCTCAGTATTCAACTCGTAGGCTGCTTTTCTATTTATCTTTTTCATACTAACTTTACTTCCCTTAACCTAATTCTTCGAGGCTAATATCAAACTCTTTTACATTCACTTTAGATACGCCATCTGAAGCATCAATTTCTGCTTGGGTATGTAAATACCTGACTGGAATATCATCTTGCACTGCTGATGTAATTTCGTCTGCAGCAGCTCTTTCTGTTGTACCAGCTTTTTGTTCAGACATTAATTTAACGATTTCCGCCGCATATTTGCTTGTCCCTTGTTGATATGCTTCATTGCCAATTTTACGGCTACCGAGCGAACTGCTGCCACCTTTAGCCTCAACAATTATAATTTCGCCTGGTGGTGGCTCTTCCACCTTGTAAACCATATCAAAGTCGCCCGGCTTCGAAATTGAGGTTCCAATATCTTTGGGATGAAGCAGCTTAGCATTAGGACGTTTACTCCGGACAAAGTCATCCGCGGCCAACTCACCTATTTTTGCAGACTGTTGGTTAATATTACCAATTTGAGCGTTATATCCCTCTTCGCCAGATCGAGCGTCCATTGCCTCTTGACGCTCTTTCAAGCATTCATCAATTTTTGCTTTGTTTCTTTCTGTTAGCTCATAATCACTCATATTGAGTTCTGAGTTTTCTTTATACTCTGCTTTATTCAGCACAAGATCTTCAGTGAAGATCGTGCAACCTTCCTCTCCACCAACTTTCTCTGAGTCAAAAACATGCGCATTTACAAACTCCTCAATCCCAACAACATACTGCACTTCGTGTCTGGTGCCATCTGAATGATTGATATGACGATAAAAAGTAATCTCGTTTCTCTCGCAATCAATATGGTCTAAATCGTATTCATATCGAATATGATTTTTACCTTTGGGTTTTCGGATTTTGACTTGCGATCGAACGCCATCTTCTCCGACGGATGACTCTTTTGCTGCTTCTAAAATCTGATCGCAAACCTCTTGGGGAACATCGCTTTGCGCCTGATACTCTGCCAACATTTGACCCAAGCGTTTTAGCCCTTCTTCACAAAGGAAACCTGTTGGATCAATCCACTGGATAGGGTTGACTGCATATTGGTAATGATTAATACCACCAGCAATAGATATCGGATCTTGTTGGATAAAACGTCCTAGTTTAGGATCGTAATACCGAGCGAGGTTGTAGTGTAAGTCGGTTTCTTGATCGAAGTACTGCCCTTGAAAACGCAGTGGATTTACTACTTTTTCAATATGTACATGAGCAAAGCCGTTAGCATCGTAGCTGGCACTCCATACAACATTCCCTTCGCAATCGATCAGTCGCTCTGGTTTACCAACTTGATCGCACTGGTACCAATAAATAACGTCATTTTCTAGCAGTGCCACTGGCGTGTAAGTTTCGGGTTGATATAGGTACCAACGGAAAGCACCTGAAGAGCGTTCACCAATTAAACGTTCACCTTCCCACAGGAACTCCGTAACGCCTTTTTGTGTAATTTTTTTCGTTCTGCGCCCTAATGCATCATATTCATATTGACTGATACCATCGTCGGTGTGAACTTCAATGAGCTGATTTAACGCATCAAATACGCGAGTCTGAACGTGTCCTTGCCCCTCACGTTTTGTCTGGTTTCCTTGCGCGTCATATTTGAACCTGACACCATCGTGTACTTCAATACGATCAGCGAATACCTCTGAAGTTGGCAAAGTAGGATTGCCAAAACTATCGTATTCAAATTTAGTCACATCTCCGGAAGCATTGACTCGTTTAAGTTGCCCTAAGGCATCGTACTGATAGTGTGTTGCTCCTGCCGTATTATCAATGATTGATGAAATACGGTTTTGCGCATTGTAAACGTACTTTTTCTCTCTATCTGGCCAATGCTGTTCAACCAAACGACCAACACCATCATAAATGATGCGCTCATTAAAATATGCCGTTTCAATTTGGGAAACTCGTCCCATTTCATCGTAATGAAATTTGATTTGAGGTAAATCTAGGTTTCCAAACCGAATCGCTGAAAAACGCCCATATCGATCATAAGAGAAGTTCAGCTCCGTATTATCTGGCAGTACCTGAGATACGCGTTGGCCAACTCTGTTAAACTCCTGCGTTATCTCAAACTGGCCTTGAATGCGCTTTGTTAAATGCCCGAATGAAGAGTATTGGTATTGCAATGTGTGATGGCGATTGGATGCGAAAGTAAGTCGCCCACCAAGCGTATAATTGAAGTGGTTCTCTACAATACTGCTACCATTTCCTGCTTTGACGTGCTTGAGATAACCCGCAGCGTCATAGCGATACAGCACCGTCCTATCGGCGACTTGCTTACGATGGATTCGCCCCATATGATCATAATCAAATTGGCTTTGTAGATTATCAAACCCGACAGTTCCTGACAGCTGGCCTTCATCGTCATACAGGAATTCGAACTCTAAGCCGTCACTCCGAACTAATTTAGTCAGGTTACGTTGTTGATCGTATTCGTAAGAAATATGGCTGCCATCGGGAAAGATGACTGCTTCTTGTTGCGCGAGTGCTCCCCATTGATACGAGGTAATGCCTGCTGGCGTTCGAATCTGAGCAACACGGCTGTGCTCATCGTAAGAATATTCTTCGCTATAACCGACTTTGTCTTCGTCGTTAAAATAACGAACTGATGTACGCCTGCCAAATTGATCATAAGCGAGTTGAGCAATACACCCATCGGGATAAGCAACGCCATTCACTAAATCTTCTTCATTGTAGCTATAACGAAGTAATGTACCGTCTATTTCATTCGCGATAAGTCTTTGTTGTTCATCCCACCACCACTGACTTTTCTTACCATCTTCAAACTCTTTTTTGACGACTTGACCGTGTTTATCGTAATCATATTCCGTGACACAGCCGAACTGATCGGTATCCCAAACTCTTTGACCGAGGCTATTGTAGTAAGCCTTCTCGATATCCCCGTCAGGTGAAACCGTTTTAACTAACTTACCTAAGCCGTCATAACCATATTGAATTTCTTTGCCAGAGGAATGAAACTTAGAAACTAATTGACCATGCTGATTATATTGATAATTGACCGTTGACTGATCAGGATAGATAGCTTGTGCTTTTCGTCCTAATTCATCATATTGCCATCGCCAAGTTCTACCTGTGGGGCTTATTTTCTCAAGTAGGTTACCCTGCTCGTCATGCAAGAAAGACCATTGATGATCTAACGAGTCAGAATAAGAAGAGTGATTTCCTTGATAATGGAAGCGATAGTCATAAATTCCTGCGTCCCCAACGTTTCTGATGCACTTCGCTTTTGCACCTTCGCCATCCCATTCAAAATAATGAGTAAAGCCAGTTGGTCGTACACGCTTAATAATTAAATGGCCGAGGTATTGATACTGTTCCTTTAGGCCCAAATGATTAGTTGCACTGACCAAATCATCGTGCTCATCATAGGTATAAGTTGTCAGAACTTTTTGGGACTTTGCATTAAGCAGTTCTACAAGGCGTCCTTGCTTATCATATTGACATTCAAGAACCGGACGCTTGTTATATGCGATCTCGATCAATCGATGGTTTCGAGAATACTGCAATTGAAACGTTGAAAACGTGCCATTTCTAACTTGTTTAACAAGCCAGCGATCATCTTTTTGCTCAAACCGATATTGATGCCCATTAGCGAGCGTTACAATCCGAGTTGCTGAATTTAGGAAATAACAGCTCGCACCAGCGTATATCTGGTAACTTGTTGCTCCAATATCTACTGGCTCAAATTCTGTGATATCGGCCTTATCGTCAACAAACTCCCAAGCGATAACATTGTCTTTCTCGTCCGTCTTTTCGCGTAATTCAAACTGAAATGCATGTCGCCAACCAAAGCCCATTCCATGATTTACATCCGACTGCGAAGAGCGGTAAGTACGCTGCCAAGTAGTACCTTGTTGTAGCTCGATATCATAGAGTTCGAGAATTTCTTCACCCGTCACAAGTGATACAGGATCACCGGCTTTCTCATGTTTTTCGCTGCTTTGTTGCTGAGGCTTGGCGGATGCGGCACTTCTGCCACTCTTTTTATTCGACTTCCCCTTTCCCTTCGATGGTTTTGCATTGACGGTATTTTGAGTCGGTGGAGGCGTAACCGCTGACGAGAGTGCGTAGTTTTCGCCGGTAGGTACAATTCGAGCGACATGCAAATCACCGTTCACCAAAGCATTGGCAAACGTTGAATTATAGTGTTGGGAAGTAAGCTCACCGTCAGGTATGTTTGGCTTGAATTGACCAATCGCATAGAACAAGTCCTCGACAGAGCGAAGGTCAAGCTCACCAAAGCTCTCAAGAAACTCTATTGCCTCTTGTTTGGTCACGAATGTTTTAGGTTCGCCGCTAGTAAGTAACTGACCTGAAAAGTGATAGCTTTCGCCAAAGCGATTCGTGATAGGAATGACGAATTGAGGGATCATAGCCGTAACGTGTTTGTCCTTTTCTTACCTTGCCGCATCATTTAATGCTCGTTTCGCTCTTTTTATTTGTGAGAGCAAGATGCCTTAATCAAACATCCTCCGATAGAGATTCCTCTGTATGCGTAGACTGAATGTATTGATGGCAATTTTCACGTATGCAACTCTTTGAGTTTCTGAGCGCAGCGTACTTTAACGGGACGATGAATCCTGAGTAAATGAACAATAGCGTGAGTGAGACTAATGTCTCATCGTGACGCGATTTTTTTACATGTTTCTTACTTAACTATGATTTCCTGCCCAGTTACGTAAATTCACTCAATAAGTTGCATCAAGTATCACCCCTGCGACTAAGCGCTTCATATTTGAGACAAAACAGCAACAAAAAACCGCCTATTACGGCGGTTTTGCTTAAAGAATACTGATTAAAGGTTTGGACCTGTCGATGGTCTGTGTGGTTGGTTATTGAGCAGTTGCTGCATCCCTTGAAACATTCGCATAAACCACACCAAGATGGCTAATGCAGCAAACACCATCCCTACCCAAGGAATAAAGTAAGCGATGGTTTCAAGCAAAGTACTATGCAACCAATAATCACTCACGCCAACGAGTACACCGTTAGAAGTCGCGACGGTGACGATCAACACAACAAAAAACGTCAGGTAGAGAAAGAAGGTGCGAATTAAACCGTAGTAATGAGAAATCACTACGTCGCTGTCTTCTCCCTTATCTAATCGGTAACCCGCATAGATAATTGCGATAACGCCTGAGATCAGAAACGTAAACGGGGTCAGACAGCTCAGGATGTACGCAACCCAAATCCCGTTATGAGGTTTGCTCATTCGCTTTCGCTCCTTTTACTTCCGTTTGTGCCGTATCTGTTTCACCCATCGCTTCTTTGGACTTCACTTCCTCATACCAAAGATCGTGATGCTCTTTCGCCCATGTTTCATCAACTTCACCTGTCACCATGCCTTCTAGCGCACCTTCCATTCCGAATAGACCAATATAGATGTGGAAGATAAAGCCACAGATTAGAATCAGCGCCGAAATCGCATGAACTAAGTTAGAAAGCTCCATGTCACGGCGAGTTTGGCCAAAGATAGGAAAGTCCAGAACTAAGCCACTCACTGCCGCGATAGCACCAAAGAAGATTAACAACCAATAGATTGCCTTCTCACCACCGTTTGAGAAACCAGCTGACGGATGTGTGCCTTTGTGTTTACCAACCATACCGCCCATTTTCATGAACCAACGAACATCAGTCATGTTTGGAATCGACTTGCGCCACCATTTAAAGAGCACGAGCATCAGCAAAATGAAGAACAATGGTCCCATGTAATTGTGGTACTGCTTCGCCAACATGACGATAAAGCCCCAGAACTCAGTAGGAACGTACGGTTTTAAGAAGTGCTTACCGTAAACCAGCATCAAACCACTGAATGCCAACGTTAAGAATGTAAACGCCATACTCCAGTGAAGCGCGCGGTCTAAACGAGACCAACGCTTCATCTTTTTACCAGTACGCGGCTTGCTAAGCATCAAAGGACCAACGAATACGTAAGCCATGATAACCATCGCGATACTGCCGAAAATCGCGACAGCACCAGCAGGAGACATCCATTTCTCTTTTAGAATGTACCAAGTCTCACCAGGTTTACTGATCAATACGCCATGTTCTGGCGATTGGGACGTGGTGTAGCCTTCTTGCCCCTCTCTGACTTCGCGCCAATAGTCTGCCCCGGCGAGTTGCGTGATCTCCTGTTGAATAACTTTAGAAGATTGTTCCTCTCCTGAAGCAGGCATTGCGAAAGTCAGCAGCAATGCCGTCATCATTGACAGCATTGCTAAAGATGCACGTTTAAGCGTGTTTAACATGTGCCTCTCCTTACTTAGCTTTTCGTCGCATCGTAAGAAAGATCGTTTCCGTCTGTCCAACCTGCGTTTTTCGCGCCGCGTTCTACCACACGTTGACGGAAAATGTCAGAGACTTTCTCTGCGTCACCCGCAAGCAGCGCTTTGGTTGAACAAAGCGATGCACACATCGGTAACTTGCCTTCTGCGATACGGTTCGCACCGTATTTTTGACGTTCTTCCTCAGAGCCAGGCTCTGTTTCTGGGCCGCCCGCGCAGAAAGTACATTTATCCATTTTGCCACGTTCACCAAACGCTTCTTGTTTAGGAAATTGAGGTGCGCCAAACGGACAAGCAAACAAACAGTAACCACAACCGATACACAGATCTTTATTGTGAAGAACGATGCCGTCTTCGGTATGTTCGAAACAGTCTGCTGGACAAACTGCCATACAAGGTGCATCGGTACAGTGCATACAAGCAACAGAGATAGAGTTTTCACCAGCTTCACCGTCGTTTAGTGTTACCACGCGACGACGTTGAATGCCCCATTCAAGCGCATCGTCGTTTTCGTTCTTACATGCAGTAACACAGCCGTTACACTCGATACAGCGCTTGGTGTCACATAGAAATTTCATTCGTGCCATTGTCAGACTCCTTACGCTTTACGAATGTTACATAGAGTTACTTTGGTTTCCTGCATCAAGGTAACCGGGTCGTAACCGTAAGTGGTTGCCGTGTTAGCCGATTCGCCAACAACGTAAGGCTGTGTACCTTCTGGGTATTTAGGACGTAGGTCTTCACCTTCGAACTTACCGCCAAAGTGGAACGGAATGAACGCCAAACCAGGTTTCACACGACGTGTTACCATCGCTTTCACCTTGATTCGTCCCTTCTCTGCACCTTCAACCCAAACATCATCACCATCTCTGAAGCCAAGATCGTTCGCGTCTTTCGGGTTCACTTCAACAAACATTTCTTGTTGAAGCTCGGCAAGCCAAGGGTTTGAACGCGTCTCTTCACCACCACCTTCGTATTCAACCAGACGGCCAGAAGTCAGAACGATTGGGTACTCGCCCGATTTGTCTTGTTCTTGAATGGATTTATACAACGTAGGTACACGGAAGATGGCATCTTTGTCTTCCCAAGTCGGGTAATCCGTTACAAGGTCACGACGTGGTGTGTAAAGTGGTTCACGATGCAGTGGCACACGGTCTGGGAACGTCCAAACAATCGCACGCGCTTTCGCGTTACCAAATGGAATACAACCGTGCTTTATCGCGACACGCTGAATACCGCCAGAAAGGTCAGTCTTCCAGTTTTTACCCTCTGCTGCCACTTTCTCTTCAGCAGTTAGATCGTCCCACCAACCAAGTTGTTTCAATAACTTGTCAGTGAACTCTGGGTAACCGTCTTTGATCTCACAGCCTTTCGAGTAACTGTCTTCAGCAAGTAGGCTCTTGCCTTCAAATTCCACACCAAAGCGCGTACGGAAGTTACCGCCACCTTCTGCAACCGTCTTAGACGTATCGTACAGAATGTGCGTGCCTGGGTGTTTCATTTCTGGTGTACCCCAACATGGCCAAGGTAGACCGTAGGTTTCACCGTTGACAGGGCCACCTTCCGCTTCCAATGTGGTTTTGTGGAACGTATGCCAGTTTTGTTGGTGCGCTTTCAAACGCTCTGGGCTTTGGCCTGTGTAACCAATCGTCCACATGCCTTTGTTGAATTCACGCGTTAGGTCTTCAATCACCGGCTGGTTGTTTTCAACACGGATGTTTTTGAACAGAAGATCGGAATAGCCCAGTTTCTTCGAAAGCAGGTACATGATTTCGTGGTCTGGTTTTGATTCAAACAAAGGTTCAATCACCTGATCACGCCATTGTAGAGAGCGGTTAGATGCGGTAACGCTGCCGTGTGTTTCAAACTGTGTTGTTGCAGGAAGCAGGTAAACGCCGTCGGTACGGTCGTTCATTACCGCAGCAACCGTTGGGTATGGGTCCACAATCACCATCATGTCCAACTTCTGCATCGCTTTTTTCATCTCAACACCACGTGTTTGAGAGTTCACTGCGTGTCCCCAGTAGAACATTGCACGGATGTTTTCGCGTTGACGAATGTTGTCTTTGTTTTCCAGTACACCATCAACCCAACGAGATACAGGAATACCTGCACTGTGCATTGGTTTCTGACCGCTATAAGCGTTGTCATCGAAACGACCTTTGATCCATTCGTAATCGATTTCCCACACTTTTGACCAATGACGCCAAGCGCCTTCAGAAAGGCCGTAGTAGCCCGGTAGCGTGTCAGAGAGCACGCCAAGGTCGGTTGCGCCTTGTACGTTATCGTGACCACGGAAGATGTTTGCACCGCCGCCTGATTTACCAATGTTTCCAAGCGCTAGCTCAAGCACACAGTAAGCACGTGTGTTGTTGTTACCAGTAGTATGCTGAGTACCACCCATACACCAAACAATACAGCCCGGGCGATTTTCAGAAAGCAGTTTTGCTGTTTGGTAAACGTCTTCTTCGCTTACGCCTGTTACGCGCTCAACTTCTGCTGGCGTCCATTTCGCCACTTCAGCACGGATCTCATCCATACCGAATACACGTTGACGGATGAACTCTTTATCTTCCCATTGGTTTTCGAAGATGTGCCACAACACACCCCAAATGAATGCTACGTCAGAACCAGGACGAAGTGAGACATAGTGATCCGATTTTGCTGCCGTACGTGTACGACGAGGATCCGCTACGACGATCTTACAGTTGTTCTTCTCTTTTGCGATCAGAATGTGCTGCATCGCTACTGGGTGTGCTTCAGCTGGGTTTGAACCAATGAATAGCATCGACTTACAGTTGTGCATGTCATTGAAAGAGTTGGTCATCGCACCGTAACCCCAAGTATTCGCTACACCCGCCACGGTTGTTGAGTGACAAATACGCGCTTGGTGGTCAACGTTGTTCGTACCCCAAAGTGATGCCATTTTTCGGAACAAATACGCTTGTTCGTTGCTGTGCTTTGCGCTTCCCAAGAAGTAAACCGAATCAGGGCCGGACTCTTTACGGATGTCCATCACCTTGTTACCGATTTCTTCGATCGCTTGATCCCAAGAAAGCTTTTTCCACTTACCGTTTTCAAGCTTCATTGGGTATTTAAGACGGCGCTCACCGTGACCATGTTCACGCAGTGCTGCGCCTTTTGCACAGTGACCACCGGCGTTAAATGGGTGGTCGAATGCAGGCTCTTGACCCGTCCAAACACCATTTTGAACTTCTGCGTAAATACCACAACCCACTGAACAGTGAGAACAGATAGTACGTTTTACTTCTGTTTTCGCTTCTGGATCGACTGATTTTGCTTGCGCTTTTTTCATCATTCCCGGTGCGAATAGACTAGCACCAACCACTGCACCACCAGCGGCAAGCGAAGTGTTTTTCATGAATGCACGACGAGATACGCCAAGCTGGTTCGTTTCTTTGCTCACACTGTCGGAGCGTTTGACAAGTTTCATCCGTTATCTCCTAAAGTGTGTCGTAGTAATCGCGAATGTGTTGTGTTTCACGATACCCTTTCTTCTTCACGTCTTTTTCAGGAGGCTCAACCGTTTCTGAAGCAACGGCCACTTTCGTGGTTCCCGCAACAACAGCACCAGCAACGGCAGCGGTTGTGAAGCCTTTTAGGAGATCCCTACGGCTTGTGTTTATTTCTTTATTATCTTTCATCATTGCTTCCTTACCTTACGGTAGATCTTTGGAGACTCATGCCTCTCTATCGATATGACCAAGTACTGCTCGATTACTCGTAATCAGTGACGTTTTTCACATCAATTTTTAATTTGTTCTTACTGCTTTTGGTGTTCACGCTAAAGCGGACTTGCTCTAACGTTAAAAATGCATCGCAAAGCTGTGCAGCTGGCTTGTAGAAGTTCACGCTTTCGGCGCTCTCTAGTTGGCGCGTAAAAGATTGGAACCAAGGGGCAATGTGTTTGTTAAACACCGCTTGTTGAAGTTCTTCCTCTTCACCTGTCAGCATTGCCATCACTTCGCACAGTGCAGAAATATGGTCTTCAGGCTCTTTCACGTTCTCTTCTCGTTCGATGCCTAAAAGATCCAAATCGCGACGAATTTCCGCTAACGGCTTTTCCATCATCGAGCCAGTACGATGCCAAGATCCGAATGGCACAACTTCACCACGTCCAATGCCAATAAACAGATCTTGATATTCTTCTTCTAACGCTTCTCGCTGCGCTTCGTTCGCGGCTTGTTGCAGTGCGAGCCAAGCTTTTTGCATCGCGCTCTCAGACGGCTCAATTTCTAGCGATTTCAGGAACGCCAGCATTTCATCACTAGGCGCACTACGAAAAAGTGCGGATAAAACGAGATAAATGTCTGTTCTCAGTGTTTGTTCTTGTTGTGTGTCCACTGCGAGCTCCTAGTATTTCAGTTGTTTCATTGGGTCTTCTGCCATCGACTCAAACATGTCGATCACACGGCAGTCTTCACACATCGCGATACGATTGATCGCCGCTTCATCAGAGAAATGAGAGTGACCGCGTAACTTGTTTTGTAGCATGTCGATCATAGACTGAGGTGCGAATGGCTTATGACAGCGAATACATTCCGCTGCTTTCTCTTCGTGAATCACAACCGCTTTTTGGCGCTCTTTTTTCACCCAGTTCATACGAGGCGTAAGCGTCAGCACTTTCTCTGGACACGCTTTCTCGCACAGCCCACATTGAATGCAGTCTTGCTCGACGAATTTAAGCGACGGAGATTGACCATCGGTATGAAGTGCACGTGTAGGACAAACTGCCACACAGCTCATACACAACGTACAATCTTTACTTTCACAAGAGACTGTGCCGTAAGGTGCGTTCGCTGGAAGTTCAACAATGTTCTCAACTGGAATACGTGATGCGGACAACGCATCCAAGGCCGTAAATAGACGCTGACGTTTGTTACCTTGCAAATCACCTAATGCCAAATCAAAAGACTCAGTACAAAGTGTCGGAGCACCTTCACGTAGTGACTCTAGATACAGAATGTCGATGGTTTCTTTGGCGATACCAAGCTGACCGAGCAGCTCTTGAGCAATACCTACTTCGCTATTAAGCACACGAATAATGGTTTGAGGCATAAAACGTGAAGCCGCAAACAGCACCTGAGTAGCACCATTCACAAGCGCGGCGAACCAAGTATCAATACCAACCGAAGGCAGTTCTTCCACCACAATTGGAATCACATTATCTGGCAGTGCTTTTAGTGCCATCACGTTGTAGCTCTCGTGGCGAGAACTACAAATCAATACGATAGGATCTAAACCACCCGCTTGCTCATAGTTGGCGAGCGTACGTTCAATAAACTTTTGCGTATCTTCAGGGTTTGGCAGTGCGTAATGAATCGCTTCTGTCGGACACGCTGTAGCACAAGTACCCACACCTTGACATAGGTATGGGTTGATCTCGATGCGATGGCCCGTTCTGTCGCTGCCTTCACTCGATAGTGCCCCTGCCGGACAAGCATCCACACACCGTTCGCAACCTTTTACGCCACGAGAGCTGTGTGCACATAAATCGGTATCTAAACGGAAGAATTTCGGTTTATCGAACGTCCCCATTAAGGTTGGAATCTCTTCCAACGCTTCAGCCAGTTTCGGATAGCCACGACCTACTGGGTAGTAGCCCGGTACTGGGACTTCTTCCGACATGCAGCTGTTAAGGCAAAGATCGAGTACGATATCGAAACAATCGCTATTGGTCGCGACCTTGGCAAGGTTGTTGGTCAAACCATGATTTTCAATCAGAACTTCAAACGTACCTAAGAACCCTGAAACCTGAACCGAATTGGCGTAATAAAGCTCGGGATTTGTGCCCTTTTCGCCATCGGTAGAAAGCAGCGTTAGGCTGTTCATTTGCGACAATTGCGCTGCCGCACTTTCGATGATTGCTGTTGGGCCCACAATCAAAGTATTACCGCCGCTTTCATAGCTTACGGTTGGTGGAATAAGATTGGTCAACTCTACGGTATTTTCGAAAGCGTACAGCCTCGCTTTACCGTTATTGGAAGTTGCTTGTTCTAATAATTGTTTCAGCATTGCTCAATTCCATTTATGAACATGGATAGTCTTTTCCATCTCTTAGTGTAGTTAGCGCCGGAGATTCTGCTGATTAACTTATCAATGAGAATTCTTATTCCGCCGTCTATAGGCGATGAATACTACGCAGTGCGTCCGTACTAACTTCAACCAGATTGGTATTGAGCAACAAATAGCAAGTGTCATGCCAATAAAATATCAACTGAAAATCAATAGGTTATCAATTTTACTGACAAATAGTAGGGATAAAAAAACCGGTTGAGACATTTTGTCTCAGCCGGCTCATTGAGTGTTTAGTCAAAATGTACCTATTCTTTGTGTGGTATATTTTGTCTCACCTCGTTAGGCTGTGATTCTTCAGCAAAAGTATCACTTTCATCTTGAGTAATTTGGCCACTTTTGTCGGTGTTTGACTCTGCGTCTTCAACTACCTCAGATGCGATATCGTTAGCGTTAAGCTCAGACCCTTGCGCAGTTTCGGCGTCTGGTTCGTCTTCCACTTTGTCTTTAACCCAATCACGCAGCGTCTCAGCGACGTCTTGAGAAAGTGACTTTAAGTTACTGTAATCATCATCGTAATCGTCTAGGCCGTCACGCACGTTAAATTCTTCGGACAAGAACATTTTGCGCAGCGCAGCTTTCTTAACACTTTCTGAAGCTTCAGAAACCAGCAGTTGCGCCACAGACATTTCTTCGGTTTTTTCAGTCTCTACACTCGCGGTAATGTCTGGAGCCTGACTATCCTCATTGACGTTCAAAGCATCTAAGCTTTCGTCAGCGTTTGAAAGCGCTGTGACACTATCTTCGGATTGCTCCGTCTCTGCTATCGGCGTGATCTCTTCAGCATGTTGGGAAGATTCTTCTAGTTTACGTTTCGACCAACGGCTTAAAAAACTAGTTGCCATTTGCTCTGCCTGCTCCTTTGCGTTTCTTTCGTCTTACTTCTAACAACTCACCGTGACGACCAATAAAGGCTTCCATCCAAGCCTGAACGGCTAACGGCATATCGTTAGATAGTACAAGGTTATCACCATCCATATATTGCGCCGCAACAGATTGTGAAGCCGTCAGTAACTGTATCGCTGGTTTTTCACCAGACTCGACGTTATCCATCACTAAAAAGAGTTTAGGTTGCTGAGAGCTTAAGTTAAAGCGGTAGTCTGTACGCTCGTCTTTATGTAATTGCAACAGACAAACATCTGGAGTCTCTTCCGTCGGATTCAGCGCAAATCCTGTCAACTGCCATTGGGTTGTCACCCAAATCCCTGTACTGATCTCATGCTCAACAAGCTCTACGCCGATTGGCCATGTATCCTCAGTCTTTTCGTAATTTTTTTCGAAATCTTTCTTATCCGACATAACTCACCCAGTCTTTCTATTTTTGGTCTGAAAACACACGGGAGATTTTGCCCCCGTTTTCGACCATTTTTATTGTCTTCGAAGCAATAAACGCGCCAAGCTGATATAACTTAGTCTATATACTCCCTCAGGCTATAAGTACCAAACTAGACGAAACTCAAATGTATTGATGTGTCATTACTGCGAACTCGCAGTTTTAATGCATTGTTGACATAAAACCTCGCAATTTCTGTGGGAACCGCTATTTTGGAATGAGATTTGCTAGCCACTTAACAAGCTAAAATGCGTAGCAACCTAACGCTCTTAATCACTAGGACACGACTGTGCTGAAACCAAATATTATTAAAACCAGTGAAAATCCCCTGCAAACCATTGAAGTCGATGTGTACGACGAGTACGGCGAAAAGCTCACGAAGCAAATCGCTTGCGAGCGTCCTCTTACGGTCATGCTGAACTGGAAAGAAGTGGTCACGCTCATGACGCTAGGTTCGCGTCCAGAAGCACTAGTACTGGGTTATTTAAAAAACCAAAGCTTCCTGTCCGATCCAGCCGCGATTGAATCCGTTATTATTGACTGGGAAACGCATTCCGCAGCGGTGATTACTAAAGAAAACACTGAACACTTAGAAGGCGCCCTGAAAAAGAAAACCGTCACCTCAGGTTGTGGCCAAGGCACTATGTATGGCAACGTGATGAAGCAGCTTGAAAATTATCAAGTGCCTCAAGTTCCTCTTAAGCAGTCAGAGATTTATTCTGCGCTGGAAGCGTTAACTCATTACAACGACACCTACAAAAAAGCGGGCGCAGTACACGGCTGTGCGGTTTGCAAAGGTAATGAAGTGTTGTCATTTGTGGAAGATGTCGGCCGTCACAACGCAGTGGATACACTTGCAGGTGAGATGTGGCTCAAAGAAGAAACAGGTGAAGATAAAATTTTCTACACAACTGGTCGCCTTACATCAGAGATGGTGATTAAAGTGGCTCAAATGGGCATTCCTGTTCTGCTTTCTCGCTCTGGCGTTACTCAAATGGGGTTAGATCTAGCGAAGCAATTTGGTATTACGACCATTGCACGTGCGAAAGGTTTGCGCTTCCAAGTGTTTACAGGAGCCGACAAGGTTGAATTTGATGTAAAAGGCAACCAATAACACCTTTTCAGTGTAAACTAAAACCAATAATGCGGATTCACAGAGGATGTGGACTATGAATAATGACCAATTGTGGAATTTTCTGCTTACGCCCAGCGGTATCATGCTTTCTATGATTATTACCTTTGGCGTAGTCGGAATCTATGCGTATATAACCGGTCAGTTTAAGGATTAAGGCCAAATATTAAAAAAGCCTCGCTAAATAGCGAGGCTTTTGCTTTTTAAACGCTTTGCGAGTAATTACGCGTCAACGCCACGAGATTTTAGGAACTCAGAGTAAGTGCCTTTAAAGTCTGTGATTTTACCATCGCGGATTTCGATAATACGCGTTGCTAGCGAGTCTACGAATACACGGTCGTGAGAGACGAAGAACAACGTGCCTTTGTATTGCTCAAGCGCCGTGTTCAAAGATTCAATCGATTCCATATCCATGTGGTTAGTAGGTTCGTCCATTAGCAGCATGTTTGGCTTGTGCATCATTAGCTTACCAAGCAGCATACGACCTTGCTCACCACCAGACAGTACTTTTACTGACTTTTTAATGTCGTCTTGACCAAACAGCATACGACCAAGGAAACCACGAACGACTTGCTCGTCGTCGCCTTCTTGACGCCATTGACCCATCCAATCCGTTAGATTCATGTCTTCGGCAAACTCATGCGCGTGGTCTTGCGCGTAGTAACCGATGTTTGCATTTTCAGACCATTTGAACTCACCAGCACGCGGTTCAAGTACACCAGCAAGCGTGTTTAGAAGTGTTGTTTTACCCACACCATTTTCACCGATGATCGCAACGCGCTCTCCCACTTCAAAAATTGCATTGAAGTCTGAGAACAAGTCCTCTTCAAAACCTTGGCTCAGGTTTTCTACAATCAGAGCGTTACGGAACAGCTCTTTAGACTGTTCAAAACGAATGAATGGGTTTTGACGACTAGACGCTTTCACTTCGTCCAATTTGATCTTGTCGATTTGCTTCGCACGAGATGTCGCTTGTTTTGCTTTCGATGCGTTTGCAGAGAAACGCGCAACGAACGTTTGTAGCTCAGCGATTTGTGCTTTCTTCTTAGCGTTGTCGTTTAGTAGACGTTCGCGAGCTTGAGAAGCCGCCGTCATGTACTCGTCGTAGTTACCTGGGTAAACACGTAGTTCACCGTAGTCCAAGTCAGCCATGTGTGTACATACTGAGTTTAGGAAGTGACGGTCGTGCGAAATGATGATCATTGTGCAGTTACGCGCGTTTAGCGTGTCTTCCAACCAACGGATTGTGTCCATGTCCAAGTTGTTGGTAGGTTCGTCAAGAAGCATCACATCTGGGTCTGCGAATAGAACCTGCGCTAGAAGCACACGAAGTTTCCAGCCTGGTGCTACTTCACTCATTAGACCGAAGTGCTGCTCCATTGGAATACCCACCGCAAGAAGAAGTTCGCCCGCTTTGGCTTCTGCCATGTAGCCGTCCATTTCAGCAAACTGAACTTCTAAGTCAGCCACTTTCATGCCGTCTTCTTCGCTCATTTCAGCAAGTGAGTAGATGCGGTCACGCTCTTTCTTCACTTCCCATAGCTCTTTATGACCCATGATAACGGTATCGATTACCGTAAATTCTTCGTAAGCGAACTGGTCCTGGTTCAGTTTTGCAACGCGCTCGTTTGGATCGTAGCTTACGTTACCACTGGTTTGCTCAAGCTCGCCGCTGAGGATCTTCATAAAGGTTGATTTACCACAACCGTTAGCTCCAATTAAGCCATAGCGATTGCCTTCGCCGAACTTAACTGAAATGTTTTCGAATAGCGGCTTAGCGCCGAATTGTTGAGTAATATTCGCTGTGGAGATCAAAACCTTTACCTTAGCAATTGGGGTGTATTTAGAAAAACCGGGCAACGGTACTTGTTCATGCTACATACTGCAAGTGTTGTTTTTATTAATTCACTCCAAGTGAAATCATTGTAAGGTTTCTAAGAAGCAAAAGCGTAAACATAAATGCGTCATTAAATACAAAAAAGAGCCACTATCGTCAGTGGCTCTTTTTCCATTAATGCTTCAAAAAAGTGACTAAGCGATGTTCGTCACCTCTAGGATCAGTTCGGCTTTTTTAGGTAAATAAATACTGAATTTACTGCCTGTTCCCCATTCAGACTCTGCTTTTAACTCACCACCCGTTTGGCTGAGAATACTTTGGGAGACCGATAGCCCTAACCCTGTGCCTTCTCGTTTCGTTGTGTAAAATGGCGAGAAGATTCGACTCAAGTTTTCTGGTTTAATACCGCAGCCCTCATCGATAACATGAATCGCAGCTCCTTTCACTTCACCCTCTTCAATCCAGTCTTCACTGACTACTGTTAAAGTTCCTTTACCGCTCATTGCGTGAATGGCGTTCATTTGCAAATTAACTAAGATTTGTAGCAAGTGGTGACGGTTTATCTCAACGGACGTATGCGCTTGTAGGTCAGTCACAAACTCAACGTCGCGTTTCTTGGTGCCAGTTTTAACCAAGGTGATGCTTTCATCAATAATAGGATTGACATGTTGCCAAGTGATTTCATCTTGAACACCGCCTTGGCGACTGTATTGCAATAAACTGCGTGTGATATTGCGGATACGATCAATTTGCGCGTGAATCGCATCAATTTCTTCTTGTACTCGACTTGCATCGTCACCCAATTCAAAATGGATCAATTCTACGTTGCCAAGAATCACGGCGGTTGGGTTATTAATTTCGTGAGCAATCCCCGCGGTGAGTTCTCCCAGCGCTGCCAGTTTTTCATGAACAACGAGTTTGTCGCGGGTTTGGTTGAGCAATTGAATATGCAGTTCAAGATCTTGGGTTTTTTCTCTCAGGCTTGCCGTACGCTCTTGAACTTTGCATTCAAGTTGAGCTGCGGAGTTTTTCAGTTCAATTTTGCGCTCTTCTAGCGCGTCTAACATATCATCAAACTGTCTGGCTAACTGCGCAAGTTCATGATCGGCATCTAATCCTAACGGGCCAATCCGTTTTTCTTTACCTTGTTGGACCTGCTTCACCACTTTGTGAATGCGTTCGATCGGTCGAAACAGATCATAAGAACCGCGATATACCATCACGCCAGAAACCAGCAATAACATAACCGTAATCAAGCTGATTTCGGCAATGTTGGTCATGTAGGCTTTAACGAATGGCCACATGAGGTAACCGGTATAAAGCATACCAATAACATTGTCGTATTGGTCTTTGATTGGTTGATACGCCGTAATATACCAAGCGTCATACACATAAGCGCGATCAACCCACTGTTCACCCTTAGAAAGTACTTGGTTATACACTTCGGCGCTCACGCGAGTGCCTATAGCGCGCCCTAGTCTATGATCGCTGTCTAAAGGAACGTTGGTGCTCACACGCAAATCATCGAGAAATACCGTCAACGTACCCACAGGGCGAAGGCGGTCATTATCACTTAAGTAAATGAGATCGCGGATTTGATCCACCAGCACTGTGCTGTTGTTAAGGAGCAAACCACCATCAAGAAAGCCGATCAAATCGTTCGCTTGGCTGTATACCGGAATCACGGTTCGACTGACTAACCCACGCGCCTCCCTGTCACCATCAGCAAGAATAGGCACTTCTGCTCGTTTGGCGAGTTCAGGATCGAGGCGTTCGAGTTCTTCTTTATTGAGTACATCAAAAAACGATTCGCGCTTGGTGAGATCCATAAAGCGGAATTTGTTTTCCATGGAATTAACGCGTTGGAAAGAGAGAAAATCTAAAGCATATCTTTTCTTCTGCTCTGTGACCCACTTTTGCAGGTCACCTTGTGGCGTTCCTTTATTAATGCGAATACGGAAATCGTACGAATCGGCAAACGCCCGCACGTAATTGGCTTGCTTTTGCTGTAACAACGTTACACTGTTATTTGCAACACCAAGACGTTCCGAGACATCAAGCAGCGCATTTTGCCACGTGTAATGAATAGACCAATAAATGGTAATGCCGATCAGAGCTAACAATGTGAGGAAAATCGGCGCAGAGGTTAAGAATAACAAGCGATAACGCACCATGGTTTTAAAACGGTGCGTCCATTTTGACAATCCTTTGTGCTGTGGGCCGTTAGTCGGCATATTCCTCACCCTCAGAATCCCATTCTTTGTACTTACGTTCTAAGGTCTTGCGAGCTACGCCCAAGTCACGAGCAGCAGCAGACTTATTGCCTTCATGCAAGTTAACGACTTGTTTAATATGTGCTTTCTCGACTTCTTTTAACGTCCAGCTGTTTGGATAGCCTTCGCCAGTAAATTCTTTGCCTTCTCTAAAGGTTGGTAACTCAGCAGAGTGAGAAACAGTAATCGATACATTAGGCAGTGAATGCCCGCCATTCAGCTCTCGCCAATAGTGTGCAGGTGGTTTGCCAAGCAAGATACAACGCTCAATCAAGTTTTTGAGCTCACGAATGTTTCCCGGCCAATCGTACTCACTCATGGCTTCCATATCCTCGTGAGCCCATTTGGGCGCAGGCATACCGAGCTCGCGCGTCAGCATGTTGCTGAAAAATGGCACCAACTCAAATAAGTCGGTTTTGCGCTCTCGCAGCGGACACACTTCAATTTTCAGAACGTTTAAACGGTAATAGAGGTCACTGCGGAAATTACCTTGATTGACCTCTTCTTGCAGATTACGGTTGGTGGCGGCAACAATACGGACATCAATACTGATCTCTCTTTCTGAACCGACAGGGCGAATCGTACGCTGCTCTAACACACGCAATAATGATGCCTGCATTGCAAGTGGCATCTCCCCGATTTCGTCAAGAAATAAGGTGCCACCGTTCGCAACACGGAACAAACCTTCACGCGATTTTTTTGCACCGGTAAACGCGCCCGATGTATGACCAAACAACTCACTTTCTAAAAGCTCTGGTGCAATCGCACCGCAGTTGATTGGCACAAACGGGCCCGTTCTCCCACTCGCCTGGTGAATACCTCGTGCAACTAGCTCTTTACCCGTACCCGACTCACCTTCAACCAAAACAGAAGCGCGTGATGGTGCAAATTGGTTAATAAGTTGCTTAAGCAGACGCGTTTTTTCTGAGCCGCCGATGATCTCTGAGGTATTGTGACGTTGGTAATCGCGTGTCATCGCGTACTGCATGCGTTCGTTCAAACGGCGATCCATACAGCGACTGACCGCTTTTAACATCTGCTCAAGGTTGAATGGTTTGAGGATAAAGTCGGAAGCACCGAGCTGTAGAGCTCGAATGGCAATTTCTAAATCCGCATAACCCGTCATAAAAATCACATCGGCACGTTTGTCATCATCTTCAAACGCTTCTTCCCACTCAATTCCAGAACGCCCTGGCAGATTAATATCCAGTAAGATCAGATCATAATGTCGAGAATTACGCAGTTGTTCTGCTTCTTCGATGCTACCAGCTGTATCGACATGTGAAAAAAGCTTACCCAATGCCTTTTTCAAGATGGCTTGCATGCCTAATTCATCATCGACGACCAGTACGGAAAAGGCGCTATATTGTTGGTTTGTACTAAGATGGGATTGAGTAGACATATTTACCCCAGATGGATTTAGATGGGACAGAGTGTACCAAGTTTAAACAGAGATACCCTACAAAAAGTGCGACATTTTGTACCAACGCAAACTTTTATGCAAATAACCCCATGATTTAGTGCATAAACCAAGCACTTTAAGCTTGTAAAAGGTTGGCATCTTGTTTGCTATAAGGTGGATACGGAGCGCATTTAAGTGATCTCAGGATGTTGATGTTTGCTTATTCCAACACCCTAAGACAACTTGCGTATTACGCTAATCGCTCTCGTCCAAAAAGGCTTCTCCCTAAAACCTGGAGAGATTCCAAAGAATCATTGGAAAGGAACACATAAAAATGAAAAAAATTGCGCTAACTCTGGCTGCAACGTCAATCACGCTTGTAAGTTACTCTGCGTTTTCTGCTCAAGACGGAGAACACGTTCGCCTTGCAACCACAACCAGTACCTACCATTCAGGTTTACTTGATTACCTACTTCCACAATTTGAAAAAGACACGGGCTACAAAGTCGATGTTATTGCTGCAGGTACGGGTAAAGCCTTAAAAATGGGCGAAAACGGTGACGTAGATTTGGTGATGACACATGCACCAAAAGCTGAAGGCGCATTTGTTGAGAAAGGCTACGGCGTTTTACCTCGCAAGCTAATGTACAACGACTTTGTGATTGTAGGCCCGAAAGCTGACCCAGCAACAATCAAAAATGACGAAGGCGTGTTAGATGTATTCAAAGAGATCGCAAACAAAAACGCAACGTTCATCTCTCGCGGCGATGATTCTGGTACGCACAAAAAAGAAATGGGCTTCTGGGCTCAAACTAAAATCGAACCGAACTTTGGTGGCTACCGTAGCGTAGGTCAAGGTATGGGCCCAACTCTAAACATGGCGTCTGAAATGCAAGGCTACACCATGACGGACCGCGGCACATGGCTGGCTTACCAAAACAAATTGGATCTAGAAATTCTGTTCCAAGGCGATGAAAAACTGTTTAACCCGTACCAAGTTATTCTTGTTAACCCTGAGCGTTACCCAACGATCAACTACCAAGGTGCGAAGGCATTCAGTGATTGGTTGGTAAACCCTCGCGGACAGGAACTTATCAATGGTTTCCGCCTAAACGGTAAACAACTGTTTGTTGCGAATGCTGAGAGCAAATAACGCAATATGAATCTTGCTGATACAACACTGGAAGCGCTTCGCTTACTGGTGAATTTTGATGCAGACCTATGGGAGATCGTTGCGGTCTCCTTTAGTGTTTCTATTACGGCAATATCCCTAGTGGTATTGCCGGCTATTTTGATGTCCTTTGTACTGGCGTATACCGACTTTCGCGGTAAATGGTTTTTGTTGTCGATCGTAAATACGCTGCAAGCGGTCCCTACGGTGGTGATTGGCCTGTTGCTGTACATGTTGCTGTCGCGCTCTGGCCCTTGGGGAGACTGGCAAATGCTGTTCACTCAGAAGGCAATGATCTTCGGCCAAATGGTGATCTGCTTCCCTGTTTTGGTATCGATGATGCATGGTGCATTACAATCTAGCGACCGTCGTGCAGTGGAAACTGCCATCACGCTGGGCGTCTCCATTCCGCGCTTGGCAGCAACGATGATTTGGGAAACCCGCTTTCCTCTACTTGCGGCTATCATTGCAGGGTTTTCACGTATCGTGACCGAGGTGGGCTGCTCAATGATGGTTGGTGGGAACATTATGGGCGTGACGCGAAATATTCCCACGGCTATCGCAATGGAAAGCAGTAAAGGTGCTTTTGCGCAAGGAGTTGCATTAGGAATTGTATTACTATCTTTAGCGTTGGCTCTAAACTTCTTCTTATCAAGCATGAGAGGCAAAGGCTACCTCAGAACATAGAACATGAAGCAAACAAACGACTCACCATTAACCCCATGTCGAGGCGAATTATGACTATAAAAATCACCGCCGAACAGTTATCCATGCGCTTTAAAGAGCGTGTGCTTTTCCACATCCCTGAGTTAGCCATCGGCCCAAATGATGCCATTTATCTCAAGGGTGACAATGGTGTGGGCAAAACTACCCTACTCAAAATCCTTGCTGGCTTGCTCAAACCCTCTACTGGCGATGTTGTTGCGCCAAAAGATACGTGGCTGAAAAGACTGACGTGTCGCAATGGTCGTGTCGATGTGATTTATCTCCATCAATCCCCTTACCTTTTTGACGGCACTGTATATGAAAACGTAGTCTATGGAGTGAAATATCAACAAGACACGCAAAAAGATAAGCGAGCTCAAGTTATTCACGCGCTGCGCATGGTAGGTTTAGAAACCTTAGCGGACGAACATATTTCCGTGTTGTCCGGCGGTGAAAAACAGCGCGTTGCCATGGCAAGGGCTTGGATTTTAAAACCGTCGATTTTATTGATGGATGAGCCAAGTGCGTCTTTAGACCAAGAATCCATTGAACGATTGGTAATGATGGCGAAAGATCTTTTGGATCGTGGTTCCAGTATCGTGGTGACAAGCCATCAGGCCAACGCACTGACCGACTTATGTAAAAAACAGTGGTGGATTAAAGACAAGACTTTGATAGAGTCTCCTCTGTTGTATGTCATACCAAAAGAAACATCCCAAGAGAATGCATATGCTTCAACCAACACAAACTAGTTGGGTCATTTTGGCTGGTGGCCAAGCCAGCCGTATGGGTGGAAAAGATAAAGGTCTGATTGAGTTAAATCAGAAGCCACTCATCGAACACGTTATTGAGCGTTTATCTCCACAAACTCCACGCATTTTAATTAATGCCAACCGAAACCAAGATGCGTACAGCAAATTTGGTTTCGTATTTAGTGATCAATTCAAAGATTTCCCTGGGCCTATGGGCGGTATTCACGCGGGTTTGATGCATGCTGAAACTGACTGGGTCGGATTTGTACCTTGCGATAGCCCACAAATCAACACCGACCTTGTCGAGCGTTTCTGCCAGTTCGTCAAAGAAGACAGCGATATTTTGGTCGCGCATGATGGTGACCATCAGCAACCTGTTTTTACGCTCTACCACAAGCGCGTACTGCCAAAACTCACCGCATTTTTAGAACGTGGCGACCGCAAAATCATTCTACTCTACAAAGAGTGCAATACCAGTTACGTTGACTTTAGCGACTCACCAAACTGTTTCGTCAACTTGAACACTCCGGAAGAACTGGCGCAATTTGGACAATTAGAATCATGAAACACACGCTAAACATTCCTATTCTTGGTTTTGCGGCTTATTCAGGCACAGGCAAAACCACACTACTTGAAGCTCTATTGCCAAAGCTAACTGAAGCGGGCCTGCGCATTGGCATGCTAAAACATGCTCATCACAACTTCGATGTCGATAAGCCGGGTAAAGACAGCTACCGTTTACGCAAAGCTGGCGCATCTCAAATGCTGATTGCTTCTCGCAACCGTTTTGCGTTAATGACAGAAACGCCAGAAGCCGAAGCGGAGTTTGAATACCTATTAACACGTTTTGATGAAGACATGCTTGATGTGGTTTTGGTCGAAGGCTGCAAAAACATCGCGTTTCCTAAAATCGAATTGCACCGTGAAGAAGTCGGCAAGCCTTGGCTTTATCCAAACGATGAAAACATCATCGCTATCGCTTCAAACACTGCGGGGTTAGATTCTGAGCTCCCTCAAATGAACATCAATGATTTGGATGCCATCGCTCAATTTGTTCTTCAATACGTTCAAGATGCAAAAGCACCAAAATCTAAAGAGAAAGAAGCCGCATGTTGCGACACACTTTCTCCTGCTTTCCTTTCTGTGGTTCAAGGCCAAGAGAAAATCCTTTCTTTGGTGAACACGGTTTCGGAAATAGAAGCATGCAAGATTGAAAACGCCTATGGCCGCGTTCTTGCGGAACATATCGTTTCACCAGTAAATGTGCCGCAATACACCAACTCCGCGATGGACGGTTATGCCATCCGCAGTGATGATGTTGACCGTGATAGCTACCAAGTGGTTGCTGAAGTGATGGCGGGCCATGCTTACGATCAGCCTCTGGAAGTTGGTCAAGCAGTTAAGATCATGACTGGCGCACCAACACCACGTAACGGCGATACAGTGGTCATGCGTGAGCAAGCCACTCAAGAAGGTGACAAGGTCACTTTTAACGGTGCGAATATCAAAGCAGGCCAAAACGTTCGTCAAGCAGGTGAAGATCTCGCTATCGGCAGTGACGTCTTTACCGCAGGCACTCGCCTCGCCTCTCCAGAAATGGGCATGATCGCTTCGCTTGGCTTTGGTGAAGCGAATGTATTCCGAAAATTGAAAGTTGCCGTGTTCTCCACCGGTGACGAAGTACAAGCGCCGGGAACAGAGCAAAAAGCGAATTCTATCTACGATTCCAACCGTTTTACCATCATGGGCATGCTTGAAAAGCTCGGCTGCGAGATCTTGGACTTCGGTATTCTGGAAGACAACGAACAGTTAATGATTGAAGCATTGGAAAACGCATCGGCGCAAGCGGACGTGGTTATGACTTCTGGTGGCGTATCCGTTGGTGATGCGGATTACATCAAACTTGCCTTGGATAAACTTGGTCAAATCGATTTTTGGCGAATCAACATGCGTCCGGGACGTCCATTAGCGTTTGGTCAAATCAACAACAAGCCGTTCTTTGGTCTGCCGGGCAACCCTGTTGCCGTGATGGTTTCATTCATCAACTTTGTCGAGCCTGCACTGCGTAAGATGCAAGGCGAACAAGGCTGGAAGCCTCTGAAAGTGAATGCCATCGCGACTGAAAACCTTCGCTCTCGCCAAGGTCGTACCGAGTTTAGTCGAGGAATCTATGAACTGGATAACACTGGCCGTTTAACCGTTCGTACAACAGGCAAGCAAGGCTCTGGTATTTTACGCTCAATGAGTGAGGCAAACTGTTTGATCGAAATCTCCCCAGCTATTGATACAGTAAAAGCGGGAGAAAGCGTGACAATTATCCCACTTCAAGGCAGAATCTAGCTCAAACTAGAAATTCAAAGGTCAGCGAGTCTGGCCTTTTTGTTTAATATACAGAAACCTTTTCAGAGAGACAGCTATGGCTCGCACCATTCTTTACACTTACAAAGACCAAGATAAAGAACTGACGTTCTCATACCAGCAACACCGCAACATTCAAGAAGCAGTTGCAGAAGCCGAAGGTATCGATATCACTGAGTTCCTAAAGATGGAGCAACAAATCGAAGCAGTGTCTGACACTAAAGCGGTGCGAAACTACCGCGACAACTACTTCAGAAAATTAGGCTTTAGCAAAATCACCCTAGCTCAAAAAGAAAACCTGGGCGTAGGCAAAAAGAACAAATAAGCTTAGCTGCAAACAGAAAACTCACGATTCGTCGTGAGTTTTTTATGCATGCTACTTTTGTTCATGATCCATACCCGAGCATACCGAAATTACTTAGGTATATGAGTTACTTGGGTATACAAGTTACTTCGGTATATAAGTAAAAGCCCCGTTTAACCTTGAAAGTCTAAACGGGGCTTTAAATTTCTTCTTACTTTATATCGAGTAAGGTTTAAGTCATTACTTGATGTTTAAGAACGCAGCGCCGCGTACACCACCTGAATCACCGTGTTTTGCTTTGATGATCTTAGGACACTTAGCCACAGACAATAAGTGTTTAGGGATGCGTTTTGGCATCTCTTCGTAAATCAATTCGAAGTTAGATAAGCCGCCACCAAGTACAACGGTGTGTGGGTCTGTTGCAGTAAACAGGTTTGCAAAGCAGATCGCTAGCAGCTCCATAAAGCGCTCGACGTGCTCTACTGCTTTCTCTTCACCCTCTGCGTGCGCTTTAATAATGTCGATCGCTTTCTTCTCTTCGCCGTAGTAATGCGCGTAAAGAAGCTCGAAACCACGACCAGATAGGTAACTATCTAAACAGCCTTTGTTGCCACAGCCACAGCCAAGTAATGGTGCGTTTTCGCCCAGGTGGAACCATGCGTCGATAGGAAGACGTGTGTGACCCACCTCACCCGCTACGTGGTTGCGGCCAGAGAATACTTTGCCTTCGTAGATAAAGCCGCCACCAAAACCAGTACCAAGGATCAAACCTAGTACAGATGGTTCATCTTGAAGATCTTCATCCCAGGCTTCAGAAAGCGCGAAACAGTTTGCATCGTTTTCAATTTTTACGCTGCGACCGATTTTAGCTTCTAGATCAGCACGAAGTGGTTTGCCTTTTGCCGCAGGAACGTTAACTGTTAGTACCGTTGCATCATCGGCGTCTTCCATACCTGGTAGGCCAAGACCAATCGTACCTTCGCAGCCAAACTCTGTATCGTATTTATTCACCAATTCCGCAATGGTATCAACCAGCAGCTCGTAGTTGTCTGTTGGTGTAGGTACACGTTCCGTCGCTACACGCTCAAGCTTCTCGTTAAATGCACCAAATTCAATTTTAGTGCCACCGACATCAAAGCCGTAATACATGTATTTCTCTCCTAAAAAATGCTTCAAACGACTCTCAAAAATGGCTAGAGTCAAAAGTATAAACTGATGGCATTATCCATATCTGTACGCCTGCAAACCGTGACCGAATGCAGATTTATCCCCTCACCGAAGCCAGTTGAACAACATACCATCAACAAAAGCTCATTCCTTAGAGTCAGCTCTCGGTTTTCATCCACTCTTTGAAACGTTTCAAGTGTGGCTGGTTAGGGTCGCTTTTGACTCGAGTCTTGCTCAGCATGTAAGTTTCTCTGAAGGCTTCAAACCACAATTGAAGGCATTCCGCAGCTTTAGGCTCACCAGCTTGTTTTAAAACTAATGTCGCGACTTCGGCGGTTGAAAGATGCTGATCATTCTCGGAGCGGCGCATGATGTATTCAGACAGAGATTCCGGCTCAATGGAAAGCACAGGCAAAGATTTAAGAAAATCAGAACGACGGAATATCTTTCGTGCCTCACGCCAGCTACCATCAATAAAGATCAGCAACCATTTTTTGTTCTCGACATCTTCTTTTACCAATCGCCCTGGCTCTAGATCTTCAATTAAACGAGAGGGATCATCCACATAGTCTGCAGGAAATACAATCACCGGTTGGTAACTGTCATCCTGTAGTAGCGCTAGCATCTCTTCAGACGGTTCTGTTCGGTTCCATTGATACACGTAAGTCTCTTGAATCGTATCAGCGATTAGACGACCGGTATTACTTGGCTTAAATACTTCGTTTTCAGAAACAATCAACATACATGCAATATTAGCCTTAATGTTTGGCTGAAGGTCGCACAAACAGTGTTGCTCAGAAACCTGGCAATATTGGCAACGAACCACTTTACATCCACGCGCGTTGAAAGGCTTGGTTGAGATAGATTGTCGGTACTGATATAAACGGTGGAAAGCGTGAATTCTCATGGTAAGTAATGCCAAGTAAAAAGTAGAGCGCGATTCTACTGATATTATGGTTTCGCCTCAAGATAAGCCCATCAGCAGTGTGTTGAAATAATTTCACACTTATCTCGGTCATAGATAAAGAAATAAATAAGGGAATGACAGTGACAGAAACGACATTTCAAGAACCCTCATGGCTCAGATTAGGCTTTTTCCTTGGCGTATTATTGCTTTGTGCCATTTGGGAGAACAAATTGCCTAGAAAAACACTGACCGCTTCGCGCAGGTTTCGCTGGGTCAATAACTTGTCATTGGTTGCTTTTAACAGCCTAGTTATTGCTTTAATCATGCCTATCGCCGCCTTTCAAGCTGCGGTCATAGCTCAGGAGCAACAATGGGGGCTGCTCAATATTCTGTCCCTCCCCGCTTGGTTAAATATTTTTCTAACCGTCATTTTGCTTGATTTCGTCATTTACGCTCAGCATGTTGTCTTTCATCATGTAAAGCCGCTGTGGAAGATTCACCGAATGCATCACGCCGATCTCGACATAGACGTCACTACAGGCGCACGCTTTCATCCCTTCGAAATAATCATTTCAATGGGAGTAAAAATTGCAGCCGTGTTTATCTTAGGTGTTTCACCTATCGGAATTGTGGTATTTGAAATTGTGCTTAATGCGAGCGCGATGTTTAATCACAGTAATGCAAAACTGGCTTTATCTATGGACCAAAAACTGCGAAACGTCATCGTTACACCAGACATGCATCGCGTGCACCATTCAGTGATAGTAAAAGAGACCCACTCAAACTTTGGTTTTTTCCTTTCAGTTTGGGACCGCTTTTTTGGGACATACCGAGCTCAGCCTAAGTTGGGTCATGATGATGTTGTTATTGGTGTGCCGGAAATTAGAGACGAAGAAGAGCAAAGATTAGATAAGCTTTTAACGCAGCCCTTTCGCTACAATAAAGAGAAGAAGTAATGGTTGAAAAAATATTGTTGGATGAAGTATGTCAACAAAACGAATAGACCAAGCCTAAACCCCTGTTAAACACTACTTCATCCTCATGATGTGTAAGAACAGATTAGTTTTCTGCTAGCTGACGCTTTTTGTTTAACTGAGTAATACCAACAAATAAACCAACAACACCAAGCACTGCACATGCCAAAGCATTGGTGTTCATTACTTGCTGTGCCTCTATTGAGCTGTATAGAAAAGCAAGGCTGAAGAAAGTGGTGGCAAAGCTCAAACCTGTCAGTACGCTGAAACCAGCAAAACTGGCCAAGTCTTTAAAATCGTTCATAACGAGTCCCTGTTTACAATCCTTAATCGAGTGTTGTGAAAATAATAATTAACGAAATATTTGGCGCGATTGACTATGTTTTCGCGCATTCCATAACCAGATAGATACCCCAAATGAGAACCCTAAAAACAGTGTCTTCATTTGTAGGGCGACGTTGTTATCTAATATTTCTAATGTATAGTGAGCGTGGGAACTAAAGATAACATTGGTTATAAGAATCAATAACATAACGACTAGGCCAGAGCGGCGATGCTTGACCAATAGATACGCTGCTAATAAGTCCAATAGTCCCAAAGCGCTCCAATACATATTCAACCAGCGTGGCGCAAAATCGTAAGGTAAAAAGCCACCAACAATGTTGTCATAAAGATGAACCACTCCGCCAACTGTCATAAAAAGGCATAAGAGAAACACGACGAATTTATCCATTACCGTTTCCTTATCTGAATGAATGAGCAAAGCATATAGAAGTCACTTAAACATTTGTAATCTCATCGCCATTTTTGAGATCGACAGTGCCATTATCAACACGATGAGAACAGTAACGGCTGCTCTACCTTCTTTATTTGCTTCTAGTAGAAGCATAGTGTTTGCTGTGGCGTTTCGCCCAAATCCGCCAATGCAATGACAGAATCCTCCTTTAAATCACGCCTTGGTTTATCAACTCTCGTACCTTTTCCAGCCCGCGCTGAAACACAGTATGTGCATTCGCGGGAAGGCCGCTCTCGACATCGTGCCAGAAGAACGCAAAATCATGTCCGCCATCGTCTTGCGTATGAAACAGCCATGAATTAGCGAGGCCAGCACACTCACACAAAACAAAATGCCATACTTGATTTTGAAAGCCACTGTCCCATGAGCATAAATATCGTGCGGAACGAACATGTGTGATACCAGACTCCTCAGCGAGCTCCCGCTTGGCTGCTATGATGTAACTTTCATCAAACACTTCAACAGTGCCCTTTACGAGCTGAACACCCGCCAACGGATGTTTAAAAAGTAGGATCTCTTGATTTTGATTACGTAGAACAACGGGGCAAACTTTATCGATCACAAAACCACTCCTTATGCTTCAAGCAAAAGGCTTTAGCTTTCTCTGGATATAAAGAAATCGAGTGAAGTTGCTCTACACGCACCCACTTCAAATGGTACTGATTAACATCTGATTTTCTGATTTGCTCTGGCCCACTCCCAAGTTTCACTTTTAAGTTCCCTACATAAGAAAGAAAATAGGTTTCTAAGCGACCTTGATTTTCGAGTTCCAAAACTTTCTTAACCGAGCCAAGTTCTATTGAGGTTTCTTCCAGCGCTTCTCTTTTAGCAGCTTCAACAGGTTTCTCACCTGCTTCAACACTGCCGCCAAGGAAAACCCAATACTGTCTGTCGTTTCGAACGCGGTGGATAAGCAAAAGCTCTTGGTGATGATTAACTAGTATGAGGCTGGCTCTTTGTGATAACTGCATGATTCGTTCCTTTGAATTCTGGCGACATTCTAGTCAACGAGTCCCTCGAACAAAGCATTAACATCACGTTGTGATAACTAAACCCTTTAGAAATGAACGAGATGAGATGTAACTCACTCTTGCAATGCAAATAGGAGCCATTGAATGGGTAGCCGTAACAAAAAAGCAGAACCGAGGTTCTGCTTTTAGTCGGTGGAAACATCTCATTTACTTGGTCTGATGAAGCTCATACTTGTGCAGCATTGCTTGCTGGTGCCCAGCAATTTCCGCCACTTGCTCAGAACTCTCAACCATAGACTCAAGCTGCAGCTTTGTGCGTTCGCCAAGATCAGAAATATGCGTGATGGATTGAGATACATCTGCCGTCGCTCGTTCTTGTTCTTCTGTAGCAACTGAGATTTGCTCAACACGTTCTTGAATGTGCTTAACCGCGAGGTTGATATCAGAGAATGTCGATTTCACTTCATTACTGGACTTTAGCGCGTGGGTCATTTCTTCTCTTGAATCATTAACTGCTTGGCGCGAACGCTCTGCGGCAGTAATAAGCTCGCTCATCATTTCTCGGATGTTCGTCGTTTGTTGAGAGGTATCACTTGCAAGTTTGCGAACTTCATCAGCGACAACCGCAAATCCACGCCCTTGCTCACCAGCACGGGCAGCTTCTATTGCTGCGTTGAGAGCAAGTAAGTTGGTGTTGTCCGCGATCCCACTGATCATATCCACCATTTCACGAATCTGTTTAACACGTTGGTCTAGCTCTAACATTGACTGTTCATTTACATCCAAAGAGCTTTCTAATGACTCCAAACGTTCGCGGTTTTGTTCCACGACTTGAACCCCTTTTTCAGTGTGTTGGGTTGCAAGGAGCGAGTCCTGTGAAGATGCATTTGTCACCATTGCTATTTCACGAATAGAGGCTTCAAGCTCCGTTATGGTCGTGATCATACTCGACAACGCTTCATTTTGTGTTGCCAACCCATCATTTGTTTGTTCGGCTGCACTGTGACTTACTTCTGCCGTCTGATAAAGCGTTTCACAATTGCGCGTCACCGTTTGAATGGAGTCGTGTGTGGAATCGATTACTTGATTCAACTTTCGTGCTACTTCTTTCAGCTCATAAGGGCCGACTTCTTCTGCCTTGTCACGAAAATCATGTTCGGTAAGTGCTGAAAGACGCGTTAGTACATTCCTTAACCCTAGGTTTGTCCATGACTTGAGACTAAACCAAGTAACCAGAATAATAAAAGAAATCACACACGCCGCAAACACGAGCACAACGCTCACCGATTCAATGGTCTCGTTGACCACCCGCTCTTTTTCATCGATCAACTGACCAGCGGTTTGGGAGATTTGATCAAGTAACCGCATGGTTTCATCCGCAAGCATCGAAGCCTGTTTAAACTCTGAACGTTGCAATTCCCCTTGTTCTAGTTTGGCGAGGATCAAACGCAGCACGCCCTTTTCACTAAAGCCTTGTTTCACCATCTCATATGGTGCGGTTAAGCTTGCATATTCACTTACTTCAGGATGAAAAGATTGGAAGTCTTCATAGGCGAGTTTAATACCGGCTATGCGATTTCGCATTTCTCGGTATTCTTTTTCGGCTTTGTTTAATTCTGAGTGCATCATCATGACTAAGAACGTACTTTCCATTGAGCTTGCAGAAGCAATGAAACGGTTAGCGGCATCGCTCGACTCAGGATTATCAGCACTAAGGAACGAACTGATTCGATTCATTTCCGGACCGATAGAGCTAAGCCCATAGCGAAAACCACCAACAGCGGCATCAATATCCATTTGAATTTGTATCACCGAAGATTGCTTCAACAAAATGGACTGCGTGATGTTATGTAAACGCGCTAGTTTGGTGTCTAACTCCTCCGAGAGTTGCTGAGCTACACCAGACGCTTCCACAACCAAAGTCGTGCTTTGAGTTGCAAGAGAGTCGATTTGCTCTTTTATGAGAGGCAACTCTTTCGGCTCAGTAGTCTGCATACCATGGTTGAGTAGCTTAACCATCTCCAATACATTCCTGGTTAACTTTGCGTTTGCCATCGCGATTGGTAATGCTTTTTGCGACAAGTCTTCAAATTGTTCCCCTACCTGTTCCATTCCTTTGAAACTTGAGACAGAAAGGGCTATAACAAGAGCAATGATAGTTAAAAATGTTGCACTGACAGCCTGAATTAGTGAAAGTGATGTGCGTGAGCGTTTTCGCTTTGCCATAATCAATTTTTATTCTTTCTTAAGGTTGAATCGGTTCTGCAGTGATTCCGTCACATTTGTGAGACAAAACCGTGATTTGCAGCCCATACTATGGATTGGTTATGACACTAATATTTCAGTTGTGAGTCATAGAGATGACAGGTGGTGATTTGCGTCGAGTATATTTTCCTTTGATAATCAGTGTGCTACTAAGCGCCTGCTCTTCTGGGCCTGAGCCTAGTGAGCAAGCACAGGTGACAACACCTACAAATCAGCTATTGTCGGACAACCCTGATTTGTTCGAGTTTTACACAGAGTGGCACGGCACGCCTTATCGCTTAGGCGGGACACAGAAATCTGGAATTGATTGCTCAGCATTTGTACAAAAAGCGTTTGTTGAGGCTTATCAGCTCTCGTTACCAAGGACAACGAGGCAGCAATCAAAGCAAGGTGTGGAGTTAAGTTGGACGGATGCCAAGCAAGGGGATCTAGTGTTTTTTAAAACAAGACGTACAACTTATCATGTCGGAATTTACTTGGGTAACAAGCAGTTTATGCATGCATCGACGTCTAGAGGTGTGATTATTTCAAGAATCGACAACCCATACTGGGCATCTAAGTTTTGGCAAATAAGAAGAGTTACAATGTAACTCCTCTCACTCTTTAACCGGACATTGCTGTAAGTTAAAACAATATCAGTCGTAAGTCGCAACAGCATTATCGAACAGATTTTTGACCAGAGCGATGTATTCATCAAGGAACGTGATCTGTTCATTGGTCGCTTTTTTATGCCATACCCCAGCCAATATCTCACCAAGATCTTCAACAACTGCATCAGCCTCTTTCAACAATTTGAAGCGTACGCTCGAGTGAAGTTCTGGATTTTGCTCAAAAATCGCCATGATGTTTGAAGCCACCATATCGGTGACAACATCTTCGATGCTTTCGGATCCAGTGTCGCCAATTTCGGTCGTAAAAATATCTAGATTTAGAGACAAGTGCTCGATAAGAGCGAGATATCCATCGGTTTCTAAAACCACTGTTTTTCTCCGTTTATTGCAAGCCTTCGAAGCTGAAAGCAGAATAGTTTCAATAGTAAGACATGCCGAGAAAATTTCATTAACTTATTTCATATTAACAAACATTCACGAACCAACTGGATGATTTTCAAACAATTGAGCTTTGCTTCACTGAATTCGGATACAGGGTTTCTTCAAACCTTTTTATATTTCAGTCATTTTCATGCAAACAGGTTTGGTTACGACCATTTTCTTTTGCACGATACAGCGCAGCATCGGCACTCTTTAACCATTGAGTGTGAGTTTCAAAATAAGGCTTATACTCGCAAACACCAATACTTATCGTGTAATTAATCAAAAAATCTTCCACTTTCACGATCTCTTGCTCAATTCTTTTGCGCAAACGCTCTGCGAAATAGCAAGCTTGCTCCTGGTTTGTGTGAGGAAGTAGTACCGTAAACTCTTCACCACCAAAACGACCGCAGATGTCACTGCTTCTTGCTGTTTTTCTCAACAAGGCAGAGGTTCGACGAATGACTTCGTCCCCTGTCGGGTGACCATAAGTATCATTCACCTTCTTAAAGTGGTCGATATCGAATATTACTAATGAGCATGGTCCGTCGATAACTTTTAAGTGAGCAAACTCATCTTTCAATGATTGCTCCCAATAAGCGCGATTAAATAAACCTGTTAAACCATCTTTGCGACTGATTTCCGACAAATGTTGATTTGTTTCTTTCAAATGAATGCGATTTCTCGCAGTTTCAGAAACATCATTGACTTGAATCGCTATGTGGCTGACCTCTCCTGAAAGCCCAATTAACGGCGTGATCACGATATCTTGATACATAAAATCACTGCTGTTTGAAACCGGAGAAAAATTGTTGAACTTAAAAAGGTACGGTCGGTTTTCCCAGCTAGAAAAAGAACGAGTTTCCAGATCGGCGGCAGCTTTTATCTTGGTTTCTAGCCAAGTTCTTGGCAGCTCTTCAAAATGCTCAAATAAACATTCACCAAGAATTTCTTGTGATAGAACGCCACTGTATGACTGCATAAAACTGTTCCACACACACACTTTATACTCTTGATCCAAAACAATAAGCCCTGAATCCATCGTATCGAGAATTTGTGTGACCCAATGAAAGTCTGCTATGTCCAGCGTGATATCGGACATTAGATTAGCTCCATGATTTCATAGATTATTTCTACGGATGGCTTATCAATTAAAAACAGTACCTCGCACTCGAAATCGAGCGCTTCTGCCATGTAGGTGTATTCGATAGTAAAGAGCTCGCCCAACTCGCCTTGCTCTTCACAATAAGGTGTTAAGGTATCCACAATGCCTGGCTGACGAAGTGAGAATTGCTTGTCGAGTTGATCGCCTAACGACGTGAGAAATGACGAAACCAGTAGGTTAGAGATATTCAAGATGATTTCATTATGAGGCGTAAACTCAAGGAGGTAACCTAATTTTTCCCCAATCTGATTGATATCCCTACCACGTAAGCACACCAGTGCCTCTCCGTGAATACCACCACCGACAAACCTCTGCGCTACCGCAACGGAACTGTCACGCCCAACCACATCAACCAGTGTCATATGAAGCTCGCCGTAGGACAACGGTCCAACATGAGGAACAGGAAGTTGGATGAACTCATGTAAATGGTCGGCCATAATCGCAGCCCCTTTACCAAGGGCAATGTTCGCAATTTCACGGAATTTGGCTAGTAAGGAAAGCTCTTCGCAACCCTGGTTTTTAGAATCAACCGAATGACTAGGTTTGAACGCATAATGCAGTCCTAATTGTTCGTATAGTGGGAGCACCTGCTCTTCTGTCAGAGGCTTAGCGATAAAAGCTTGAGCACCAAGATCGAGACAGCGCTGTTTTGCCTCTTGTTGAACATCTCCAGAAATAATGACGATGTTGGTCGGGTACTGACTAACAGGTAATGATTCGAGGACCTCAAAACCATCCATTATAGGCATCGTTAAATCGAGAAACAAAATATCGATATTTTGCTCAGCAAGAATATTAAGCGCCTCATAACCATCTTGCGCTTCAATAAGATGCAATGATGTATCTTGTACGATAGAACGCGCAATAAGCTTTCTTGCAACAGCTGAGTCATCACATATCAGTATTTTCATGCCACCAATGGAACTAACGTCAAAAAAATCATAATACCTGTTGTAAACGTTCATCTCCATATGCTAAGCCAACAAATCAGAGGCTTATAAGCGATTTGATTCACATTTATACAAATTGACTACACTAAGAGGAAGGTTTCTTTACTAAGTATGCTCAACATAGCGCCAACTCCCTGCTATTTATCCTAAACTATTGGTGGTCAAATAGATTCGCGAGGTTTTGTATGTGGCAAGCAATATCGCAACAGCTTTCTGATACTTTATTGTTCGATTACCAGATCACGGAAAAAGTAAGGCTGTCTGGTGGGGATATCAGTGAAAGCTACATGATCAATGATGGCGAGCAACGTTATTTTGTGAAAATTAACGATCGCGAGTTTTTGTCTAAATTTGAGGTAGAAGCTGAAAGCCTGCATCTTTTGCGTGAAACATCAACCCTATTTGTACCTGAGGTGGTATTGGTTGGTAAAACCAAAAATGCCTCATTCCTAATTCTTAACTACCTTCCAACGAAACCATTAGAAGATGGTCCCAACAGCTTTAAATTTGGGCAGCAATTAGCTCACCTACACCAGTGGGGCGAGCAAAAAGAGTTTGGTTTTGATACCGACAACTATCTCGGTTCGACTCTACAGCCCAACAAATGGCACAAGAAATGGTGTGTATTCTTTGCTGAGCAACGCATAGGTTGGCAATTACAGCTCCTTAAAGAAAAAGGCGTCACCTTGGTTGATATCGATAACTTTATCGACGTCGTAAAACAGCGGCTAGCAAACCATGCTCCGAAACCTTCTTTGTTGCATGGCGATTTATGGAATGGAAATGCGGCACTCACTGCATTCGGTCCTATCTGTTACGATCCTGCGTGCTATTGGGGGGACAGGGAGTGTGATATTGCGATGACAGAGCTTTTTGGTGGATTTCAGCCAGAATTTTATCAAGGCTACGAATCGGTTATGCCACTTTCTTCAAGCTATGAGGAACGTAAAGATATCTATAACCTTTACCATGTTCTCAACCATTGTAATTTGTTTGGCGGCCATTACTTGGAACAGGCTCAACTGGTTATTAATAAAATCATTTCTTATTAATTTGGAAGCCACTGCATATTTCAAGATGTAAAATCTCGAGGCACATCACTACAGAAAATCACCCTAAGCTCAAGGTTGAGTTTGGGGTCAAGTTTTGTACTTATTTCGACTCAATTAGCAACAACTCTGCCTAATATCAAAGGAGACTTAACTTTGGATTGTGCCTATTTTCCTTGTAGGCAAAGTAAGTAAAGGGCTGTACTTCATTGATGAATAGTGTGTTTAAAAGCCCTGCGAGATTAGGAGTTGTTGTATGAAAAATTATACCGAAAGGTATGTAAAGTGCCCGCATTGCGGACACTCTATCGGCATTACATTAGATGCAAGTAATGGTGACCAAGAGTTTTATGATGATTGCCCAGCTTGTTGCCACGCTATCCACCTAAATATGCGAGTGGATGAGTTACAAGATAAGGTCGAACTATTTATCGATGACAATTACGAATAACAGCTCGAGCATGTGAACATCAGAAATATAAAAACGCTTAAATGAAAAAGGAGCACTAGGCTCCTTTTTCTCATTCTAAAGCTGTTTTGCTGCAAGAACGCGCTCAACAGTATCAACAATTGCTTGAGTCTGAGGATCAAACTCAATATTAACACGCTCCCCTACTTGTCTCACTCCGAAAAGCGTTCGCTGCAAGGTTTCTGGAATTAGGTGTACCGAAAAACGACACGCTTCAACTTCACCAATAGTTAGCGAGCAGCCATCTAAACCAATGTAACCTTTCGCTAATACATATTTCATTGATTCTTGCGGCAGTTGGAACCAAATCGTGCGGTTATTGGGCGTATCGATGATATCGACAATATCTGCCGTTAAACTAATATGACCAGACATACCATGCCCGCCTATTTCGTCACCAAACTTAGCCGCGCGCTCAATGTTTACGCTATCCCCTTCCACCAGCCGACCTAAATTAGTAAGAGCCAATGTCGCTTGCATTAAATCAAAACTGATAAGGTTGCCTTCGATCTTAGTCACAGTTAGACAACATCCGTTGTGTGCAACGGATGCACCAATTTCTAACCCTTTACAAAGTTCATCGCTTAACTCGACAACGTGCGTTTGAAAGCGTTCTTTTTTATCAATTTTAACGACCTTCGCCGTACCCTGAACTATTCCTGTAAACATTTCTTTTTACCTATTGATTTAATACCAACTGTAGTCGAAGACTAAGCCCTATACACTGCGCTACAGGTCGGAAATAAAGACCGCAGACGATAAAGCCATGGCTTAATGAACACTGGTTTGTTCTCATGCATACTTCAACATTACCATGATTCGCTGCTGTTCTCAGTAAAAGCGTATCCTTAGCTTGGAGAGCGTCCAGTCAGTGTTATCGACTATTCACTACCTAGCTATGGAATATAAACATACAATTGTTTATCATTTGCGCGGAGTTTCTCCGAGGCATTTTTTCACCTTATCGTGACTAAAATCAACCATCAGATCCGTTCACCACATCTTTTGCCCTCGAGTACTCTCATTCTTTCAACTTATTGTTCCGCTCTGGAGTATTTTTCGTGCATCGCTATAAAGAAGAAGCATCAAGTCTTATCAAATTGGCGACCCCGGTATTGATCGCATCTGTCGCTCAAACTGGTATGGGGTTTGTTGATACCGTAATGGCTGGCGGCGTTAGCGCCACCGACATGGCTGCGGTTTCTGTCGCTTCAAGTATTTGGCTACCATCCATTTTGTTTGGGGTGGGTTTATTAATGGCATTGGTCCCTGTTGTCGCACAGTTAAATGGCTCTGGTCGTAGAGTGAAAATCCCGTTTGAAATTCAGCAAGGCGTCGTTTTGGCATTGCTGATCAGTGTGCCGATAATTGCAGTCCTGCTTCAAACCCAGTTTATTCTCGGGCTGATGGATGTTGAAGCACTGATGGCTGAAAAAACGGTGGGATACATTCATGCCGTTATACTAGCAGTACCCGCTTTTTTACTTTTCCAAACGCTTAGAAGCTTTACGGATGGTATGTCATTGACGAAACCGGCAATGGTTATTGGCTTTATCGGTTTGCTGCTCAACATTCCTCTAAACTGGATTTTCGTGTACGGCAAGTTTGGTGCACCTGAATTAGGCGGTGTTGGATGTGGTGTAGCAACCACGATTGTTTACTGGGTCATGTTTGCCATGCTATTGCTGTATGTGATGACATCAGAGCGGTTGAAAAGCATCAACCTATTTGGAGAATGGCATCGCCCACAATGGAAAGCGCAAGTTCGTCTATTCAAGCTCGGCTTTCCTGTTGCAGCAGCGCTGTTTTTTGAAGTGACACTGTTTGCTGTTGTTGCACTGCTCGTTTCACCACTAG
Organism: Vibrio sp. YT-17; assembly: GCF_033337375.1. Classification (NCBI taxonomy): domain Bacteria; kingdom Pseudomonadati; phylum Pseudomonadota; class Gammaproteobacteria; order Vibrionales; family Vibrionaceae; genus Vibrio; species Vibrio sp. YT-17. The sequence continues at coordinate 68,950 of NZ_JAWOQP010000011.1, forward strand.
GTCCTATCATTGTGGCAGCGCATCAAGTCGCGATTAACTTCTCCTCGTTGGTATTTATGCTACCAATGAGTATTGGTGCAGCAGTAAGCATTCGTGTCGGCCATCGACTTGGTGAAGAAAACGTAGATGGCGCGCGCGTAGCGTCACGAGTCGGCATTATGGTTGGTCTAGCATTGTCCGTTCTCACAGCGATTTTAACCGTATTGTCTCGTGAGTGGATCGCCGAGCTTTACACTAGCAACCCAGAGGTAATCACTCTAGCGATGCACCTGCTCGTATTTGCCGCTGTTTATCAATGTACGGATGCGGTTCAAGTGATCGCAGCTGGTGCATTACGCGGCTATAAAGACATGCGAGCTATCTTCAACCGTACTTTTATTGCTTATTGGATTCTTGGGCTGCCAATTGGTTACGTCCTTGGCCGTACAGACTGGATTGTCGAGCCAATGGGAGCACAAGGCTTCTGGCTTGGTTTTATCATCGGCCTATCTTCTGCGGCCTTTATGTTAGGCGTCAGAATGCGTTGGATGCATCGCCAAGAGCCAGAAGTGCAATTGAACTTTTCAGTTCAATAAAAAGTAAAAAAAGCCAGCTTCCGCTGGCTTTTTTGATCGAATAATCACACGGTTGAGTATACTTATAACAAGATTATGAAGCGGTTGATTTTGCTCTCTAGACAACGGATACGAAGTTATAAAAAAGGATATTTGTGCGGTCTATTTTATTGTTCTTAATCTTGATTCTTAATGGTTGTGATAACTGGTTCAATCCAGAGAACGCCATGTTTGATAAGTATCATCAACGTGTAGCCAATGTATTGGAAGCTCCTGCTATTCCAATAACATTACAGTCTACGGTAACGATTCCTGCGAAACGCGTTTTGTTCGAGCCATTGCCAAGGCTATCTATTGGCCTGCTAGAGAGCTATCAATTACGACAGTGCGGACTCTTTAATTTACTTGCCGAGAAAAACTCACAACTTGGAAAGGTGCAGGATGCCTTTCATGATTTTGATTATCAAACTGCCCTTTTAAGAGTCATGAATCGATGTTTATCCGAATTTCCACTTAGCGATGAAGAACGCGCGACATTGACAGAGCTTTACGCAACCAAGTGGCAACATTTAGACATTCATCTCGACAACTTACTACTCGTAAGTGATGCCATGCAAAAGCAACTAACTGCCTCTGATTGGCTATCTCAAGACACGACGAATGATATTGCACGCATTAACGATGTCTATCGTATTTTCAGCGAAATGTATGATTTACCCCACCGCGCGGTCTCACGTCTACCCGATGTGGAAGTTACGCAATATCAAGAAGAGTTAGAGAAATCTCGTTTACTCGGACGACTTTACTATTCAATGGTAAATACATCCCTTTGGTTAAAAGCGACAACTCAGCTACTTGAGCAGAACCAGAGCAATGTATTGTGCGGGCCGAACAGAGACACCACTCAGTTCCGCTACTTAAGAAATGTCTTTCAATCCATTTACGTTGAAGAAGTGCAACCTTATTTGGCTTATTTAGACAGTACCTATCAACAACTTAATGATGGTGCCACTTTGGTGGAGAACCGTATGCAACTCCATGGTCACCAGTATGGCATCATTGAGGCACATAGGAAATTTAGGCAAGAAACCCTAAACCACGTTCAGTTTTGGCAGGGTCTCTTCAAACGATGTGGCGTAACCGTTGGCAACTAGTAAGTGCAGAGCGTTCTATTCCTTCAACCTTTCACGCAAGAATCGAGCAAAACGTGGTTTACCAGTATGTGTAAAACCGTTATATCTAAATGTAATGGTTGAACCAATTTTCGGAGGCTGGCGACGCACTTCATCGGTAAATCCGCTACCGATGTAAAACTCAATGCCATTTGGTAAGCGAACTAACATTGCTCCCATCATACCTAATAAGCGCCCTGTTCCTGGCTTATAACCCACAACTAACGCTTCATCATCTGCGTATCGTTTTAGTTTAAGCAAATCACTACCGCGTCCAGCCTGATAGCGGCTTGATACCTTCCGCAACATCACCCCTTCACCGTCGGATATTGAAATTTTATCCAACTGTGTAAACAGATGAGCTTCATTTTGAATGGCTCGGTGCTCGACATATTTGATATGAGGCTGGTCGACTTCAAGCACTAAGGCTTTGATGTTGTAATAACGCTTCCGATAATCACCAGCGGAATATGGCATATCAAAGATCATAAAGTCGATATGTCGCCAAGCAGACTCTACAGGAGTTTTATCTAATACCGTTTGCTGAACAAGATGGAAGTTACCTCTCCCAGCCCAAAGTTCACCGTCCAACGGATAATCAGGCAAAGGTCCTGTAAACCAATCTGGGGCGTAGATTCGATTACCATTTCTCGTCACGAGATGTTGCCCAGTCCAATAAGCGCGAACACCATCAAGTTTTTCGCTATACCAATATTCAGACACATCAATGCCATCCTGATAGCTTTGTGCAAGAGAAACTGGTGGTGCGAGAGAAGTATCCGCTTGAAGCTGTGAAGACGCTGCCATAACAGCCAGCGCAATTAATGTCATTTTTAATGGCATAAGAAGACCTTGTACAAAAAATCGTCTTTATTGAAACGTAAGTCCTCTCGATGACCTATTTATTACTAGTTGTTCTTCGACTCATAACAATCAACATTAGTAATAATTTGCAAAGATAATCATAAACTTTAGACAGGTTTTGCATTTAGTCGTTACACGCTATTCACGTAAGGCGGATGGTTCGTCAATCGAGTTGGAATCTAATCATGACGAGATCCCCCGCTCTAAAGACTTCTTTCGGCTCAAAACCTCTTATAAGCAAACCATTTCTCTGTGCGTTTTTGATTCTCAATTTGAGAATCAGTCCTTTCTCAAATTGAACAACATCATTAACAATATTTAAGCTTTTGATTTTTAGCCAATTTAAAATTGGCACGTTACCTGCTCTATATTCAATTAGAAAAACAAACGGAGACAGAGCCATGGAATTACGCAAACTAGAAATCAATCAAAACAAGTTAGCCATTGAGTTTTTTGGTGACTTAGACGCAAGCGGCTGTCGACAAGCACAACATCACATTGATGAGGTAATTCACAACAATCATCACAAAGAAGTCGAAATTAACCTACAGCACGTCCAATTTCTTGATTCTTCAGGGATTGGTGCCATTGTTTACTTATATAAGCGTCTAGTTGAACGTGAAAGAAGCATGAGTATTGAAAACGTATCAGGCCAACCTTTAGAAATCATGAGCTTGCTTCGTATCAACCATGCCATTCCCGTTAACTCAAAAGGACACTAAAAATACCGGTTTAAACGGAGGTTGGCATGGTAAATCTTATACGACGATATGCAGTAAGCGGTCTTGTTGTCGGCATGTTTGGTTGTTCGTCGTTTGACTACCCAGAACACGGAAAAGGTGGCTTGGCGGAAAGCTATCAAGATATCTCGATCGAGAATTATCAGTTTTCCCCTGTGATGCCTGACGAGCCTTTAGGTCCAGAACATGGGTTAAGGTTTGATTGGCAACTGACCAAGTTACATCTAGACGCACTAATCCAAGAGGGAGCGCGCTGGTGTTTTCCTGCGGCAGTTGTTCAGGCCCTTGAAAAACAAAATAGAATTGCGCGCGAGTTAGAAGGTGGGCTTTTACTCGACGCTGCCAACGACCTTGTGATTCAGCGTCGACGCTTAAACCAGCTCGAACAACAACTCGACTACGTACTGAGCCAAACAACTTGCACACCGCCCGATGATATTGAAGCACTACGTAGCGACCTAAACATAGTCTCGGATATCTATGCACTACTTAATATCGACAACCAGTTTGCTGTCGATTCAGCAGAAATCAACCCGAAGTACATGGGACATTTGGCAGAAGCAGCCTACATTTTACGTGACCACCCCAACCTATCTCTTGTAGTAACGGGGCATGCGGATGCAACTGGAACACCCGATTACAACCAGAAACTTGCTCAAGCGCGTGCGGAACAAGTAAAGCGTTACCTAACCGTATTTGGTATCACTTCAGAGAGAGTCACTACCAAATCTGTCGGAGATAACCTGCCACTCTATGAAGGTGAAACATCCGCCGTGCGTTTAACTAATCGTCGAGTAAGCATCGAGGTTATTAGCCCTAATTCAGATAGCGATACCTCAATAAACCGCAACCCAACGGCAGGAGGCGCGCTATGAACACGATGAAACCATTTATCCTCTTAATGTTGTTGTGTCTGGTCGCGTGGGTACCTTCTTCCATAGCGGATGAGAGCAATACTGTTAAGGTCGGTGATTTAATACAGATTAACTTACCTGGAGAGGCGTCTTTAAACCAAGGGTTTCAGGTTGATCGTCGTGGACGAATTAATTTACCAGAAGTCGGCCCTGTATTAGTGGCCGGCTACAATGAACAACAACTCCAAGACGTGATTATCGACAGGCTAAAGACCGTGTATCGTGACGTTAACAACGCTCGAGTTTTTATTAAACAGCAACAGTTGTTAGTGTCCGTTCAAGGCTACGTGGTCAAACCCGGTGAATATACCTTACCTTCTGGGTCCAACATTCAAATGTTTGTGTACGAAGCTGGAGGCCTGCGCGCAGGGGCTCAGCTTGATAAAATGATCGTGAAACGTGGAAATAAAAACATTGAATTTGACTACAAACGCTTCCTTGATACGGGGGACAATAGCCAGCTGCCAAAACTAGAATCACTGGATGTCTTATTTGTCCCCGCTTCACCACTCGTAGGGAATATTGAGCAAGAGTTTGATGCAGCAAAACTCGCGAATTCAGGTGACAGCGCAGATTCCGCTCGTGCAATCAAAGTCTTTGGTGAAGTCAACGCACCCGGCTCGTTCTCATACAAGCCAAACACCACGCTAGTTGATGTCGTAATGCGAGCTGGCGGCGTGACACGATATGCCAGTGTTGAGCAAATTCGCGTGATAACAAACAATAACCCAACCATGTTTAACCTGAAAAAGTACCTTGATACTGGAGACCAAAGCCTACTGCCGGAGATCCTGCCAGGTGCCACCATCTTTGTCCCAAAACAGGAAGAAGAAATCAAAGCAGGTGCAAATGTGGTTTACGTGATGGGTGAAGTCGCCCATCCTGGGGCATACGAAGGCAAGCAAGGCGCTAGCTTCATGGATATCCTCGCCAACGCTGGCGGGCCCACTCGCTACGCAGAATCTCGCCAAATTCGCGTTATAAAAGCCGATGGCAAAGTCATCAAATTCGATCTTACCGCGCATACAGAAGGACTATCTTCAGCCAGACCACCAAATGTTGGACCGGGAGACGCGATTTTCGTGCCGGAGAAAACCGATTTCAACGAGAAGTCTTGGTTAAAAGTAGCACCTAGTCGAGCGGTCGCAGTGATGGGAGAAGTTGTTCGCCCTGGACGCATCGAGTGGTCAGACGAAATGGATTTGATTGATCTGCTTGCACACGTTGGAGGCCCAACTCGACGAGCTGATACCACCAAAATTGAAGTCGCCAATAACGGTCAAATGACACAATTTGACTTGGACCAATACATTCTGGATGGCTCACCAACATCAAGCCTACCTCGAGTTTCCGCTGGTACAGTCGTAAGGGTACATGCATTGCCTGACGACCCATCCGATAATAAATCGCAATGGGTAAGCCAAAGCTCTGACGCATCGATATACGTTTTCGGGCAAATCAATGCACCTGGGCGCTATCGTTTCACTGAAGATATGCATTTTCTGGATATTTTGTCTGCCGCCGATGGACCGACAATGGATGCAGATATTCACAACATCCGTGTCACACACCGAGGCCTAGGTTATGCCAAAGTGAGTAAATTGAATTTATCGATGTACTTTGAAACAGGCGATGAATCAATTCTGCCCCACGTTCGTCCTGGTGATACCATTTACATTCCAGAAAAAAACAAAAACTGGTTAGATCGTTCAAAAGAGTCCACGGTACGCGTATTAGGTGAAGTAAGAGACCCAGGGCGATACGTATTCAATGACAACATGACTGTGCTTGATCTGTTAGCGGAAGCAGGAGGACCAACTGACAATGCCTACCTTGAAAAGATCAGTGTGGTCAATATGTCTTGCTGCCAGGGCCAAGCCCGAACATTTGATTTGGTGAACTTTAGTAAAACAGCCAACATTTATGAGCTGCCAGTCATTCGCGCAGGCGACACGATTTACATTCCCCATAAAGACGAAAGCTTTGTTGAAAAAGCGAGGGCCGGATTAAGAGATATTTTACAAATCACCACAACCATCGTGTTAATAGGAGCGTTGTAATGACTATTCCTGCAACTCACGCTGAGATTGAGCAAATTTATCTTCAGAGTGAACAGAAAGGCCACAAAACGATTTGTGTTGTGGGTTGTAAATCTGAAGATGGTGTCACTTCCGTGGCGTCATCTCTTGCAGAGCGCTTGGTTTTAGCAGGCCACAATACTTTGTATGTAGACCTTAACTTATTCAAACCCGCTTATCACACTGTTCACGAATTTGATGATGACGAGAAGGTTGGCCATTTGATCACACGAGAGAATACACATCAAACTTTAGTCGGCCTCCCAGCTCCATCTCTCGCCAGCACTCAGTTAGCGTACCGAGACCCAACAATGCTGAAACGAAACATTGCACAATGGTTAACGCAGTACGAGCGCGTCGTGATAGATACATCACCACTTCTCAGTGTCAACCGAAGCAATATTGCGCCTCAAGTGATTGCTGGCGTATGTGATGCTACTTTGTTAGTAGCGCATTATGGTTCTACGACTGCAACCCAGCTCGAGCAAGCCAAAAAGATACTCGATGCTAGCGATGCGAACTTGATTGGTTCTGTACTGAACATGAAGCACACTCCAAGCCTGAAAGATGAGTTAATCCGCCAAGTTTCCAAGCTGCGTTTCTTACCAAAAAAGTGGAAAGAAAAACTGTCTCAGCAAATTAAAAAAAGCGAACTGTTTATGTTATAGGGAGCGCTATTATGACGATAAATAATACATTGACTATCGAGCAAGAATTAGTGGATGAGCATATTCTTCAGCAAATGATCAAAGATACGTGCGCCGAAATCATCCCTACCTTGATTGATCACTATGTCGAAGAGTCACGCGATCGCATGGAGAAAATAGAGCAAGCATTAAGCACAAAAGACCTTCAAACATTAGAGTTCGAGGTTCACACACTGGGCAGTTCTGCTCTCGCTCTAGGCAATCGAACGCTTTCAAGACAAGCAAGAATGATTGAGAAGTACTGTGTCGAAGGAAAAATACCAAAAGCATTGGAGCTTTGTGAAACACTTCCTCAACTCGCCAATGAATCGTTTGATGCGTTAGAAAAGCGAAAAGCTCAAGGGTTTGAGTAGTATCAGTGTCTTACTCCCTAGCGAAGCATCGCGTTTGATAAAGCGCGATGCCGACATCATCTCAGAAATTTAGGCTCCAAATTCAGTCACCCTCGCCAAGCCACACACCTTGAAGTTATTTGGGCATAACTTAATCAATTAAAAAGTATGGATTTTTCGCAAATTTCCTACCTTGTGCTAATACTTAAATAACGCTTTTCTCAAATTGAGAATTTTCAGCACTAGAGAGCAATAAACCACTCATAACGCCAAATAGTAGTGCTGACAAAAATCATAAAAAATGAAACAAACTACGTTGGGATGGGACTATGAGACCAAGGGTGTTACTGGTAGAGGACTCTACTTCACTAGCCATACTTTATAAGCAGTATGTGAAAGACGAACCTTATGACATTTTTCATGTCGAGACAGGTCGCGAAGCGATTCAATTTATTGAAAGAAGCAAACCTCAGCTCATCATTCTCGATTTGAAACTGCCCGACATGTCTGGCGAAGACGTGCTGGATTGGATCAACCAGAATGACATTCCTACGTCCGTTATTATTGCTACGGCGCACGGCAGCGTCGACTTAGCCGTTAATCTAATTCAAAAAGGTGCGGAAGATTTCTTAGAAAAGCCCATAAACGCTGATCGCCTAAAAACGTCAGTTGCATTGCACCTTAAACGCGCCAAATTGGAAGATTTGGTGGAAAATATTCAGTCCAAGTTTGATCGCCACAACTATCACGGATTCATCGGTTCAAGCCTCCCGATGCAGGCGGTATACAAGACCATTGATGCTGTTGCGCCAACTTCTGCCAGTGTGTTTATTGTGGGAGAAAGCGGCACAGGTAAAGAAGTTTGTGCTGAAGCCGTCCACCGCCAGAGTGACCGTAAAGACAAGCCTTTTATTGCAATTAACTGTGGGGCTATTCCACGAGATTTGATGGAAAGTGAGATTTTTGGTCACGTTAAAGGGGCCTTTACTGGAGCAACAACAGATCGAAAAGGTGCGGCGACGCTGGCACATGGTGGTACGCTTTTTCTTGATGAGCTATGTGAAATGGAACTTGAGATGCAAAAGAAGTTGCTCCGCTTTCTACAAACGGGCACTTACACTCCTCTTGGTGGCACTCGAGAAATGAAAGTGGATGTGAGAATCATTTGTGCCACCAACCGAGATCCATTAACAGAAGTAGAAGAAGGTCGTTTTCGTGAAGACTTATACTACCGTGTGCACGTTATACCTATCGATATGCCCCCATTACGTGAACGAGGAAGTGACATCGTCACGCTTGCCAAGCACTTCTTGACCACTTACGCCAAACAGGACAAAAAGAAATTCTCAACAATCGACAGCGAAGCTCAACATATCATCAAGCATTACGAATGGCCGGGTAATGTAAGGCAACTACAAAACATCATACGTAACATTGTGGTGCTTAATAACGACGAAAAAGTCACGGTGAGCCACCTACCCGCTCAACTTACTAAAAAGTCTAAAGTGACGAAAACAACGACGCCTGCGCATGTTGCTCAAGAGTCAGCAAACATTGCACCAATCACACCACCACCTGTTTATACTGAGGAACTTTCACCTTCTGCGGTCGAACCGTCGATTACCGCAGCGGAGCTGCCTGGTACACCGTCCTCTGCTGCTACCTCACCGTACTTTAACTCTGATGGAACCATTCGTCCTATGTGGCAAGTAGAGCGTGAAGCAATTCAAAACGCAATCGCGTACTGTGATGGCAACGTCCTCAACGCCGCTGTCATGCTGGAGTTAAGCCCATCTACGGTTTACCGAAAAAAACAAGCGTGGGAAGCGGATGAAATTAATCTCGAACAATCTTGATAAACCTGCCATTGGTGAAATTTGGATCTTGCTTGATAGCCGTCTATTCGGTGGCATTGAAAGTCACGTTATCGAGCTAGCTCGGGGATTAATCGCCTTTGGACACAAAGCTCGAGTTGTGCTAACCACTGAGTATTCACCAGCCGCTCAGATTGTACAGAAGGCAAAAGAAGCCGCGATCCCTGTGAGTTACTTAAACTATTTGTCTGGCGAGCCCAATAAAGCTTTAAAAATTAAACACCTAACAAGCGCCGTCGCCAATCACCAACCCTCAGTGGTTCACTCCCATGGTTATAAAGCGTCGATTTTGTCGCGCTGCGCCAAACTGCTCACCCGTACGTTTCCTCGTTTGATTTCAACTTATCATGCTGGTGAATCGTCCTCAGGGAAACTATGGCTATACGATTGGCTTGATAGAAGCTCAGGCAGCCTATCTGACCATTGCTTTGCTGTCAGTCCAAGTATTCAGCGCAAAGTTTTTTGTTCTTCAGAACTGCTGAATAACTTTGTTTCGATTCCCAACAGTCAACTCAACTATCAGGAGATCGCTTTTGTCGGCCGATTGAGTCAGGAAAAAGGCGCCGATCAATTTATTGAGGTAGCGAGGCTCTGTCCAACATTACAGTTTAGTGTGTACGGTGATGGCCCAGAAAAAGAGTCGCTTAATCAAACTGCCCCTTCAAACGTGACTTTCCTCGGCCATCAAACCGATATGGAAGGTGTTTGGGAAAATATCAGTGTACTTATCATCTCTTCTCGTTATGAGGGGCTTCCAATGGCGGCGCTTGAAGCCATGTCGAGAGGCATTGCCGTGATGAGCTTACGTGTAGGTCGTCTTCCAGATATTATCCAAACGGGTAAAAATGGTTTTATCGTCGAAGACATTCCCTCTCTTGCTAAATGTCTTCATGACTGGATGTCGATTGGTGAAGCGCAACAATCACTCATTCGCCAGAATGCTCGACAAACCATCATTGATGATTTCTCAGCGCAAAGTGTGATTCCCGTATTGCTACAAAAATATCAAATTGAAACGGATCACTAATCCATATTGGTTCTCAATATGAGAATGATGAGTTCCAAACATAAATATCATATAAGATTCAATCACATAAACTAATAGCATATTTTGGCATCTCTATTGCAGCTCAGCAGTTAACGCAGATTAATGATGAGACAGAGGTGACTTATGACTACGCCAAAACGCATTCTATATGTTCATTATGGTGATAATTGGATTCGCGGCAGTGAAGTGGTGCTTCTGGATCTCATTTCAGGAATCGACCGCAATAAGTTTGAGCCATTCGTATGGTCAAACTGCCAACCATTAATCGATAAGTGCCAATCGCTCGGAATTGAAGCGGAACATTCAGCCTTCAATTTGGTGGGTGGTTGGAGCGCTCCACGCTGGGATATTAGCGGGTGGAATAGCCTTATCAAACAAGGCTCAGCTTTGATCGAAAAGCACAGCATCGACTTGGTACACGTCAATAGCGGCGGCCCTTGTCAATGGATGTGTTTGGCTGCTCGCATGAATCATATACCACTTGTCACGCAACTTCATTGCCATTATACATTGCGCGATCGCTTCTCTCTCGGACTTCACCTCTCTCCAAAATTGATTTGCGTTAGCAAAGATGTTGGACGCGAAATTCTTCAGGACGGCTACCCACAAAACCAACTTCATGTCGTACACAACGGCGTGTCACTTCAAGGCGTGGATACACCCATCGACATTAAAGATAGCCTCGGAATCCCATCACAGGCCTTTACCTTTCTGTCGGTGGGTTCGCTGATTAAGCGCAAAGGGTTCGACCGCCTTATTCGCGCAATACGCATGCACAACTACCACCACAACAACCCTCACCTTGTTATTGTTGGTGACGGCGAAGAAAGAGAAGCATTGCAACAGCTTGCATCGGATCTTGGTATCCAAGAACGAGTGCACTTTGTCGGAGAACAACACAATGCCGGAGCGTGGATGTGTGGTAATGCAGACGCTTTTATTAGCGGCGCCTATGAAGAGGCCTTTGGTCTCGTGCTCGGGGAAGCGGCTTTAGCTCAACTGCCTATCGTGGCTCCTAAAACGGGAGGCATTCCCGAGTTGTTCGAGCATAATCACTCTGCATTGCTGTACCAGAACAGTGGAATGGCGAGCCTGTTAAACGCGATTCAACAAGTCATGCAAGACGCGGCATTAAGAAACAAGCTGGCGGAAAACGCTTACCTACATGCTAGCCAGCACTTAACGACGACTGCATCTATCAACGCTATTGAACGTATTTACGAAGGTGAACTTAATAACAACGCTATTACACCAATGCCAATGACTCACTGCATGAAGCCTCTTTCACGCTGGTTGAGCATCAATTGAGGAGCCCGGTCATGAAACGTGTATTGATGTTCGACGCCATCCCAATGCAAGGTGGATCCAAAATCGCGAATGCAGAGCTCCTTAAGCAGTGCGATAAGCTGAACGTGATTGGTTATCTACTCACTACAAATCCAGAGCATTGGGCGTCACTGCTTAGTGATACACCGCGTGTGCAAGTTATAAAAATAAAACCATCACCATTTAACTCGACTCATGGACTGACCTACTGGTTGATGAACGCTTACTACTTTCTCCAACTTCTCTACGCGTGCATGAAGCTGCCAAAAATAGATAGCTTTTTGGGCCTATCTTGCCCAAGTAATGATATGCCTTTGTACTTACTACGATTAATTAGCAAAAAGCCTGTGGTACAGATGGTTCATGGCCCTATTGGACGATCGAGATCTGCTGGCTACTGCTTAGTAAAAGCATCGGCAATTTACTACTTGGCAAACACCCGCGAATCAATGGTAGAAGCATTACAGGCCTACCTCAAAACAGAGAAGCCAGCCACCGAACGCTATTGGTGTGGTTTGAATACATCTACGTTTGTTAATGGATTATCGAAAGATCGCTGGCCAAAACAAGCGAATCCGATTTCAAGCCGCGTTTTCTGGGCAGCTAGCTTACTAAAATGGAAGAACATCGATCTTTTGCTTGATGCTTTAACACTTGATGAGTCGAAAAAGATCAAATCCACCGTGTGTTACATCAAACCTAACGTGGCAGGTGTGGAATATTCAACACCGGACTTCAACACACAAGGTGTTGAATGGCATGAGTGCCCAAACAACTTAGATGAATTGCGTTCACAGTGTGGTGTGTTTGTTTCCACCAGTATCAACGAACCTTTTGGGTTATCTATTTTGGAGGCTCTCGCTGCAGGTATGTGTGTCGTCATTCCACATGATGATAGTTATTGGGACCGCGTGTTAACTCACGGCCGAAATTGTATTAAATACACGCCTAACAATGTGGCTTCGCTACACAACGCAATTCGCCTTTTGAATGAATCGCCGTGGATGAAAGTAACGATGGGTATCGAAGCACTCAATGTTTCTCAACTATACACAGCCGAACGTTGTTATTTGCCAATCGCCCAGCACCTTGCTGCCGAAATTGCTACCAACAATGATTGCACACTCAAGACACCGCGAGACATCAAAGGATATGATCATGTCTAAAGCAATGACCAACATGACGCTATTTGCTATCGCCTTAGTGATCAATAAAAGCATCAGCCTAATCATGCTGCCTGTATTGCCCCACTTTCTCTCACCAGAACAAATGGGCAAGCTTGAGCTTCTAACAACCTTTGGTGTTGTTACGACCTTGTTTGTCAGTTTCGCTTTGCATGAAGCGCTTTATCGATTCGTCGGCGTTGAAAAGGATCAAAATACGCGCACAAGCCTACTAAACCAGCTGTACTCACTTGCTTTACTCATCGCTGGCGTCGTCGCTCTTAGCTTGCTCACTATCATTTTAATCGCCCCCATTCCCGCGCCTTTTACGCGAGTCGAATTTGCTATTGTTATGTTTGCCATCGTTCTAGAAGGCAGTATTGCAATCGGCACTGCCTGGTTAAGAACACAAGACGACAAAGCAAGAACACTGCTTAACGTCATGGTCACTACCACCATTTTTCAGGTCATTTTTATCGTCGCGGCGCTGTCTGTTCATCCCCATGTTATTTCTGTTTTGTGGGGGGGCTTGTTGGCTGCTATTACTCAATTTGTTTGGCTGCACATCGTTAACCGTTACAATGTCACCCTTCCTAAGCTGACATTGGCAAAACAATACCTAAACTACTGCCTACCAATGATGATGGCTGGATTGGTTGCGTTCTGCCTCAATGGCGCTGAACGCTGGTTCATTGGTGCCAACACTTCTCTTGCGACGTTAGGGATTTACGCGATAGCGGTAAAATTTGCAGTGGGCATGTGTATTTTAGTGCAGCCGTTTGGCATGTGGTGGATGCCACGTCGATTTAACTACTTAGAAGGGCGCAAGAACACTGAAGCAGTGCGCATCACACACCTAGGTATGATTTACATTACAGGTTTGAGTGTAGTGGTCGGCACATTAGCAATGGTGATGATCACCTACTTACTGCCAGAAACCTATCATGAGGCGGTACTATTCAGCTTATTCTTGCTACCTATCGCCATGTTAAAAGAATGGAGTGAGTTGATTAACATCTCCATTTTGTACAAGCGTCGTACTCGCTGGCTACTGGGTATAAATGTCGTCTCTGCGTGCGTTGCGATTGCTTTGCTGTTTGGCTTATCTTCTCTGGGTATTTATGGTGTGTTCATTGCGCTTTATTACGCACAACTGTGTAAGCTGGGCCTGACTTATGTAGTAGGCCAACAATGTATGACGTTGCCTTTTCACCTAAGTCTGATGGTTTTATTACAGATTATATCCGGTGTGGCACTGTTCCTGCTTCACTCTTCACAATCAATAGGAATCGCCATCGCAATTTGCATTTTGACATGCAGTTTGCTGGCAGGGATAGCCACTCGCTACATGAGTAAAGAGACGCTCAATGCTCTCACTCGATACATAGTGAAACGGCGTGGACAGGTGAAGAGATACTCGTTATGAATGAAACCAAGGTGAGAACAAAACAGTCCATCGCAGCACTGACGATCACTGTCGGTATCGGCCTGCTTTGGGTTGTTATACCTCATCCCATTTTGATTGTTGCGTTGTGTTTCGCACCACTCGCGTTACTGTTTGTTCTCAATCAAACGTTTTGGCTTGTCACACTGTTCGTTATTTTTTCATTCTTTCGTATTCACGAAGCCTTTCCTGTTATCTATAACTTCAAGATCCCATTACTCTTATCACTGGGGGCACTCGCCGCACTCGCTTTTCACCTTCTTATAAGCCGCCAGATTACAGCTTTTTGGCACCCTTCATTAAAGTGGCTGTGTATATTTTGGGGTCTGGTGATCATCGGAATCATATTCGCTTCCAGTCGTGATATCGCAATAACGGTGTTCAAAAACACCTATTGGAAAATCATCATTATGACGTTGGCCATCACCTGGCTTATTACTAAACCTTCACAGCTCGCACAGATGTCAAAAGCAATTATTTTCGCCGGATTATTGATTGGCTTAGTGGCATTACAAAACGCTGCGAATGGCATTGATTTGGTTGAAGGGACGCGCGTGTCGATAGGACGATCCATAGGTTCAGTACTTGGCGATCCTAACGATTTGGCACTAGTGCTGATGTTTCCCCTTGCCTTTACCGTTAGTCAATTGATGGAGAAGCATTCCCCCAAGCATCTCAGGCTCTTTGCCCTTATCACCTGTTTGGTTTTGTTCTTTGCGATCATTGAGACGCAGAGCCGCGGGGGGTTACTAGGTTCACTGTCTGTATTTGCCTACTTTGCTTTTAAACACATCAAAAGCAAAACATTAGTCTTGGTATTAGGCGCTATCGCAGCGATCGTACTCTACGCATTCGCTGGTATTTCAGGACGAGAATCGGGGGGAGCCGCTGAGGATGGTATAGATGCCTCTGCGATGGGGCGACTTTATGCGTGGGAAGCGGCATTTAAAATGGCGCTGCATCATCCGTTGACTGGCGTAGGTCTAGATAACTTCTACTTTAATTACTATTTCTACAGCCCACACTGGGATGGTATCAACCACGCGGTCCATAGTACTTGGTTTGGCGTGTTAGCAGAAACGGGTTTTGTCGGGCTCGCGGTGTTCATTACTTTAATTGTGTCATTGATCCGCACCTCTTTGCATTCCATCTCATTGTTGACACCAAAATCAGATTACACCCTCTCTGTAGGAGCAAACGCCGTGTTAAGTGGGCTTATCGGTACCATCGTATCAGGCACTTTTCTGACTCAAGGTTTCACCTGGCCAATTTACATTCTAGCGGCATTAACAGTTGTCGTTAGCCGAATTGTTCAAAGTGACTGTCAAAATGAGAAATACTAGTTTCAAACATAAACAAAACCCATAACTCACTGTTTTAAAATGGCTAATTCCTTGGCACGCATTGTGATTACTCACTTAATTAGTAATCAAATAACCAAGACTCAAGGAGAGCCACATGACGGACATCGTAGTATTTGGAGAAGATTTTGGTGGGTTACCCTCTTCCACTCAGCATATTGTCAAGCGACTAGCAGCGAACCATCGAATCCTTTGGGTGAACTCCATTGGCCTTCGTCAACCTAAGCTGGATTCTAAAGACATACAACGTGCGTTAAACAAACTCACTCGTGTATTTCATAACGTAGGCTCACACAAGCCAACATTGGACTCTGAAACAAACCCAAACATTCACATCATCAACTTGCTCACGATTCCTGCCCCTAGTTCTGCATTAGCAAGAAAAGTGGCCGCTAAGATGATGAAACACCAACTCAACAAACAATTACAAGCTCTTGGTTTTGATAAGCCTGTATTTTGGACGTCGCTCCCGACTGCTGCCGATGTTTGTGCAGAAATGAACCCACGTGGACTGATTTACTATTGTGGCGATGACTTTAGCGCTTTAGCTGGTGTTGACCACGACACGGTAACAAAGCACGAACGTACTCTTGTTAATGCGGCCAACGTTATCTTTACGGCAAGCGAAACACTCTCCACCAAGTTTCCATCACATAAAACCGTCACTTTGCCTCATGGTGTCAACGTTAGTCTGTTTTCTGAGCCAGCACCGAAGGCCAAAGACTTGCCTGACAACGGCCGCAAAGTGCTGGGCTTTTATGGTAGTTTGTCTGAATGGTTAGACTACGACTTAATTGCCCAAGTCGCAGACCAAGCGCCTGACTGGGATCTCGTGTTCATCGGCCCCAACGAGTTCAGTGACAATCCACTTCCACAAAGATGCAACGTATACTACCTGGGCCCGAGAGCGCATCACACTCTGCCACGTTACTCTCAACACTGGGATGCCAGTTGGTTGCCCTTTGTTGATAACGCTCAAATCAAGGCATGTAATCCGCTTAAACTTCTTGAGTACTTGGCAACAGGAACCCCTGTTATCAGCACACCGTTTCCTGCATTAATGCCGTACAAGCATATGCTCCACATAGTTCAAAATGTCGAAGATGTATGCGCCAGTCTCGATCACCTGATCCCACCCCCGGCAAACTCAAAGCAATATGTTCAACAGCAAAGCTGGGAAGCAAGAGCCAACCAAGTTGATAAATTAGTGAGGGCGCTATGAACGATTTAAGAGAAAACCTCAGCGTACTGTTACATGGAGCTTGGAGACGTCGCTACATGATCGTTATTCCTATGCTTGTCTTGCCGGTGCTGGGCTTCATCGTAAGTAAGCTGGTTCCGACGACTTATGTTGCTCATACCAGCATGCTTATTCAAGAGACAGCGAAAATGAACCCGTTCCTTCAAGACCTTGCCGTCTCAACAATGCTTAAAGACCGATTGAGCGCACTCAGTACTCTGCTAAAAAGCCGACACGTTTTGTATTCTGTCGCAAAAGAACAATCGTTGATCAATGATGAGATGAGTGCAAAAGAGCAAGAGTTCATCATAAAAGATCTTGCGTCGCGTCTGTCTGTTCAGCCACTCGGTAAAGACTTCATTCAAATTCAATTGCAAAGTGGTAAATCAGAAGGAATGGAGTCGATGCTGCTCTCTGTCAGAGAGCATTTTGTCGAACAGCTTTTGGCTCCTGAGCGTTCTTCGATTAAAGATTCGAGTCATTTTTTGACTATCCATATCAACAAACGCAGGGAAGAACTAGACAAGGCTGAACAAGCTTTTGCAGAGTATAAAAATACTTACTCAGACGCGACACCCGAAATGCAAGCTCAAAGCCTTACTCGCCTTGCTAGCCTCAAACAAACGCTAGCCGAAAAGGAGGCGGAGCTTGCTGGTGTTTCACGAAGTCTAGGCAGTTTGGATCAACAACTATCCAAAACGAACCCGGTTATCGGTAAACTGGAAGAGCAAATCATCGACATTCGTAGTGAACTTACCCTGCTTCGCGCTAAATACACAGAGGCGCATAGTTTGGTGCAAGGTAAGTTGCGAGAATTAAACCGGTTGGAGCAGGAACGCTCGGTACTCTTGAACTCTAAACAACCAGAACTAAACAGTGCTCAACTATGGGATATCGCGAGCAATACCACAGTAAACAGTCTTGGCGAAGCACAGCCTCTACTAGTCTCCCAACTACATCAATTACAAATGATGCGCGGACGTTTTGAAGCACTTACGGAAGAAACCAACAGCTTGCGAGACATGATCCAAGAATTAGAGCGAAATGCGCACCAATTTGGGAGCACGGCAACAGAAATCAACCGCTTAGCTCGTGACGTCGCAGTGAAGAGAGAAATGTATGATGAACTCGTCGAACGCTATGAGATGGCCCAACTAACGGGTTCTTTGGGAGAGTTTGAAGAGAATAAGCGCGTAAAAATCATTGATGAACCGTTCACGCCAACGATTCCAACTAACTTACCTAGTTTTGTGTTTGTCATTTTAGGATTTATTGGTGGCGCTGGTTTAGGCATTGGATTAGCGACGATACTTGAGTTAGCCGATAACTCTATCCGCTCTAAAAGAGCATTAGAAAAACACCTTGGTGTTCCTGTCATCACCACTTTACCTAACGTAGTGTACGGAAACTAACCGCCATAAGAACTCATTTACAAGCACTCAGTCGGCGAGTGCTTTTCTTTTACTACTGCCTTATACAGCCTCATAGCATGTCCACTAATATGAATCTCAAATTGAGAATAAACATAAAGCCTCACAAATATCAATATTAACCTATTGTTTTTAAATGATTAATTTTTTGGCACGCAGTCTGCAATTCCTAAATAAACAAAGAACTCAACGAGGGTTTGAAAATGGAATTCAGACAAAAACACAATAACACTAAGCACAGCAAAAAAGTGATATTACACGTCGTGCAACACTTAGCTCCTGGTGGTTTAGAAACGCTCGTACTAGAAATGCTTCGTTTTGCGCAGCCAAACCATTCCGTTTTTGTCGTGAGCTTAGAAGGAAGCAAAGAACATGCACTACAAGGTTGGCAAAAACTATTGCCCTACCAAGGCCAACTGCACTTTCTTAATAAGAAACCTGGATTCAGCGGAAAAACCATCAGTACGCTAACTTCCATGCTCAAAGGACTTAAGCCTGATGTGGTCCACACTCACCATATCGGACCACTCTTATATGGTGGGATTGCGGCACGTTTAGCGCACGTACCTGTAGTTATTCATACCGAACACGACGCATGGCACCTTAATAACAAAAAATCAGCTCGACTGCAGTCCCTACTGCTAAAAATGATTCGTCCACATGTGGTTGCCGATGCTAACTTTGTCGCCCATCAAATACAGACTAAGTTAAAGTATCGCAAAGTTTGTACTATCCATAACGGGATTGACTGTCAGAAGTTTAAAAGCGGTGACCAAACGGCAACAAGACACTTGTTTGAACTTCCAACCGACAAAATCGTGATTGGCGTTGCCGGGCGTCTAGAAGCAGTTAAACGCCATAAAGTGCTTATCGAAGCATTCTCTCATCTTACGCCAAACACACACCTAGCCATTGCTGGAGATGGTTCTCAGCGAGCTCAATTGGAAGCACAAGTTAGAACGTTAAAACTTGAAGATCGAGTAACCTTTTTAGGCTTGGTCGACGATATGCCCAGCTTTTACCAAAGCCTAGACTTGTTTTGCTTACCATCACTTCAAGAGGGATTTCCTCTCTCAACCCTCGAGGCTCAAGCATGTGACATTCCTTGCGTCGCGACGGATGTTGGCGGCGTGAAAGAGACGCTCTGTCCGAACAACAGTACACTGGTTGAAGCAAATCGCGTGTTTTCGTTGGCCGAAGCGTTATCACAGCAACTGGAATCATCACACCATTCTCCTCGAACTTTTATTCTCAAACACTTTGATATCAGAGACATGGTGAGTCGCTACTCACGTTTGGCCAAGGAGGCTAGCTATGAATGATTTACTTTGGATTATAGGGTTTGGTTTATCCGCGTTTTTGATTGTCTATCATCACGTTGGGTATCCACTGCTCCTTAAGTGGCTTCCTTTAAAACAGCAAGACGAAACCAAATCACCATTTGTAGAGCGAGCTTACAAAGCCTCCAAAACAGACAGCCAGCTACCCTCTATTACTGTCATCGTACCCGCCTACAATGAAGAACAATGGATAGCAGAGAAGATCCGTAACCTTGCGAGCCTAGACTACCCGAGGGATAAATTAAGAGTAGTGATCGCATGTGATGGCTGCACAGATAACACAGCCGAGATTGCTCAAGCGACAATTCAAGAAGCAATCTGCTCTGATACTCTGTTCATTATTAATGATCACCAAGTCAATCGCGGTAAAGTTGCCCTACTCAACGAAGAAATGCGTCATGTTAGCTCGGACATTACCGCACTGAGTGACACGTCGGCATTGATTTCTTGCGATTCTCTATTGCTAGCTAGTCAGCATTATCAAAATGAGAACGTTGGAGTGGTTAACGCAACATATCAAATAATGAGCACTGATAACCAAGGTGAAGCGGCGTATTGGCAATACCAGTCTCGAGTAAAGCACCAAGAATCTTTGTTAGGTTCAACGATTGGTTCCCACGGTGCGTTTTACACTTTCAGAACTCACTTATTTGAACCACTGGAAGTTAGCACCATTAATGACGACTTTATTCTCCCTATGAGAATCGTTTTGCGAGGCTATAGCGCTATTTACGAGCCAAACATGCTGGCTCTTGAACTAGAACAGAGCTCAGACAACGCAGATTTCAAGCGGCGCCTAAGAATTTCAGCGGGTAACATGCAGCAGCTCATGCAATTAAAGAAATTACTGCTACCTCGTTATCGTGGCACTGCCTTTGCATTTCTATCGGGAAAGGTTCTGCGCTTAGCAACACCCTATTTGATGATTGTTTGCTTTATTTGCTCACTACTACTGGCACACAATCCGCTGTTTCAAGTAATGCTGTCCGCACAAGTTGGTATTTATAGCATCGCGCTTATCACTTACTTGATGCCAGCACTTAACACAATTAAACCTTTTAAGCTGATTAGCTACATCGTCATTGGTCATCTCGCCAACTTTATCGGCGGTATGAAGTATTTACTCGGAATGGAAAATGGACGTTGGAAACGCGTCAACCAATAAGGAAAGCATCATGAAAAACTCACGCTACGATTCAAATGTATGCCACGCGAAAAGAACGTTTGATGTACTGGTTGCAATGCTTATTTTGGTCGTCACTGCACCACTTTTCCCATTTATCGCGCTAGCTATAAAAATCACATCGAAAGGCCCAGTGATCTATCGTCAACTGCGTGTTGGGCGCTGTACACCAGAAAAAATGGATCTTTTTCAAATCATGAAGTTTCGCACCATGTATATTGATGCAGAGCAACGCTCTGGCGCAGTATGGGCAACTGAAAATGATCCCCGCATCACGCCAGTAGGACGCTTTTTACGCAAAACGCGTTTAGATGAACTACCTCAACTGTTTAATGTGTTGAGAGGTGAAATGTCGATGATTGGGCCGCGCCCAGAACGCCCAGCTTTCTACCAGAAATTAGAAGATGAAATCCCCTATTTTGTAGAGCGCACATATGGCGTGTTACCGGGTATCACAGGCTTAGCTCAGGTTAACCAAGGCTATGATGCATGCATTGAAGATGTAAGACGCAAAGTTGGGTTTGACCACAGTTACGCACTAAGCTTAGGTTCGTTTTACTCTTGGATTTCAATGGACCTTTCAATCATGAGCAAAACATTCGTTGTGATGATTGACGGACGAGGTCAATAACTTCCGGTTCTGGTAATGGTCACTCTTGCCACTGGCGTCGCATCTTTTCTATCGTCGCTGGTGGCACATCATGAATGCTTTGATACGCTCCGTGGCACACTTTAATTTCCACCTCGATGCGCTTCTTCATGCAGTAGTCCATGTAACGCTTCATCTCCCAATGTCGAACAAACGTATTGCTCACAATCACGACTCTCCCTTTGTTCAGCCACTTTCTAGTTTGCTGAAAACACCACTCATGCGCTTGAGGTAATTGAACCGGTTCAAAGTGATAATCACCTTCATCATTTTCAAAATACATGTCAGCTTCAAAATGCTTAGCACCAAGCTCTATTGCCAGTTGTTTTGCTAAGGTTGTTTTACCTGAACCCGGAAGTCCACGAATAAGAATGAGTTTAGCCAGTGACATAATGCAGTTTAATGAGGTGGAAATAAGCCTAAACTGTAACGAAATTATTGGAAAAGAAAAGTAGAAATAAAAAATGCCGAGCACATAAGGCTCGGCATTTAAACTCAATCATGGATCGCGTTGTATTTATTTGTAAGCTGGCAGTTCAGTTCTTAACCCTTTCACCAAACTGACACACATCAACAGCAGAACAAAAGTAAACGGTAATCCTGTTGCAACAACGCCTGATTGCAATGCTTGCAGGGCTTCTTTACCACCAACCCAAAGCATTACGGCTGCAATTGCACCTTCAATACACGCCCAGAAAATGCGTTGCGGTACTGGTGCATCAATCTTACCACCGGCGGTAATACTATCGATAACCAGCGAGCCAGAGTCTGACGATGTAATAAAGAATACCAGAATCAGCACGATAGAAAGCATTGAAATCACTGAGCTATACGGAAGCGCATCGTAAACATGGAACAGAGTCAATGAAATATCAGTTAGGCCATTTGCACCTAGCTCACCAACTTTATTCACCACTTGGTCAAGCGCGATACCACCAAACACAGACATCCAAATCAAAGTAACAACTGTAGGAATAACGATGACTGCGAATAAGAATTCTCGAACCGTACGACCTTTAGACACACGCGCGATAAACATACCAACAAACGGTGACCAAGATACCCACCAAGCCCAGTAGAATACCGTCCAGCCGTGCATCCAAGTTTCATCTTCACGACCGTGAGGGTTACTCAATGGAATAATATTTTCAATGTAAGCCATTGTTGTGTCGCGTAGCGAGCTCCACGCCGTATCAAACGTGATGAAGGTAATGAAAATAAGCAGCGCAAACGCAACCACCATATTGACGTTACTCAGTAGCTTAACACCACCATCAATACCACGAATCACTGATAGCACCGCGATAAAGGTAACGAAGGTGATCACAATCATTTGTGTACCAATGCCGCCTTCTAGACCAAAGACATGGTTAATACCACTGGTCGCCTGCTGAGCACCCAGACCTAGCGACGTTGCAAGACCAAATAGCGTCGACAAAACGGCAAGGATATCAATAACGTGACCTAACCAGCCCCATGCACGGTCACCAAAAATTGGATAGAACGCCGCGCGCAATGAAAGTGGTAAACCTTTGTTAAATGCAAAAAACGCTAATGCTAGTGCAACGAGTGCGTAAATACTCCAACCATGCACACCCCAGTGGAACATAGTGGCACCCATCGCGAGGGATTTTGCTTCTTCGGTGTATGGTACTGCGTTCAGTGGCATTCCCCACCAATCAGTGAAATACGCGGTCGGCTCAGCCACACTCCAGAACAGAAGACCAATACCCATACCCGCGGCGAAAAGCATCGACAACCAAGAAACGGTTGAGTGATCCGGCGTTGCTTCTTTGCCACCTAAGCGGATTTTACCTAGCGGAGAAAAAAGAAGAGCAACGGCGAACAATAAGAAGAAGTTTGTCGACCACATAAAAAACGCATCAAACTGTTCGATAATTCCGTTTTTTAGACCGTTTAATACGTCTCGAGCAGTGGTTGGCTCAACAAGAAGAAGTGAAATCAGACAGAAAACAACGAGCCCCGCACTAATGCCAAAAACCGGGTTATGTATATCGAATCCCCACTTTTGAACGTTATCCTGTCCAACCTGATAATCGGTTGTATCAATACTATATTTTTTAAATGCATTATCCATAAATACAAATTTAACGTGAATTTGAAACGCCCCTCAGGTGAGAAGAACTCCAATACCGCCCTCCATTAATTTGAACTCTAAAGTTTTAAAGCGGGACGAATTTTAGCAGCAATCACATATTTTTGCAAAAAGTCGTGGTTTATTGCATTTTAGGCTCAATTCGAGACAAATGAAGAGGAAATAATATCAACACAAAAATTACGAGGTCTAACGATTGATTTTGTCGTAGGTTGTAGACTAGAAAAGACACAAGAAATACTTAAGTTCATAGCCAGTCACTGCGCAAATAGAGAAGACCTGCGCTGATTTGGTTTCACAATTAACGACGAAACCAAATCAGCAAACCTTTCATCCAGCGAGCGTTATAAGAAATGGAAGGTGATGTTCCCTGTTACGCTGCTAACGGTATCGCTATCGCCTTCAATATCCACGCCAAACGCTTGATAACTCGCGCCCACAGACACATTGTCAAGCAAGAAGTATTCGGCACCAACACCATACATATAAGAGACGCCATCATCTTTGTCTAAGTTTCTAAGTCCACCGTCATAATCAACGTTGAATGCATTGATGCCGCCTTTTGCGTAAACGTGTAACGGGCCGAAGTCGATACTAGGTTTCGCCGCTAAATAGAATGAATCAAAATCAGCACTACCCCTGCTGCCACTCAAAGATAAATCCACTTTGCCGTGGTTAAAGTAGCCTGCCTCAATGCCAATGAATGGCAAAATACCAGTACCGACATGAATACCATAAGTTGTATCATTTTCGCTGTCGATATCGGACTGACCAATTTGGCCACCAGCGTAAATCCAAGAGTCAGCCATTGCTGACGTTGAGCACAACGTTAGAGCGAATAACGAGAGTGTTTTTTTCATACTATCCCTTCCTGATCGATTCCTAAGCGAAACATTACGCAAATATGCGCATTTAATCGCCACTATATATTGGAAAGCATAGGCATTTTAAGACTCTAAAAGTGAATAATTTATGTTCAACTTTTGTTTTGTGACTTCCAGACAAAAAAACACCGACATAAAGCCGGTGTGTTTCATATGGTGTTAGAAAGCTTGACGCTTATAGGAAATGTAGTGTTGCGTTAACAGAGAACGTGCTGATATCGTCTTTACCAGCAGTGTAGTTCATGTAGCTAGCACCAACAGACATTGGGCCAAAAATGAAGTACTCAGCACCCACACCGTACATTAGGTCCAAATCGTCATCGTCTTTGCCGCCTTTCACTTTTTTGTCCCACTGATGGAAACCACCTTTTGCGTACACGTGTAGCGGACCGAAGTCGATACTTGGCTTAAGTGCTGCGTAGTAAGAAGTTAGCTTAGTGTCTTGACCATTTACGTTGAACTCACCGTGCTGTGTTACACCAGCTTCAACACCAATGATAGGTAGAATGCCTGTACCAACGTGAACAGAGTATGATGTGTCCGTCTCACCTTTGTAGTCAGACTGACCTACTGTTGCACCACCGTAAATCCAAGAATCCGCCATTGCCGCAGAAGATGCGCCAAGTAGCGCCACTGCTAATAGAGTTTTTTTCATCATCTACCTTTACTCTTTATTATTCCCACGTCTGCATAACTCAGTCGTTGGTACTACAAATAAAGGGAGGCGAACTATTGCCTCCCAGAACTAAAAAATAATGCTTATTGAGTTACTAGCAATTAGTGTACCAGCAACTTCTTAAGCGATAATTACAAATCTGACACTATTTTACTGGTTGATTAGCAAGCATCAATCGCGTTTTTGACTCGTTTATCAGAAACAGGATAAGGAGTGCCTAATTGTTGAGCAAAGTAACTCACGCGAAGTTCTTCAATCATCCAACGCACTTCTTTTACATTTTCAGGAATGGCCACACCTTTCGGGATCTTGTTCAGCAACTCTTTATAGTCTTGAGTCACAGATTCAATCTTCAGCATATGTAAACGATCTTTGTTTGGATCGATAGGCAACTTCTCCATACGGCGCTCTATCGCGCGCATGTAGCGAAGAATATCCGGCAAGCGCTTCCAGCCACATTCCGTTGCAAAGCCTTTGAAGATCAAGCCTTCAATTTGTGCTTTGATATCGGACAGAGCAAACGCCATTGTGAAGTCGATCTTGCCTTTTAGCTTCTTATTGATGCTAAACGCCGTGGTCAGAATAGTCTCAACCTGTTGAGCAATCTCTACAACGGTGTCACCCAATTCAGCACGAACGTGTTCTTTCAACGCTTCGAACTTCTCTGGCTCCCAAACTAAACCACCCTGCTCTTCAATAAGCTTATCGACACCACAGGCAATGCAGTCATCTATCAGATCAAGCACTTTGCCGTATGGATTAAAGTACAGACCCAGCTTCGATTTGTTCGGTAAGTTGGCGTGCAAATATTTAATTGGCGACGGTACGTTCAATAAAATTAGGCGGCGCTGGCCAGCACGCATTGCGGTGATCTGCTCAAATTCGGTTTCGTAGAGTTTGATTTCAACGCTGTCTTTGGTATCAACAAGCGCCGGATACGCTTTTACATCGTAGCCGCCACGTTTTTGTTGATACACTTTCGGCAATTCGCCAAAACTCCACGTATGCAGACCTTGCTGTTCGATATCGTCATCCGCAACTTTGGAAAGCGTTTCTTGAACTTTGTCTTTCAAACTTTCTTTCAGTTCATGAAGGTCTTTATGTTCCTTCAGTTTACGATTTCGATGATCAACCGCGCGGAACGTGACTTTCAAGTGCTCAGGTACTTGTTCCAAGTTCCAGTCTTCACGCAGTACCTCTACGCCCGTCATGCGTCGCAACTCTTTCTCTAATGAATCTAGCAGCGGCGCTTCCATTGGCGTGACGCGTGCTAAGAATGCATCGGCATAGTTCGGCGCAGGTACAAAGTTCTTACGAATTGTCTTTGGCAACGATTTAATCAAGCTAACCACAAGCTCATGGCGTAAACCTGGGATCTGCCAGTCAAAGCCCGCTGGTTCAACTTGGTTTAAAATCGGCAACGGTAAATGCACTGTGACACCGTCACTATCATCGCCTGGTTCAAATTGGTAACTCAATTTGAGCTTCAAACCATTTTGATGCCAGAAGTTCGGGTAATCCAAATCGGTCACATGGCTAGCATCACCTTTGAACAGCATCTCTTTTTCAAAGTTCAGCAGTTCCGGGTTTTCTTTAGATGCTTTTTTCCACCACGTATCGAAATGCTTACCAGACACCACTTCGGTGCCAACGCGTTGGTCATAGAAATCAAACAGCTCATCATCATCCACCAAGATGTCACGACGACGAGATTTGTGTTCAAGCTCTTCCACTTCTTGCAGAAGCTTACGGTTTTGCTTAAAGAACGCGTGTTTGGTTTCCCATTCACCCTCAACCAATGCACTACGAATGAAGATTTCGCGACTTACGGTCGAATCGATACTGCCGTAGTTGACCAAGCGTTTCGGTACGATTGGTACGCCGTAAAGCATCACTTTTTCGTGCGCCATCACCGCAGCGCGTTTCTTCGACCAATGTGGTTCGCTGTAACTACGTTTAATAAGGTGTTTAGCTAACGGCTCAATCCATTCTGGCTGAATCTTTGCGATGATACGACCCCAAAGTTTTGAGGTTTCCACCAACTCAGCAGACATGATCCACTTAGGCTGTTTCTTGAATAGACCTGATGCTGGGAAGATATGGAAACGAGCATTACGCGCGCCTTGATATTCATTCTTTTCTTGGTCTTTCATGCCGATGTGCGACAGCAAACCAACCAAAATGGCACTGTGTACGCCATGGTAAGAAGCGGGCTCATCGTTAAGCTTGAACTCCATCTCACGCATCGACTGATGAATTTGGAAGTACACGTCTTGCCACTCGCGAACGCGCAAGTAGTTCAAATAGTCTTGCTTACACTGTTTGCGGAACTGATTGCTAGACAAGGCTTTTTGCTGCTTTTGGATGTATTCCCACAAATTCACAAATGTCAGGAAGTCCGACTCTTCATGGAAGAAGCGACGATGTTTATCGTCTGAAGATTGTTGTTTGTCGGAAGGACGCTCGCGTGGATCTTGAATCGACAAGGCAGCTGCGATGATCATCACTTCTTTAAGCGCACCATATTTTGGCGCTTCCAATACCATACGCGCCAAGCGCGGATCGATTGGCAAACGCGCTAATTGGCGACCAATGGAAGTCAGGCGTTTTTTCGGATCTTTTACCTCAGAGTTAATCGCACCAAGCTCTTCCAGCAAACGCACGCCGTCTTGGATGTTACGTTTATCCGGTGCTTCCACAAACGGAAACGCTTGAATATCACCCAAACCAAGTGCCGTCATTTGCAAGATAACCGACGCTAGATTGGTACGTAGGATTTCAGGATCAGTAAACTCTGGGCGTGACTCAAAATCTTCCTCTGAGTACAGACGAATACAGATACCCTCTTCCACACGACCACAACGACCTTTACGCTGGTTCGCACTCGCCTGAGAAACTGGCTCGATTGGAAGACGCTGAACCTTAGTACGGTAACTGTATCGACTGATACGCGCCGTACCCGGGTCGATAACGTATTTAATGCCCGGAACAGTTAGCGAGGTTTCTGCCACGTTGGTTGCCAGTACAATTCGGCGACCAGTGTGAGGTTGGAAAATCTTATTCTGCTCACCTGCCGACAAACGCGCGTAAAGCGGCACAATTTCCGTGCTCTTCAGATTACGTTTGGACAATGCATCTGCGGTATCACGGATTTCACGTTCACCGTTCATGAAAATCAGGATGTCACCTAAACCTTCATCGCACAGTTCATCTACCGCTTCGAAGATGCCTTCAAGCTGGTCACGATCATTGTCGTCATCACCGCTTAGTGGGCGGTAACGTGTTTCTACTGGGTAAGTACGACCCGATACTTCAATGATTGGTGCATTGTTGAAGTGTTTTGAGAAGCGTTCTGGGTCGATGGTTGCTGACGTGATGATCACTTTCAAATCAGGACGACGTGGCAGCAACTCTTTCAAGTAACCCAAGATGAAATCGATGTTGAGGCTGCGCTCGTGCGCTTCATCGATAATGATGGTGTCGTATTGATTCAAGAAACGGTCATGCTGAATTTCAGCCAACAAGATACCGTCCGTCATCAATTTGATTTGGGTATTTTCAGAGATCTGATCGTTGAATCGAACCTTGTAACCAACAAACTCACCAAGCTTGGTTTCCATCTCTTCGGCAATACGGTTAGCAACCGAACGCGCTGCAAGACGACGAGGCTGAGTATGACCAATCAGACCAAATTTACCGCGACCAAGCTCAGCACAGATTTTTGGTAGCTGAGTGGTTTTACCAGAACCAGTTTCACCCGCGACGATAACCACTTGGTTTTCTTCGATCGCTTTCGCAATATCGTCGCGTTTTTGGCTTACAGGCAGGATTTCTGGGTATTCAATCGTTGGTTTGTAGTTGCTGCGCTGCTCTGCAACCATCATGGATTTTGCGATGTCTAATGCGATTTCGTCGAACACAGCATTACGCGCTGCGTCCTTCTTAATTTTGCTTGCACCAGAAATACGTTTACTCAAGCGGAAACGGTCGCGCATCATGCACTGATTCAGCGCTTTACGCAGAGATGCCGCGCTATTCACTTGAGCCTGAGGTGTTTGAGCTTGTTTCGCTGTCGCTTTTTGCGCACCATTTGACGGTGTCGCTTGCTCTTCAGCTAGATTCTTTTTTGGGGGCTGTGACGAAGTCAAAGCGTTTCCTATTCTTTTCATTACAAAAACTGCGCGGATTGTATCACACAAGATCTGTAACAAGATAACCGAAAGCTCATTCAATTTTTTCGAACATGTTCAGCGAATCGCTAGGCTTTTGAACTCACTTACGTTGCTTATAATGGCTCCCATAGTCGAAAGCACTTATTTAAGGAATAACCATTATGTCTCGTGTACTAGCTCTAAAATCAAGCATCCTTGGCGATTACTCTCAATCAAACAAATTGGTTGAAGACTTCATCAAAAATGTAGACCAAGACAAGCTTACTGTTCGTGATTTGGCTGCAAACCCGCTACCTGTTTTGGACTTCGCCGTTGCGACTGCACTGCGCGCTACGGAAGATCTTTCACAAGAACAGCAAGCGGTGGTCGACTTGTCTGACACCCTTATTGAAGAAGTAAAGGCCGCAGACACTTTGGTTATTGCCGCTCCAATGTACAACTTTACCATCCCAACTCAGCTTAAAAACTGGATTGATTTGATTGCTCGTGCAGGCGTGACATTCAAATACACAGAAAACGGCGTTCAAGGTTTGATTGAAGGTAAAAAGGCGATTGTAATAACGACTCGTGGTGGTATTCATAAAGATTCACCAACTGACAACGTTACGCCATACCTACGCACTGTGCTGGGTTTTGTAGGAATCACTGATGTGGAATTTGTTTACGCAGAAGCGCTAAACATGGGTGAAGATGCGGCTGCAAAAGGCATTTCAGAAGCGCAAAGCCAACTTGCAACAATGGCGTAAGTTAGAAGAAACCAGAATACAAAAGGGATTGGTTCGCGCCAATCCCTTTTTGGATCCTTATGCCTTGATCGTATTTATAGGGTCTCTTACATCGTCAAAAACGATTCACTTTCTCCAAGTTGCGTATTGCATCGAGGTAGACTTTTTCTAAAGACCGCTCAGCTTCGCTTATCATATTCTCGATCATCGCATTAAACGCGACATCGCTACGGATTTCTATATTGTCTCCCGCCTTAACGTCAAGAGAGTTGACGTACAGCACCAACCATTCATCGCCCTCCAAGTGCCCTTCTCCGTGAATGGCAAAAAAGCGTTTGGCAAATTCAGCGTTGGTACAATTTATCGCTTCAATTTGAAGATTGAATGAGGAGTCGATACTCATGGTGCTTATGCCATCCGATTCATCAGATGCATCACAAACAGCCTTAACTCTGGCACGATATACGAAATTTCTCGTTGAAAGCAGCATAGTATTATTCATCATTACTCATAATGGGCGATAAATAAGTCAGTTGCAAATCCGACCTATATGCATCTCGTGATGCGCTAAAACTCGAACTGGAAATAAATAGTATTGTAGTTGCTCCCACCTTTAATTCGCCCAAACTGCGAAGCGCTTTCAAAAATCGCCGAGCGGTGATGCAATGAATAGCCCACCCACATATTGTTCCAGCTCTTTTGGTTGAAGAGATCGCCTACATTGACATCAAACGAGAAATCTAGGTAGTTGAGCAACTTGCTTGGTGTATAACCCTTGTCTTCCATTTCTGTGCCTTCAATATAGGTAATGCTATCAATGTATGACACACCTTCCGCTACACCAAATCGCCAAGTCGTAGGCCAATTAACCGTATAATAAGCCTTAATCGCCATGACGTATTCTGTGCTCGCAGACTGAACACTGGACGACCAGTGATGAACCAACCCTGGCGTTAAATAAATATCAAGAGGAAAACCAAACAGCTCATCCGTTAATGGATGCCCATAAAACAATGAAGTAAGTTGATTGTCGTATGGGTCTTTTTCTCTCTCAAAGCTAAATATTTCACCGATGTTCGAAGGCGTCGCCCAACCATGCGCAATACGTAGATATGCTTTATTGCTCAGTGTCGGTTTCGGAACTTTGCTTTTATCGTTGAAAAAGCCAAAACCGACAAACACTTCTCCCTGATATCGATCTTCTACAAGCTGACTGTTGTAGGCGTTATCATCTAAGCGAGTAACACTCGTCTCACCCAGTAAATACAAATTTGAAGTTACATGGTAACGCGCTTTAATACCAAGATTGGTGTCAAGTCCAGCTCCAATTCTCTCGCCAGTAATATCCTTAAAGGAGTAATATTCACTATTGAAATCAGCATCTTTGTATCGAATCGTAATCGCTGGCTCTAATTCCCAATCCCCAAATACATAATTGGCAGCAAGGCGGTAATTAGAGTGAAACTGGAGTTCGTCGTCCGTCATCAACTCTACTTCTGCGCGCCAATTGTCGTTAATGCTATAACGCACTTGCCCACCGAAATCGACTCTGTCCCCTTCATTAGCATTTTGTAGCGACATGGGAATATCGACAAATCTCAATCGCATGAGTGCGCTCGCACGCCAGTCGGAATCACTCTCATTATACAAAAAAGCGCCACCTTCAATGCCATTGATATACACATGTTCGTTTTCAAAGAACATCATTGGTACAAATGTACTCACCGTAGAGTCATTATCGGCGGTATAAAACGGAATCGATGCTGTGCGATACATCGCAGCAATCCCCCACGTTTGTTCTTCTGCACCATGCGCAGAAGAAACTACCGCAGCTAAAGGTAAAACGAGTGTTGTTAGAATTAATCTCTTCATGAGTTCGAAAAATGTTGGTTGAGAAGCAGGCAAACATCAATGATTTGCCATTAAAAGCTTATGTTCTGCTGATGATAGCCGTTACAATGGCAAATGTTGTCATCCTCGTGACAGTTTGAGTCCCAAGATCATATTAATATTGCACGACTAGGTGAGCTTGTTTGCGAATATTTTACCATTACAACAAGCGCTTAAACTCTAGCTTAGTTCTAAATCAAACATAATGAAGTAAAAAGTGAAAGCATCAGAACTCATCTCTACCTTGAATCATTTACCCGCAGACACAGACCCAGACATTGTGATGGGAGAAGCATGGCTGCCAGAGAGGTTGATAGGGACTCAACTCGATGGTGACATGTTGTTTTTGCACTTTGATAATGCACCAGAAGATGGTCAAGGTGACGAAGAAGGGCGTGGCTTCGTCGAACACGAAATCGACCTAATTAGAACTCGGCTTCAGCAAATTTTGGATGAAGACAGTGATAACGCGTCAAAAGCCGATGCGATGCTTGGTTTGTTCCTTATGGGACATGAACTTAGTAGCTCGCAAGTTATCGAAATATTAGAAGAAGAAGCTGACACATAAGGAGCCGTTTTGCCAGCATTGATGAACACGACTGAAATTTCTTCACTTCCTCTTGTCGTTGCAGGTCCGATCCTACGTAAAGTGACCGCAACTGAAATCAATATTTGGCTAGTCACCACCCAACGCTTGGAGGGTATGGTGCAAATTACGGATGAAAATGCCTCCATCCTTTATCAAGCCCCTTTAAGTGAACAAAAAGAACAGCTTCAAATCGGCCTCAATGCGTGGTGTTGCTTACTTAAATTAGAAGGCGAGTTTCCAACCCATCAAGCGTTACGCTATCAAATAAAAACGCAATATGGCTTAGTGACGGAACTGCTCCCTCACCTGACTTATGAGCGAGATAATACGCCAAACTTGGGTATTGAGTTCCTCGTTAGTGAAAAAGCGGATTATCTCTTACATGGCTCTTGCCGTAATCCCCATCACTTCAGTGATGATACATTGGTCGCTGCGGATCATAAAATCGCGTCTCAATCCATTGAAGAAAGACCAGATATGCTCATCATGAGTGGTGATCAAATCTATGCAGACCATGTTGCAGGCCCCACTCTCGATGCCATTGAGCAAGTCATAGCTTTATTGGGTTTGCCAGGCGAAGAATTCGATCAAGCTCCGATAAAAAATACCAATGAGCTCTACCAACACCCTGCTTGCTATTATGGTCGAGATAAATTGTTGCCTCATTATGTGAGTGATGACAGTTTACTAAGTAAGTTTTTTCCACACCGAGGGACACCAATATTCAGCGCCAAAGAGTGTGAGAATCACCTAATAAGCTTTGCTGAGTGCTTTGCAATGTACTTATTGGTTTGGTCTCCGACCTTGTGGAAGCTTGTTCGAACGGATCGTTTATTAGAAAACGAATTTACTGTCGGCGGAGAAGTTCTTGAACCCAAATGGCAGCAGCAATGGCGCGAAGAAAAAAAACAAATTGATAAATTCGTCGCAGGTCTGGACAAGGTTCAACGCTTACTCGCTCACATTCCAACCTATATGATTTTTGATGATCACGATGTCACCGACGATTGGAATCTCACCATAGGCTGGGAACAAGCCGCATACAGCAACACGTTTGCAAAACGCATTATCGGTAATAGCTTGATTGCTTACTGGCTTTGCCAAGGTTGGGGAAATGCGCCAGAAAAATTCAATGATGAATTTATGAGCCTCGCTCAACGCTTTATCGATGAGCGAACCTCGCAAACCCAAGATGCATTTATTCAATATTTGTATCGCTTTGAGAATTGGCACTACACCATTCCTACGACACCAAAAGTTGTCGTGCTAGATACACGAACCAGACGCTGGCGTTCTGAGTCTAAAATGAACAAACCTTCTGGCTTAATGGACTGGGAAGCGATGATTGAGTTCCATCAGGAGCTCGTGCATCAAGACAAGGTTGTTATTGTTTCTGCCGCGCCAATGTTTGGTGTGAAATTTATCGAAGCACTACAACGTGTGGTGACCATGCTTGGTAAACCATTGATGGTTGATGCTGAAAACTGGATGGCTCACCCCGGAAGTGCGAATACTCTTATTAGTATTTTCACACACACAAAGACACCAACTAACTTTGTTATTCTCTCTGGCGACGTACACTACTCTTTTGCATACGATATTAAGCTCCGCTATCGAAAAAACAGTCCGAATATCTATCAAATCACCTGTAGTGGAATTAAAAATCAGTTCCCTACACAACTGCTCAATATTTGTGATGGCCTAGATAGACTGCTATACAGCCCTCGCTCACCTTTAAACTGGTTCACAAAACGTAAACGACTCAAGATTTACAAACGCGCACCAAGTACGCACAACTTTTATCGCTTGGTTAACCATAGTGCCATTGGTGAGCTACGTCTTGATGATGAAGGCAAACCAAGTCAAATTAGTATTCTGACGAGTGATGGTGACGAAGTTCATTTTCCACCCACACGTGCTGAAAGCTAAGTATCAATCCCCAAATGACTTGCCCTTTGTAAGAGGCAAGTCACCGTGAACTAACTCAGGAGTTTAGGTTTTTTTGGGGAGAAAGTGGCCGTGCTTAAATGTCAACGGCGTGCTAAATTTGGTATCGCACCTTGAGATCTTCCGTATTTATTACCATGTTAACCAAATAAACAATAGCTCGGTGTTCATTATGTTTAATTCTCTCACATCATTATTTAAGCAACTCATTGATGGCTCTGATTTAAGCCAAACCAACACACTTTCCCCTAACATGGCTATCGCGTGTTTGCTTTGTGAAGTTTCTGGCGCAGACCATAGTGTCGATGATAGAGAACAAGAAACAAAGCGCTCTTTATTGATGAAACTGCTTTCGTTAAATGAAGAAGAATCAAATACTTTGTTAGAGCAAGCGCAACAGAAAATAAAAGATTCCGCTTCGCTGTACGACTTTACCTCTCAACTAAGAGAACTGACTCAAGAAACTCGTTACAACTTAATCAAAAGCATGTGGGAAGTCGCTTACGCAGACGGCGAAATTGACCCGCTAGAAGACACGGTGATCCGTAAAACAGCAGAGCTACTCTATGTTGATCACAGCGAGTTCATTCGAGCGAAGTTACAGTCTCAGTAAAGTGACGAGATGAGTATATAAGTCGCTGGCTAACTCTAAGCTACCCCTAGAATGACAACAGATATCGCTTCTGTAGCCATAAAAAAACGCGCACTCTGCGCGTTTTTCAATGAGCCAATGACATTGTTATTAAAATACTGGTCAAAGTATGTGTTTAGCTCTTTCCACACTAAACAGACTGCATGACAAAACAACAATGGTTGGATGATTATTTAATTACAAGCTAGCTAGGTTCGAATAACTAAAACATGGTCAAAGCAAGCTTAGCTAAGTTGTATGCATCTACATAGCCAGAGTGTTGACGCCCTTCCCAGTCTATTCCTTTTGCTTCTTGAGCGGCTCGATGGCCTATACGTTTATCTTTAAGACGATT
Source organism: Vibrio sp. YT-17 (assembly GCF_033337375.1). Classification (NCBI taxonomy): domain Bacteria; kingdom Pseudomonadati; phylum Pseudomonadota; class Gammaproteobacteria; order Vibrionales; family Vibrionaceae; genus Vibrio; species Vibrio sp. YT-17. The sequence continues at coordinate 104,354 of NZ_JAWOQP010000011.1, forward strand.
TTGAATACGGTAGAGTGTCGCTAAGTTGATGAACTCTGTGAACGGTGCTTCAATACCTTTTTGCTTACACTCTTCTAGAAGAATGAGGTCATCTCGCCCCCAAGATGCAAAGATTTTGTTGCGACCACCGAAGTTCTTAACCATGGATTTAAGCACTTCTTCTAGTGGGCGTCCTTGTTTTTCAATCTTACGTGGTGTGATGCCCGTTAACTCAGCGCAAAACAGAGACACTTCATCGTGTTCTGGTTTCACGTAGTATTGAGCACGCTTGACTATCTCACCTTTAGACAAATCTATTTCAGCTAACCCCACTTCGATAATTTCACCCGTGCTGCCGACGCCATTTTCGTTCCAGCAACACATTTCTAAATCGAAGCATACAATACGGTTATGGTTCATAGTTTGCCTTGGTTCCTAACATAAAAATTTAAAGCGTACGATTCTATCGTAACACGGCGTAAAACTCGAATTTGTGCGCCCATTTAATCGCCGATCGACACATTATTACGGCCGTTTTTTTTACTCAAATAGAGTTGACTGTCCATTTTGTGATACAAGCTCTCAGGATCTTCTTCTTTATGGATAACCGCACCGATACTCAACGTACAGATGATTGACGCATCACCATAATCAAAAGCCGTACTTGCCACAACACTCCGTAACTTTTCTAGGTAAGCTTCTAGCACCGCTCTATCAATGACTTTAGAAATAATACAAAACTCGTCACCACCAGCGCGGTAAAACTTATCTCCCGGTTTTAAATTAGCACTGACCAGCTTAGTGACATGTTGCAACGCTTCATCTCCACCTAAATGGCCGTGTTTGTCATTAATCACTTTGAAGTGGTCGATATCAAAACCAACCAAGGCGAAGTTAACACCTTTGTTTATCTGATTAAGCAAGTGATCGTTGAATGCTCGGCGATTCAGTAGTTGAGTTAGAGGGTCTCGCTCTGCCATTCTTTTTAATTCAACGGTTTTGAGCTCCAACATGACCGCTAAGCGCTCTTTTTCTCGAGACTGTAAATTTACAATCCAACTGATCAAAAAGGCGATTACCAATCCGGCTAGCGTCGTGCCCGCTAAAATAGAACGCTCCCAAGCTGAGACTGCGTCAGAAAGTTTAAAGTCAATACGCCATTCACGGTTAGGCAGTTGAATGGTTCGGCTTATAACGGTTCCTCGAATGTTATCCCAGCTAGCACTTTGAAAGAGAACAGGGTCATCTGCTGCGTCGAATCCCAAGTCTTCTACGCGCACCGACATATCGAGCTCCGTCGCGGTTTTCGTAATCAAATCCTCAAAGTAAACCGTACTTCGAATAACACCGGTCACTACTCCTAATAAATATTTGTTCTCGAAGTCGAACACTGGATGGAACACCAGCAACCCAGTCTTAGGTATGGACTTGTCATAACCATCTTGCAGTAAGCGAACTTTATCCGAGACATTCGCTCGCCCATTTTCGGAAATATCATCCAAGATTAAATCGAAGCGTTTGCGCGAAAAATAGAAACCCAATAGAGAAAGGTTTTCCGGTGTTCTTGGGTAGATATCCGACGCGATGAAAATTGGCTCATTGTGTTCAAAAATGTACCCGTAGGTTTTGGGACCATCTTTAGGAACGGTAAACGGTTGGAAGTTTGGAAATTTTTGACGGGTCTTTAAAATATGTTCATCAAGATCTTCGAATTCGACCTTTTGCATCCATTGAAGTCCAATGAGACTTCGCGAGCTGTTAATCACTTGTTCCGCATACATCGGAAACGATGGCCAATAGCTTCGCTCAATCGAATGGAAAAAGTTTGCGCCCGCACCAATGAACTTTAGATCATTCTCGACGTTTGCTTTAAGTGATTCTGCTTGTCGGTCGGCTAAAGTATCAAACGTAGTCTGTGTATACCGTTGCTGCATTGTATAAGCAGCACCAACTACACCAGCAGTGACACATAAAGTCGCCAAAAAAGCTAAAATAGAGTCTGAATGTCGTTTTATAAAGCTCTTATGAGCGGTGCTTTGTGTCATATCGTAATTTTTGATACTTCCGTAAGTTAAACTTCGGGATCTATTGAAATACTGCGTTAGCAATGCACAAACATCAAGCAACAACCTATATTGGGGAGTCTGATCGTCGATTTTTCACGCTGTTCGTACGGTATAGTCACGAATTATTACAGCCTTAAGCCTTGAATATGCTACCATCCGTCATCATTTTAATGTCTAAACTTGGTGCAAGATCGCAAAGACGATCGTTTTAGTGAACAAATATGAGCCAATACTGAGCACCAATAAATCAATAGAAAGAGAAAAAACGTCATGAACATTGATTTGAACCTAATTCCTCAAACGTTCGATATGCTTCACGCTGGCCTAACCGCATCGAGCGTTTTGCTTCTTCTAGTTGCAGTGTCGCGCAAATCAAAAGTGGTCGAGAAAGTGGTAGAAAAACCAGTCGAGAAAATCGTCGAGGTTGAGAAACCAGTTGAGAAGATCGTTGAAGTAGAAAAAGTAGTGGAAGTAGAGAAAGTCGTTGAAAAAGTGGTGGAAGTTGAATCAAAACTTGCAACCGCGTCAACGGACTCTGCAATGCAGCTGCTTTCTATCATGCAACAAGAAGCTCGCCTGATTGACTTCCTAAAAGAAGACCTAACGTCATTCTCTGATGAAGAAGTAGGCGCAGCCGCTCGCGTAATCCACACTGGCGGTCAGAAAGTACTGAACGACTACGTGACGCTAGCGCATGTTCGTAACGAAGACGAAGAAACTCGCATTACGGTTGAAGAAGGCTTCAACCCACAAGAAATCCGCCTAACTGGCAACGTAACAGGCAGCGCGCCATTCAACGGCACGCTAGTTCACAAAGGCTGGAAAGCAACATCAATGACGTTGCCTAAACTTGCTGAGAACTACGATGCTTCTGTGATCGCTCCAGCTGAGGTTGAGCTGTAATGGAACACATGAACCAAGAAAACCATTCTCAAGAAGCGTCTGTTGAAACTCAACAGACACCTAAATTCAGTGTTGGTATCGACTTAGGTACAACACACTGTGTCATGTCTTTTGTTGATACACACAACGAAGACGCTCGCGTTGAAGTGATGCCAATCCCGCAGTTGACTGCGCCGGGTACGGTAGAGACTCGCAACCAATTAGGCTCTTTCCTTTACCAGCCGCACGAGCACGAAATGAACCCGCAATCACGCGTTCTTCCGTGGTCGAGCGAGCCAAAAGCTCTAGTTGGTGCAATTGCACGTAACCTAGGTTCAAAAACACCGATTCGCCTTGTTGCAAGTGCGAAATCTTGGCTTTGCCACGCTGGTGTAAACCGTCGTGATGCATTCCTACCAGCGGGTAGCCCAGAAGAAGTGGAAAAAGTATCCCCTCTTCGTGCGACAGAGCTTTACCTAGAGCATCTAAAAGACGCTTGGAATCACACGAATCCAAATCACAATCTTGCCGATCAAGACGTGACTATTACGGTTCCTGCTTCTTTTGATCCTGCTGCTCGCGATCTAACTGCAGAAGCTGCACGCAACGTTGGTTTTGTGCACCTAACGCTTCTAGAAGAGCCACAAGCTGCGCTTTACAACTGGATTGATAACAGCAACGACAAATGGCGCGACGAAGTTGAAGTTGGCGACATCGTACTTGTGGTCGATATCGGTGGTGGTACAACCGACCTTTCTTTGGTTGAAGTAACTGAAGACGACGGCAACCTAACTCTGAACCGTATCGCGGTAGGTGAACACATCCTACTTGGCGGTGACAACATGGATCTTGCACTTGCGTACCGCTTGAAAATGAAGCTAGCGCAAGAAGGCAAAGAGCTACAACCATGGCAAGTTCAGGCAATGACACACGCATGTCGTGACGCGAAAGAAGCGCTCTTGAACGACAGCGAACTTCAGTCAGTGCCAATCGTGGTACCAAGCCGCGGTTCTAAGCTGCTTGGCGCAACGCTGAAAACAGAACTGACTCAAGAAGAAGTACAACAAACACTGGTTGACGGCTTCTTCCCTCAAGTTACGATTACGGACCACCCTGTTCAACGTAACCGTGGTGCACTAACGCAAATGGGTCTGCCTTACGCACAAGATGCGGGTATTACTCGTCACATTGCAGCGTTCTTGTCTAAGCAAGCCAATGCTCTTTCTGCTTCAGGAAATGGCGCAGAAGCAGCAGCTCAAGATTTCAACCCATTCGCTAACATGCCTGGTATGCCAGGTGCGGATGCAGCGCAATCGGCTGACTTCATCAAGCCAACGGCAATCCTATTCAACGGTGGTGTTCTGAAATCGAAGCTTCTAGCAACTCGTCTAGAAGACACGATCAACGAATGGTTAATTGAAGCAGATGCTGAAATGGCAAAACGCCTAACAGGTGTGGATCTAGACCTTGCTGTTGCTAGCGGTGCGGCTTACTACGGCTCTGTGCGTCGTGGACAAGGCGTTCGTATCCGTGGTGGTATTGCTTCAGCGTACTACGTGGGTATCGAAAGTGCGATGCCAGCGATTCCGGGCATGGCGCCTCCAATGGAAGCACTTTGTGTTGCACCATTTGGTATGGAAGAAGGTTCCAGCGTTGACGTACCAAGCCAAGAGTTTGGTTTGATCATCGGTCAGCCGGTTAACTTCCAATTCTTCGGCTCAACGGTTCGTCGTGATGACCTAGCAGGTACTCACCTAGACTACTGGGCACCAGAAGAGCTCGAAGAGCTACCAGAAATTCAAGTAACGCTGCCTGTATCTGAAGGTCGTCGTGAAGGTGAAGTGGTTCCGGTAACCCTAGCCTCTCGCGTCACAGAGCTTGGTACGCTTTACTTAGAAGCCATTGCCGCTGATAACGGTCAAAAATGGCATGTTGAGTTCGATGTGCGCGAAGACGCGAAAAGCAACTCAAACGAAGAAGAATAAATAGAAATCAAACGGCATCCAATCGGGTGCCGTTTTTAAATACACGAAGGTTTGTATGGCATCTCCTCGTTTTCTTGTTGGTATTGACCTTGGCACCACAAACACTGTGGTGGCGTACTGTGAAATCACCGACAACCTTGAACAATCCGAAGTATCCCTATTCGACATCGACCAACTGATTGGTCCGGGTGAAGTGGTTCGTAAACCATTGCTGCCCTCTTTCCGCTATCACCCTGCAGTTGGTCAAATCTCCCCTTCTGACCTAACACTTCCTTGGGAAAACGAACCTGTATCTGGCGACATTAGTAATGTGATCGTGGGTGAATGGGCTCGTGAATTAGGCGCTAAGGTGGAAGGACGTCAGGTATCCAGTGCTAAAAGCTGGCTATCACACCAAGCAGTGGATCGTAGCTCAGACATTCTTCCTTGGGCTGGTGCGCAAGACGTAGATAAAGTTTCTCCCGTCATTGCCAGCGCAAGCTACCTCAACCACATTCGTCAAGCATGGAACTACCGTCACCCTAGCAACAAGCTAGAAGACCAAGATGTGGTTGTGACCGTTCCAGCGTCGTTCGATGAAACCGCTCGTAAGCTCACGCTTGAAGCCGCTGAGTTGGCAGGTTTGAAAAAAATCGTCCTGCTCGAAGAACCACAAGCCGTATGTTACGACTGGTACGCACGCCACCAGCAAACCGCAGCTGATGAGCTCAAAGAGTTACCGCTGATTCTGGTGTGTGATGTGGGCGGTGGTACTACCGACTTGAGCTTGATTGAAGCCAGTTTCTCTTCTCAAGATGAACTAGCCCTTGATCGTATTGGTGTTGGCGAACACTTAATGCTGGGCGGTGACAACCTCGACTTAGCATTAGCACACCTTGCAGAGAGCCGCTTCAACCAAAGTAAGAAGCTCACTGCAGCAAGCCTGACTAAGCTGATTCAGCAAACGCGCAAAGCGAAAGAAAACCTACTTTCAGCGAGTGCACCTGAAGAAGTGAAAATCACCATGCTGGGCAGCGGCTCTAAACTTCTTGGCGGAACAAAGAGTATTGGGCTGAGCAAACAAGAAGTGCACCAAATCGCTTTAGATGGCTTCTTCCCGCTTTCTGATTTCAGTGAAGTGCCAGACAAACGCCGCAGCGCCGTTGTTGAGTTTGGTCTTCCATACGTCGCTGACCCAGCAGTGAGCAAACACGTTGCCGAGTTCTTAACTCAGCATCAGCAAGTGTCCCGTGCCGCTCTTGGTCTTGAAGACGACAAACAAAATGCCATTCCTGTCGGTTTGCTACTTAACGGTGGTGTGTTCAATAGTGAACTAGTGACTGAGCGTGTCACTACCCTACTGTCCGATTGGCGAGGCGCTCCGGTTACGGTATTAGACAACCCACATCCAGATTGGTCTGTTGCACTAGGTGCTGTTGCGTTTGGTAAAGCACGTCGTGGTGCACAGCTAAAAATTGGTGGTGGTGCAGCGCGTTCTTACTTCTTGCATCTTCAAGAAAAGAACAAGATGGGCAAAGCGCTTTGTTTGCTTGCAAAAGGTACAGAAGAAGGTCACGAGATCCGCTTAAGTGGTCGTCGTTTCTCGCTTACCTTAGGTGAACCTGTTCGCTTTAACCTGCTGACGTCTACCCACGACACCTTAACCAATAACACCGCTATTCAAAACGGTGTGATGGTTGACGTTGATCCTGACTTGTTTGCTCCTCTGCCACCTTATATCACCACCCTTGAAGGTGAAGGTGCCGAACTGCAAGCCAACCAGAAAGAGCGCGTAGAAGTGCAACTGGCGTGTCAGTTGACCGAAGTCGGCACGCTTAAGATGGAATGTGTCAGCGCAGAAGACGATAACAAACGTTGGGAGCTGGAATTCGAAGTTCGTAACAAGCAAACCGATGACAGCGAGCAAGTTAAGCTTCACCCTAAACTGAACGAATGTAAGGAGCTGATCGCTCGCCTTTACAGCGGTAACAAGAAAAGCGCAGAAAGTAAAGAGATCAAAACCTTAGCCAAAGATCTTGAGAAGAAACTGGGCAAACGTGACGAGTGGGATTTCACGACCCTACGTCAACTGTTTGATACCTTTGCACAAGGTCGTAAGCGTCGCCGCCGCTCTGAACAGCACGAGAAAAACTGGCTTCGTTTAGCAGGTTTTGCACTGCGTCCGGGCTTTGGCGATCCAACCGACTCATGGCGCATTGAGCAAGTTTGGGGTCTCTACCAGCAAAACATTCAGTTTAAGAACCATCAAGGTTGGACTGACTGGTGGGTATTCTGGCGTCGTATCGCAGGTGGTTTAAGCCAAGAGCAACAAGAGACTATCTTGGCGGACATCGCGAAATACCTACACCCTGGCGCGATGAAAAACCCACAATCCGCCAAAGCGGCACAAGATATGGGTTACGAGTCTATGGTGCGCTTGTCTGCTTCTCTGGAGCATTTAGAAGTCGAAGACAAGGTTCTATTGGCTACGTGGTTCTTGAGCAAAGCCATCAACCATAACCAGTTCGAACAAGCGCACTGGTGGGCTATGGGTCGCTTGGCATCGCGTACGCCTTTGTATGGCAGCCAGCATAACGTCATTCCTCGTGAACAAGCGGAACAATGGTTACCTAAGCTGTTGGAACAGAACTGGCAGAAAGAGCCAATGATCGCTTTCGCAGCCGTAATGATTTGTCGTAAGACGGGCGACCGACTATTCGATATCTCTGACGACTACCGTGAACAAGTTCTCACCAAGCTGAAGCAAAGCAAGGTGCCTGAATCTTGGGTATCACTGGTTGAAGAAGTCAAAGAGCTATCTGAGAGCGAATCGAAGCGTATCTTTGGTGATGCACTCCCAAGCGGTCTGACGCTGGTAAACAACTAAGCTCCCATGCTTATAAACGCAACAAAGCCCTTCATGAGAAGGGCTTTGTTTTATCTGATTCTACTCGCTGACCAAAGACAACTCGTTAGTTCATTTCCGTATTGATTACCACATCACGCGTTTCATTATCCATATCACTGATGCCGACCACTGAGATTTCACGGTCAGATAAATTCTCAATCATGCTGTCTTCCAACCCACCGTCCGTCATCCACGCATAGAATTTTTCCGCAATACGATCCGAACCTTCTCCGACAAACGTTAATGTGACCTTCTTCATTTGTGACACTCCATCAATTTACGATTCAGCCACTTAAGCGTAGTATGTTTCGCAAATATCGACATAAACTAGGACTAACTTCTTTTATGAGTATCGAAAAATTTGACGCGATTTATCAGCGCGCTGCTGAGCGTAAAGGTGGTGAAGATCAACTTGAAGCGCTTTTGTCTCATCCACTAAGCAAAGAAGAATTGGCAGCGATTCCCGATGACCGTTGGCTGGCCGCTTTTTCGATGAAGGTATTCCAAAGTGGGATTTCGTGGAGCGTGGTTCGCAACAAGTGGCCGAACTTCGAAGAAGTATTCTTCGGATTTAAGATTGAGCCCTTGTTAATGCTGTCAGACGAGCAATGGGAAACCAAAGCAACCGACAAACGCATCATTCGCCATCTCACTAAAGTCATGTCGATCCCTGCTAATGCTCGTATGATCCACGAAGCAAAAATCGAATATGGCTCGTTTGGCAAAATGGTTGCTGATTGGCCGCAAGAGAAAATCACCGACCTATGGGCGTATTTGAAGAAACGCGGCAATCGCCTAGGCGGAAATACTGGCCCTTACACACTTCGTCAAATGGGCGTTGATACCTTTATCTTGTCTAGCGACGTGGAAGCTTACCTGCGTAATTGCAAGATCATTGAAGGTGGCAAAGATACGAAAAAATCGCTCGATGCAACCAACAAAGCGTTTGTTCAATGGCAGCAAGAAAGTGGTAGAAGCCTGTCTGAGATCAGCCAAATCATTGCGTTCAGTACCGGCGATAATCGCATTTAATCCAGACTGAACCCACAATACAAACGGCGCACTGATCATTGGATTTAGTGCGCCGTTTTTATGTTCATTGGTTCAAGTACACACTTACTTTGAAGCCAGTGATTCCCACTCAGTCAGTAGCTGCATAATACGGTGAGAGTCTTCCCATGTTGCACAAGGGTTTTCTAACGAGGTACGCCCCTCTTCAACCGCTTGGCGAATATTGCGCACTTGATAGAAGAAAGCGTCCCCAGTTGCCGGTACAGACACCTCGCGCTTCGACGTCTCGTAAATTTCCACACTAAACTGGTTATCTTGCGTTGGTAGCCATGGGTTTGAATCTAAGGTAATACAGCCTTTGCTACCCAGAATGGTGAACTGGTGTTTCAATCCATGATCTTCGGCAGTATGTACGCTCACCGTTTGTTGCTCACCAAATTGCATCATCAAGCTCGACTCGCAGATATTCCCATCATTACCTCGTCGGCCAATCGCTTTCATTGAACGGTTCTCAAAGGTTTGTTCACCCAACATGGTTTTAACCACCAAATGCACTAATGACATTGGATAGCAACCTAAGTTATACAAAGCACCTTTGCTGTCTGGATTAACAAACTGCGCAATCGACGCAATATAAGACGTATGGATGGAGCGAAGTTCACCAATCTCTCCCGATTTAAGCACCGAAACCAACTCACTGATAAATGGGTGATGCAAGTACATTAAGCCTTCAGCAAAGAATACCTTGTGCGCTTCTACGGCTTGAAGTGCCAGCTCGGTTTTTTCCATATCTACCGAAAGTGACTTTTCACACAGGATCGCTTTGCCCTGCTCAGCCGCTTTGACGATAAAGTCATGATGAAGGTGATTTGGCAATGCGATATAAATAATGTCGACTTGCTCATCAGCAATCAACGCATCGTAATCGTTGAACGTATTCTCGATGCCATATTGCTCAGCGAATGCCTGTAAGTTCTGCTCCGAACGCCCAGCAACCGCGTACAGTTCACTCTTGTCATCGCCTTGGATTGCCTCAGCCATGACTCCTGAGATAAAGCTTGTGCCTAAAATGCCCCATTTCATGTTCACGTCTCCTATTGAGCTTGGGTTTCGAATGCTTGAACTAACTCTGCCATTTCAGCCGCAATAAACGCTTGTGTATGCGGCATAGCAAAATGCGCTTCAATCGCGGCGCGGTTTTCATATCGCTCCCAAAGAATCACACGTTGTGGAGCTTTAGAATCGTAGGTCGCATTCGCTTGCAAGCACCCCGCTTCGCTTTGCATATCAAGGCAAAATTGTTCAATGGCTTCAACCACTTGTTGTCTTGGCTTATCGGCATTCATTTTCAGTTCGGCGGTAACAAAAATCGTCTCGCTCATGATGGCTCTCTTTCTCCATTCTTAATCATACGCCCACTGTAATTAACCTCATTTGATTGATAAACTCTGCTTTAGTTATTTCTTTATCAACTCTGGGTGTGCAATGGATAAATTAACAAGCATGAAAGTTTTCGCTTACGTGGTCGAACACGGCAGCTTTCGTAATGCAGCACACCACTTTGATATTTCACCGACCATGGTTGGCAAGCACATGAGCTTTCTTGAGCAAAGCTTAGGTACGCAGCTGATTCATCGCACCACGCGCAAACAGTCCTTGACCGAAGCTGGCAGACTCTACTATCAAGAGTGCCACCGCATTATTGAAGACATCACCAACGCAGAGAACCTAATCCAGACGCTGATCAACCGCCCAACTGGAACAGTAAAAGTTAACTGCCCAGTTACCTATGGTAAAAAGGTGATTGCGCCCATCGTAGCTGACTTCTTAGCTGAATTTCCCGAACTGAACGTTGAGTTAATGTTGGATAACAGTTTGATTGACCCATATCGAAGCGAAGCAGACGTGATTATTCGTATTGGTGAGTTGGTCGATTCATCGTTAGTTGCAAGAAAACTCGGGCAATACGACATGACTTACTGCGCCTCACCCTCTTATCTTAAGCTGCATGCCCCTATCCAATCGCTTGATGACCTTGAACATCATCATTGTTTGGGATTTCAGTACCACCAAGGGGAAAGCCAACAGGTGGTGAACATGCCATCTAATACCTTTGGAAACAGCAACACCCGATTAACGTCTAATAATGGTGATGTGCTTAAGTTTGCCGCGTTAAAAGGCTCTGGTGTTCTTCTGCAACCAAAGATCTTAGTTGAACAGGAAATCCAATCTGGTGCCTTGGTAGAAATTCTGCAGCAACATGCTCCCAAGCCAAAACCGATCCACCTGCTTTACCGTTCAAAACAGCTTTCCCTTAAAAACCGTACCTTGGTCGATTTTATTCTTTCTCATGTGAATCCATAACGTCACCCCATAAAGCGGCGACAATTTAATCATTTAATTAACTTTTATTCTCGATATGACAAATATTATTACTTGTTAATTGTCTTTATTTTTCATGTTGTTAGTCAGAGACACCCATTAACTAGGCATAATTTATTGATTCACACCAATTGCATTGCTCTGACAAAGTGACTAGGATTGCCGCCTTTCCTGAGTGAACTATCAAAAAAATATCGAGAAATTTAATCTAATTTCTCTTCCTGTTCGTGTGCAATCACAACATTTACACTCATTTCAAATTGCATAAGCACATTCCTTTGCTTATGAAAACGACATTGATTTCTCAACGCTTTTAGTCACGTATGTGACTTTTTGGCTTGAGAGAGATTTTTATTCAAGGTAGGTCACAAGGACGCTACCCCTTGACTGCATTTACTGGAGGATAAGATGCCTAAAGGTCTAATGCTGACTGACTTAGCCATCGCTGGCTTACTATTGATTTTGGCAAAAGTCATTCGCGTTCACGCGCCATTACTACAGCGTATGTACATTCCATCGGCGGTTCTCGCAGGATTATTCGGTCTAATTTTTGGACCAGCCCTGTTAGACTTACTGCCTTGGACCGATACGTTTACCGCTAACGCAAGCCTATTAACTGCTGCACTTTTTTCTGCGTTAGGTCTGGCAACGGATGTTCCATCACCTAAAACCGTCGCACAGCGTGCTGGCTCATTGTGGGCATTTAACCAAATCGCTTCTGTTTCTCAGTGGTTGTTTGCGGCAATGTTTGGTCTAGTTCTCACAACCTTCTTCTGGCCAGAGATTAATCCCGGCTTTGGTGTGACAATGTCTGCGGGCTTTATGGGCGGACATGGCTCTGCATCTGTTGTTGGTGAAATCTTCACGGGGCTTGGCTGGGAAGATGGCTTCACACTTGGCTTAACGTTCGCAACCGTGGGTATTTTCATTTCAATTTCTGTCGGCATGCTCATGCTGCAATTCGCATTGAAGATGGGTTGGATTCGTAGCTTTACGACCTTCGACAGCATGGATGAACACGAACGCAAAGGCCTTGTTAAGCCTGTTGATCAAGAACCGGTAATGAAAGACACCATGTCTTCCCTGTCAGTCGATTCTTTCGCGATTCACGCGGCGTTGGTTGTAGTGGTAACGGCTTTCTCGTATGTAGCGGCTAACTACTTATCTTCTTTCCACGATAAGGTACAAATTCCTACGTTCGTAACCGGCTTCCTTGGCGGCATGCTTGTGCGAATCATCGCGAAACAAACGAAAGCTTCACGCTATCTTTGTGACGGTGCATTCAAACACGCTGCGGGCATCAGTACTGATTATTTGATTATCTTTGGTATCTCAGCCATCAAGATTACCGTCTTAGCTCAGTATTTAATGCCGATGGTAGTGCTTGCAATCGGCGGTATCACCTTCACACTATGGCTAATCTTCTGGGTTGCCCCACGCATCATGGGCGAAGATTGGTTCGAGAAAGGCATTTTCTCTTGGGGTTGGTTAACCGGTACGGTTGCCATGGGTATTGCGTTGCTTCGTATTGTTGATCCAAAAATGCGTAGCAAGGTGCTTGATGATTACGCCATCGCTTATGTCCCAGGCTCAATCACTGACATCTTCATCATCTCTTTGATGCCAATCGCGATGTATAACGGCATGCACTGGCAAGCGCTTGGTGTAGGATTAGGTTACATCGCAATTGTCTTATTTATTTGGCGATTCATTTTTAAACGTAACCGCAGTGCTCTGACACACGAATCATAGTCGCTTTACTCGGGAGGATTTTGTCCTCTCGAGTTCATTCCTTGGTTTTTCTCAAAATCACTCCCTACCTCAAAAATAAGCAACTTGTTTTATATTTGAGATTTGCAATCCCGATCTCTTACTATCATTCTTTTTTAATACTTGACCTGAAAGTTTCTATATCAGAATAGCCGCCTATTCGTTTCTAAAACATGGAGAAAGGCTGTGCGTCGCTCTCAAGGATTTACTCTTATTGAACTCATTGTGTGCATCATCATTCTTGGTATTGTAAGCGTCGTTGCATTTCCTAAATTTCTTGACTTACAAAAAGATGCCAGAGTAGCGGTTCTATATGGAGCCAGAGAAGCACTCATGACCGCCAACAACTTTGTCTACACCAAAGCAGTGATTCAATCTCAAGAGACAGTAGATGGCGGCATAAAATATAACATTGATCTAGATAATGACGGCCATAACGACCTAATTGGTTACTTTGGATTTATCAAAAATGTTATTCCAGCAAAAGAGCTAGCAGGCTTTGATCCACAACTCACTATTAACACTTGGTACGGGGTAGACAGTCCAGACGAGCCCTACTTCCTTATTGGTTTTGCAAACAAGCCTGTTGGTCCAGAACATATGTGTTATGTCGAAGTTTACTACCCAGAAACTCCTGGTGGCCAAGTGAAATACAAAATACAAACTGACGATTGCTAATTCCCATAGAGAGTGGCAGTAACACTTTTACTTTTGGTGTCTTCATCGTTATTGCAAGGTAATGGCTCCAAAACCACCATTAACAACTATTTCACATAATGTCGTCGCACAGTTAGCTCATAGAGATAAAACCAGTAATTTGCGCCGACACATGGCTATAATTGAAACAATCTATCGTTTTTAAACCCGCCTATAACTTGTGCTTGTAAACTCATCATTTCGCTCAATAATAGTTCTATAACAAATTCAATAATTTAAAGCGGGAGGCGTAATGAGAATATTCTGGCAGCTACGTTGGTATTTCCAACAAAAGTGGAGGCACTATGTCGGATCCATTCTGCTTTTCGCTGTGATATCAGCACTACAGCTTGTTCCGCCCAAAGCAGTTGGCATCATAGTTGACGGCGTCGTAGACAACACTTTAGATACAAATACGCTGATTCTATGGCTCTCAGGGTTAACTGTACTGATCTTTACCATTTATGGGTGTCGCATCTTATGGCGAATTTGGCTTTTCGGCGCAAGCTGGGAGCTCGGGACCATTCTACGTAACCGTCTATATAGGCATTTATCGACACAGCCACCTCGTTTTTTTGAACGTTACAAGACGGGGGATCTGATGGCTCGTGGCACTAATGATGTGCGTAATATCGTTATGACAGCCGGCGAAGGGGTTTTAACCGCCGCAGACTCTTTGATCACTGGTATTGCGGTTTTAATCATTATGGTAACGCAAGTAAGCTGGAAGCTCACCGTAATGGCGCTTCTTCCAATGCCATTTCTTGCCATCATCATCTTCTTTATTGTGCGCATCCTACATCAACGCTTTCGTGTCGCTCAGGAAGCCTTTTCTACCATGTCAGACATGACACAAGAGTCACTTAATGGCGTGCGAATGCTGCGTGCTTTCGGATTAGAAAACCAAGAGCAGCAACGTTTTGAAGAGGTTGTGGATGATACTGGCGAAAAGAACATCGCTGTTGCAAGAGTCGATGCTAGATTTGACCCGGCAATTCAGTTAACCATCGGTCTTTCTTTCCTTCTTAGTGTCGCTGCTGGTGCTTACCTTGTTGATAAAGGTGAGATCACGCTTGGTGATCTGACCGCATTTACGATGTATTTAGGGTTGATGATATGGCCGATGCTGGCATTCGCATTCCTATTTAACATTTTAGAAAGAGGCTCAGCTGCATGGAACCGACTACAAGAGATCTTTGATGAAAAGCCAGAAATTATCAGTGGTAATAAGCCAATAGAAAATAAACCACTTCCGTTGAAAATTGATATCGACGATTTCCACTGGTCTAGTGATTTACCGCCCGCTTTGACGGAAGTAAACATCGAACTTGAACCCGGAAAAATGTTGGGAGTTGCAGGGCCTGTAGGAAGCGGAAAATCGACCCTGTTAACACTACTTTTGCGTCAACATGATTTAGAAAACGGCTCAATTAAATTCGGTGATGTCGAGATCAAGGATGCCCTACTTCCACAGTGGCGCAACCGTTTTGCTGTCGTTAACCAAAGTCCGTTTCTATTCTCCAAATCTATCTTCGACAATATTGCCTTAGGCAACCCTAATGCAGAGAAAGAAGAAGTCTATAAAGCAGCAAAGTTAGCCTGTATACATGACGATATTGAGAAGTTTCCTGAAGGCTACCAAACAGAAGTTGGTGAAAAAGGCATTACACTCTCCGGCGGGCAAAAACAACGTATTGCGATAGCACGCGCTATGCTGCTGAATGCCCAAGTGTTGGTTTTGGACGATGCACTTTCCGCTGTTGATGGACGGACCGAACATCAAATCCTTAAGAATTTGGAAACACACTACCGTGATCAAGCCCTAATCGTTATTGCACACCGCCTCACCGCATTGGAAGCAGCAGACGAGATCATTGTCTTGAATCACGGCCACATTACTGAACGTGGGCAACATAGCGCTTTATTAGCGCATCAGGGATGGTACGCCGAAATGTTCGAGTACCAAAAACTAGAACAGGCGATGGAGGAATAATGAATGAACCAGACCAGCACGTTTAAACGGTTAATGTCTTACCCATTATCTCAACCAAAGCCAATGATTAAAGGACTCGCCTTGCTGTTTATTGCAGCGTTAGCTAGCGCCGGCGGCCCTTGGTTGATTCAATATTTCATTGATGAGCACATCGCTAAAGGTGACTATTCACAAAATGTTCTGATTTCGCTAGCAGTAGGTTATATCGCTCTTCAGATCGTATCGGCAACATTCCAGTATTTTCAGTCATTGCAATTTAGCATTGTCGCGGCTAACACGATCAAAGCGATTCGTAAGCAAGTATTTTCTGGCGTGATTAAGCAGCCGTTATCTGCGTTTGATTACACGCCTGCTGGAAAATTGGTGTCGCGAATTACCAACGATACGGAATCTTTACAGCAATTTTATGAGCTTTTGATCGCGACCGTGGTAAAAAACGTGGTCATGATTGTCGTAATGCTTGGCGTTATGTTTTTCATGAGTTGGAAGCTCACACTCGTTGTGCTTGTATTGCTGCCGATCGTCATCGGCTTTATGTACTTGTTTAAACAGCTAAGTACAGAAAGCTACCGAAAGATGCGTGACCTATTGACCGATATAAATGCGAATCTGAGTGAATCCATTCAAGGGATGAGTGTCATCCAATTAATGCAACAAGAAGAGCGTTTTAATAAACAGTTCAACGAGCTAACCGCAGAGCATCTGGTGGCATCTAAACGAGTGATTCGGCTAAACGGCTATCTGCTAAGACCATTAATGGACTTACTCGCTGGTCTTGCGTTGCTTTGCTTGGTTGCGATCTTTGGTTTTAATGGTATTGAGTTGATTGGTGTGGGGGTACTGTATGCATTTATCAGTTATCTTGCTCGAGTTACTGAACCACTAATTGAGATGACTCAGCAACTTGCTCTACTTCAGCAGGCGTTAGTATCAAGCGAACGTGTTTTTGAATTGATTGATGCGAAAGAACAAACTTACGGGGGCTATCATCAACCATTAAGGTCAGGTGCTATCGAACTTAAAGACCTCACATTTAGCTACGATGGTAAACAGGACGTCCTAAAAGACATTTCGTTGAAGGCCAACCACCAAGACTTTATCGCGCTTGTCGGGCATACGGGAAGCGGTAAAAGCACATTAGCGTCACTGTTAATGGGCTTTTATCCAACGCAATGTGGTGAACTGCTCATAGATGGTCGTCCACTTAAAACATTAGGGAAAGACGTACTTCGCAAAGATGTGGCAATGGTTCAACAAGATCCACATATTCTCCCTGCTTCAGTCAGAGAAAACATCTCTCTCAGTCGGGCGGTTGATGACAATCAAATATGGGATGCGTTAGACAAGGTAGGTTTGGCAGAACAAATTCATCGTTACCCTAACGGGCTAGACACGCAGTTAGGTCAAGGCGAAACTAATTTATCTGCAGGTCAGAAACAGCTTTTGGCGTTAGCACGTGTGCTTGTGGTAAAACCTAAGATATTGATATTAGATGAAGCAACCGCAAATATTGACTCAGGAACAGAGGCTTTAATCCAAAAGAGCTTGGCGGTACTCAGACAAGACATGACGCTCGTTGTTATTGCTCATCGGCTTTCAACTATCCTAGATGCAGACCAAATCATTGTTCTTCATCATGGGGAGTTAGTCGAGAAAGGCACACACAAAGCACTCTTAACGCAAAATGGTCGTTATGCTCAAATGTATCAGTTACAGCAAGCAAACCGACATCTACAACAGATTGAAGAAGACACCAAGCAACTCGAAGAAGCGGTGTGATTTTATGCCCGTGCCTTCTTTTTATTTAGTTGGCATGGGCATAATTGGTGTAACTTCAAAATTTAGCCTTGTTAGCTTCCAATTTCTTCATAATGTGAACTAATTTTCTATTTCTTACCTATTATTGACATAACCCCTCGCTATATCGCGCAAGGTCGTTGTAAAATCGTACGGTACTTAAGTCTACTGCCTGTGGCATTGGACGGAATTCCGCTTTCTAATTATGCACATTAATCTCATGACACAAGTCCATGGACAAAGATAAGTTTACTAACATCTATCGCTTGCCTGGTTCGATTCAAATTCGTATCGGTAAATGGCAAAAGACGTTCCGCGGCACCTCTGATTTAGTTTTACATCAGGCGCTAATGGAGCGTAATAAGCAATTTAAGAAGCCAGACTTTTTACCTAAAGGCTGGTGTGTCACTCCTATTGATGAAAACGACATTACCATTACGCATCACGGTAAATATATCCAAACCGTTATGCGCACAATGCTGGACAGAAAGGTCTCATACAAGCGACTGTTCCTATCTCGAATGACTCTCGAAGAAGGTGAAAAAGTGCTCCACAATTACAAGCTGGAGTGGGTAAGAAAACATAACCAGATCGCCAAAAAGTACAATCAAATTAAAAAGAAACAATATATGAACTTTGCAAGAGAAGAAGAGGAAACCCTCTACCCTTCGATTCCAAAGGGTGAGTTTGACAAAACGTTATGGAACAAACTTGTCGTATCATCGTTTGGCCCGCAGAAAAAGTACAAAAACCCGCACTTTGTCCGTAAAGCCGATTTCTAAATAAACACCCCTAAAGTTAGGGGTGTTTATTTATACGTTAACTCACCAGTCGTAAGTTAAACTTGCAATAACATTTTGTCGGTCGCCATACCAACAAAAACCATCACATGTCGCTATGTACTTTTTATCCGCGATGTTTTTAGCTGCGACTTGTAGCTTGTAATCGCCGATTCGATAACTGACCGTCGCATCCATTAAGAAATAACTTGGTACTTTTAGTCTCTCTTCATTGTCTCCGTATGACTCACCTGTATAGCGCGCGCCTAAGCCAACAGCAAAGCCATCAAGAGGTCCATCAAAGAAACGATAATGTGCCCAAGCTGATGACACGGTATTCGCCACTTGGGAAGGTGTTTTGCCAACCCATGCCTTATTGATGTCTTCTTTTATCTCTGCATCAACGTACGCAATGTTCCCGATCAATGTTAAGGATGGTGTCACATTAGCTACAGCTTCAAACTCAACGCCGTTATTTTCTATTTTTCCTATTTGCGTTAATTCACTCAAGTAGATACGAGCCAAGTTTTCTTTTGTTGCCCGATACGTTGCAATATTGAAATAACCATCAAATGAATCCGGTTGGTATTTCATACCGATTTCAAATTGATCACCGCTTTCAGGCTTCGCTGGCTTACCATTGCTGTCTTCTTGAATAATTGGATCAAAGTACTGAGAGTAACTAAAGTATGGCGTGAAGCCAGAATCAGAAATATAAGCCGTTCCCACGCTAAACGTCCACTCTCCATTATCGACTTTCGTGCGAGCACCCGTGGTAACATTATGTACTTCATTACTTGTATCGTCGTAACGTGCGCCCAATAACATCGCCCATTTATCGTTGATCAGCATATGATCTTGAAAGTAGACGCCGAGCTGCTGATTATCGATTTTCGTTCTTTGTTTATCGGTTTCGCTCAATGGTTGTAGCGTATTCGGATCGAGTAACATTATGTTATCCAAATAAGTAGGATTAAATACATTAAACCTAGGATCGGGCAAAGCTCCCATTGGTGTGTTTAATAATGCATTACCATCAGCAACTATAGGGTCATTGGCAAAATCTTTACCATCGATACTGATCATTTGAAAATCTATGCCCAACATCAAGTTATGCTCAACACTTCCCCCATTTACTTGGTGCATCAAACGATTATCGATATTAAAAGCATCAGATGACCCATCTTCTGTTGAAGCACCCCGAAGTATGGTTTTGCGTTCATTTGATGGGTCCAAAGCCGGCCCCAACGCAGGCACGTCAGCCGAGTAAACGTACGAATACATTTGTCTTAGCTTAACATCCATTTCGCTGTAACGAGCTGCTTGAACAAATGAAGTGGTATCATTAAATGCATGAGAAAACTCATAGCCTAAAGACACCTGCTCACGCTCAAACGTCTCCCAGTTAGGATTGCCTATCGCTAAACTATCACTGATCTTTCCATTTTTGTTTGGCGTTAACGTTCCTTCAACTGGCAAAAATTGCAGATAAGGATCTGAGTCGTCTTTTTGATAGCTCGTTAGAAAGGTAATTTCAGACGTCTCATTAAATTTGTACGTCATCGATGGAGAGAGAAGAATGCGCTCTGCTTCTACCCCACTAATTCTCGTCCCATTTTTTCTCGCTAACCCTTGAAAGCGGAAAGCTAACTGCTCACTCACCTCAGAGTTTACGTCAAGAGAAAGTTGTTTACGGTCTTCAGAACCGTACTCCAAAGATACAAGTCCTGACCCCCCATCAAATTGAGGTCGCTTACTGACAACATTGATAACCCCACCTGGAGGGTTTTGCCCATAAAGAACAGACGCTGCACCACGTAAAACTTCAACCCTCTCTAACGCAAACGGATCTATTTGCCAACTATAGAAGCCAGAAGAATATAAACGGGTACCATCTTGATACAACCCGCTGTTCGCCTGTTTAAAACCACGAATAATAAACCAATCTTGCTTGTTATCTTCGCCAAAATAGTTAGTTTGAATGCTTGGTGTGTACTGTAGCGCGTCAGAAACGCTAATAGAGGCACGATCATCCATTTGCTCTCGCGTAACAACAGACACCGCTCTTGGAGTCTCATTGATGGCAATATCAGTTTTTGTCGCTGCCCGACTCTTCGCTCCAAGATAACTAAAATCAGGACCAACTGCACTGTCTTGCTGCTGTCCAATCACAACTATATTTTCATCTTCCTGAGCCAAGACATTTGGCGTTGATAAAGCTAATACAATCGCCATTGACGTTGGTGTCAGCATAAACTGCCGAGTCATATTCTTCTCCTTTTTGTCGGCAGCCAAACCAACCCTTCGTGAATTCAGCGACCGCTGAAAGAAAAGCGAGTTACGGCATCGCCAGTTGTTTCCGTAAAAGACAAACCAGAGGTTTTGCATAAAGCACTCGCATAGGTTCCGAATGCCACTACGAGTGCTTATTTGTATAAGTACTTTCTTGGTTGAGGCTTAGCTCATCTCTATAAGCGGCGTAAACCCCACATTAAATACAAACCGCCAATGAGAGACGCCATAAGCCCTGTTGGTATTTCTTGCGGGTAAAGGACCTGTCGTCCCAACCAATCAGCCAACAACATCACCCCTGCCCCCAGTATCGCGGCGCATAACATGTGTTGTGACGCTTTGTTAAAACCAAATAAGCGAGCTAAATGCGGAGCCAACAACCCAACAAAGCTAATCGGGCCAACAACCAATGTCGCACTGACCGTGAGACAAGCAACTAAAAGAAGCAGTATTGCGCGTGAACGATCAACTCGAATTCCAAGTGCTTTAGAGGAAGCGGCACCGACAGGAAGAATATCTAGCCATCTTACGCAGAGAAAACTCAACCCTATAAAGACAAGCGCAGATAAAGACAATGGGAGTAACGTTTCAACCGAGACATAGTAGGTAGACCCAGACAACCAAGCCAATGCTTGATAACTTCTTGGGTCACCAGTGGCTAGAATAAAGCTCTGTATTGCATTCATCAGTGCGGTTATCGCAATACCAGTCAACAAAATACGCTCCGGCTGAAAGCCTGACTTACGGTTTAGCAGCACAATGACTAATACCGTCGCTAATGCACCTACGAGCCCGCCTAGAGAAAGAGTGAAAATTGACGAACCAAACCCAGTAAACATCGCGATGATCAATCCCATTGCTGTCCCTGAACTGATACCGATCACTTCAGGACTTGCCATTGGGTTTCCACTTAGGCGTTGAATCATGGTTCCAGCAATCGCTAACATTGCCCCCGCAATTGCTGCTGCAAATAATCTAGGTGCGCGCCACTCCAAAAAAATCCAATTTTGGCTAGCAAATAAGTTTGCCCACCCTTCATTTTGCACAGCAACCGTGGCAAAAAGAACAACAGAAATTAACGTGCCGATCAACGCCAATGAGATCGCTTTAGGGTTTAGCTTGTAAACATGTTCACGATGTCGAGTTAACACTGTTTGAGTATGGCCCTGCGTCTTTTGTGATAAGCGAGGTAACAGCCATAACAGTAGCGGAGCGCCCAGTGCAGCGGTTGCAGCTCCCGTTGGTATAAAACTCGCCATTAGCCCTGGCAGTTGCTGAATAACCAAATCGGTTAAAGTCAATAACATGGCACCAATCAGCATTGATACCCAAAGCTTATGCTGGATTTTATTGATACCTATCAATCGAGTAATCGCTGGCGCCGCTAACCCGATGAAACCGATGATTCCTACCGCAGAAACCACCCAAGAAGTGATTAACACCGCAAGCCCAAGACAGACAAAACGCAACTTAGCTAACGAGACACCTAAACTCTTGGCACCTTGCTCGGAGAGTTCCAACAGACTTAACGGCTTTGCAATCACAAATGCAATGATCGTAGCAAGTGCGATTCGAGGGGCAAGATACGAGAAATCTCCCCATCCACTCTGAACAAGCGAACCCGCTCCCCATATCATTAACCCATTCAGCTTTTCGGTATTCATCATCAGAATAACCGTACTTAATGATGCAAAGTACAGGTTTATCACTAACCCAGAAACGACGACAACCGTTGGAGATAACGCTCGTCGCCATGACAACAGCATCACCAACCCCATCGATATCACACCGCCGATGAGAGCAACCAAATTAGGCGCGATATCCAACATCCAAGGTGCGAATAGCGTAGCTAACATCAAAGCAAAACTTGAACCGCTCGCCACACCAAGTGTCGTGGGTGAAGCGAGAGGGTTACGCAGCACTTGCTGCATCAATACCCCAGCAACCGCTAATCCAGCACCAGATATAATCGTGGTGAAGACTCGAGGCCACCAGCTAAAGTGAAGTAAAACAGAATCGATAGATTGAAAGTTAGGCTCCCATAAACTGATTAGAGCCAACGAAAATGAGCTTACTTGGTACAATTGGAAAGCACCAATAGAAAAGGTAAATGCCGAAAGTAACACCACAAAGCTTAAAGGCATCGTTTTCATTGTGTTAACTCCTCGACCTTACTCGCCGTAACTAACTCTGCGAAACGGAGAGCTGAAGGCATAGAACCAAAACTCCAAACGGGTGCGACTTGCATGACCTTTTCACCAGATTGTTGAACAACATATTGCCAAAATGGGTCTTGAGAGAGCTGCTCCGCTCCACCGTAAGGTAATGGCTCTACGATAACAATTTGAGCTTTTATGCCAGCTAACTTGTCGATGCCAACTAGGCTAAAGCCCCAGCTATTCGTCTTTTCATTCCATGCATTACTCAGCCCAATCTTTTCGATAGCCTGAGAGTAAAGACTATTTTGACCAAAAACACGAACGTGCTTCGTATCCATAAACTGAATCATTAAAAGCGGCGGCTGGTCTTTGTTTATGCGCTGTTTTAATAAAGAGAAACGTTTTTCATATTGTTGGATAAGCGCCTCTGCTTCCGCTTCTCTTCCCAGCTCTTCACCAAACCTCCGAGTGAAACGAGTAAGTACCGACCAATCTGTGATCCCGCTTTCATATAAGTCAATCGTGGTAACGGGGGCAATATCGACTAAACGATGCTTCATTGAGGAGAAGTACGGGGCAATAAAAATACGGTCAGGTCTGAGCTCGTAAATACGCTCTATATTGGGTTGAGTTCTTAACCCTACATCCTTAGTTTGAGGTGGTAACGGTGGCGATTTTACCCAAGCATCGTAATCTTGCCCTTGAGCGACGCCTACGGGCACAACCCCTAACGCCAACATCGTTTCAGTTTGTGTCCAATCAACCGACATCACCCGAGGTGATGCGTCAGCTAGTGCTTGAAAAGAACTGACCAAAAGCGCACTAAGTGAGAGAGCGAAAGAGAAATGTTTAAGTCGAGTGTTTGTACTGCTCATTATTCCAACCTTTAGCTTGGCATCGCCACCGGGTAACCCGCAGGGTGGTCAGAGATCATCATCTCTATCCCATATATGTCCCTCAACTTAGGTTCAGTAAACACCTGTTCAACATTGCCTTGTGCAATCAAATCACCTTGATGTAATGCAACGATGTAGTCGCAAAATCGTGCAGCCAAGTTGATGTCGTGTAATACGATAATAACGCCCAAGCCCAGTTCTTGACTGAGTTTAGAGATAAGCTTCAACATATCGACTTGATGGCTGATATCTAGCGCAGACAAAGGCTCATCAAGAAGCAAATACTCGGTTTTTTGGGCTAACAGCATAGCTAGCCACACACGTTGACGCTCTCCTCCAGATAACGTGTCCACTAAGCGATCTGCGTATTTTAGTGTGCCTGTCATCGCCATTGCTTCTTCAACAATGTCGTGATCTTTCTTACTCAAACGTCCAAGTAAACCATGCCATGGATAACGACCAAAACCGACTAAATCTCGACCTAAAATACTGTCGGTCACTGGAAGATGCTGAGGCAAGTAGGCAATGTGTTGGGCGAATTTTTTCGCTGAGAGATCGTTAATGCTCGTTCCATGCAGAACCACGTCACCAGCGGTGTATGGCTGTTGCTGTGCCAGCAACTTTAACAATGTGGATTTTCCTGAACCATTGTGTCCAACAAGAGCGTATGTTTTTCCGGGTTCAAATGTCACATCAAACGCTTTTAGCAATGACTTGCCTTCAATCTCAAACTGGAGTGCTTTAGCTTCCAACATCCCTACTTCACCTAATAGCCATTTACGAATAACAGTTATTCAGAGCTCTCATTCGTTGATCACGTTTGCCGTTCTTATTCAACAGAACGATTAATAAGGGAGGTTTTATATAACAACAAAGATACAAATGCAAACCGTTGTCATTATCATTACATCAACAAGATCATTGAGAGAATTGCTAAGTGTTAGTGATAATTTGCTCTGCTGAACTTCATTAGTAAATTATAGGCAGGTCAACGAGAGCAGCGGTCTCCCACTGCTCTCGCATAAATTTGAACGAATACTGCAGCGTATGAAGAAATGAAAAATGCCGCAGTGAATACATTAATGACGAGCGTCAGCGCCAAACTCTACTTCTTTATAGATATCGGCCAGCGACTTTTTACCTTGTTTGTCTTTGGCTGAACGCTTTTTCTTAGTTTGATAATGGTATTCTTGCTCCTGAAGTGCTTGTTCGTGCTCTTTTGCTGACTCAACAAACTCAGGATTTGCAAGTGCTTGTTGGCGTAAGCGGTTTACTCTTTCAAGGGTTTCCCACAACATACTTCACCTCCAAACTTATTACTGTATATAAAAACAGTATTGTTTAAATATTCCTCCTCGTCAACATTTCAACTTTGTTACTGCTCTTCACATTAACCCCAAGCCTGTATAGTGCTCGGGATATTTGTGGATGATTTGCTTTATATAACCTTGATGCTCTCGCAGAGCATCAACACATTCTCGAGATAACCATCCCTGATATACCCATTTTTCAAGTTCTAACAATGCGTATGGGATGGACCACGCTTGTCTATACGGATGGTGCGTCGTCATAAAATCAAAGGCATTTGCGACAGCCGTAATTTGCGCGGCGATTGGTATATCATCATTGGTTAAACCATAAGGATAACCAGTGCCATTTAAGTTTTCGTACTGATAAGTAACCATCTGCAAAAACAAAGTCACACTCGGGTGAACCGGATTTCCGATACGGGTAACTATGTCATCCGCTGAATCGATACAACGCTCAATATGTTGAATCAATATCGCCTCTTGTTCTTGAGAGTAATTTGTTCGGCGGCTAGCAATTTCAACTGGCAGCTGACTATCACCGAGCGCATGGAACTGAGCAAAAATACCAATATCTTCGACCATTTCGTCATTCAGGTGATAACGATCCGCTAACTGCGTTGCGATAATTTGACTGTAGTACTTCATGCGTTTGGTATGCGCGTAATACTCAGGTGAATAGCCTGGCATCATACATTGCATTCGGTTCGCTAGCGTTTCTATCGCATTGACTACTTGAGTCTCTGATTCAACCGCAAATCGAATCATTTCGAAATAAGGTTTAAGACCATTCAGCGCTTCTAAACTAAACGCATCACGTTGAGTGGAGTTCAAAAATACAAAACCAGTAAAAGCTTTATTGTCATAACAAGGAATAGCAGCCGACGACTGATATCCGTGTTTGAGTAAAATTTGAACCCGAGGACAGTGATTAATATCATGAAGGTCTTCGACGATACGAGGAACCGCGTTTTTAGAGGCAATATTGAGGTGGTGGAGTTTACGGAATGCTGATTCGTGATGGGCTAAACACCAAGTGTCAAACTCACTTTCTGCAAATGATTTGAGCACATCTTGGTCTGGGTGATATTTTGCAAATGACACCCTATCAATACATGGCAAGTGCGCCTGCATCCTGCCTTTTAGCGTTTGCAGTTGCTCGTTAAGCGGTTTTGCAAACGGGTAAAAACTCCGGTGCGCCATGCTTCACCTCCACACCAAAGCAGAGAAACAAGAAAAGCTCATTGTGTTGCAAATTCAATGGTATTTTGAGCGGTTTTCTCCACTTAAATTATCGATATACCACAACTTAAGTGTACGAAATAAAAGCACATTTCTACCAATTTTTTCACCGGATATCTTACGGTAATTTGATCCAGATTAAAAAAGCCAACGAGCAAAACTCGTTGGCCTAACAATACTGATTGATTACGATGGATTCAGTAACTAGAGGTTATTCAAAGAACGTTCTAAACAACTAGCCTAGAGCAGGAAGCACACCTAGCGTAATTAACACCTGAGCTAATACGATACCAGTGCCAGCAATGCCCGTTATCACTAGCGCACCTTGACCACCAGCGACGCGGTACTCCCCAGTAAAATCATCCGATTTACGAACCTTGATCACCATAACCAAAGGCAAAAAGATGGCTAAAATCGCTAAGGCAATCGCTGCATAGCCCAAAGCCATAATAAAGCCTTGAGGATAGAAAAGTGCGAAGCCTAGCGGTGGAGTAAACGTCACTAGTGCCGCAATCAAACGATTAGGCTTATCGTTACTTCCTTTGATGGTATCACCCAAAAATTC
Organism: Vibrio sp. YT-17; assembly: GCF_033337375.1. Lineage (NCBI taxonomy): Bacteria > Pseudomonadati > Pseudomonadota > Gammaproteobacteria > Vibrionales > Vibrionaceae > Vibrio > Vibrio sp. YT-17. The sequence goes on from NZ_JAWOQP010000011.1 coordinate 131,042, forward strand.
GAATAGACCCAAACTCACGCCAAGGAACGATGTCAACAATGCCAAGTCAGCAAACACACCAACAATGCTACCCAAATTTGATTGGTGTACTGTCTGAGATAGTTGACCAATCAGTGCGCTCAACCCTCCGTTCTCAACAAGCGTACTTTGGCTAACCACACCCAACGTCACGATTTGCCAAAAGATATAAATAACGAGTGGAATCGTCGAACCAATAATAACGGCTTTGCGTAAAGAAGAAGTGTCACCGTCTAAGTAATTCACAATTGCAGGTATACTTCCGTGGAAACCAAACGAAGTAAAGATCACCGGAATCGCTGCTACAACAAGGCCTTGTTCGATTGGCATACTTAACAAGTAAGATTCCGTAACGTTTGGAGCAAGAAAAGAAAGCACCGCAACCATCGCAATGAGCTTCATCGCGAACAGAACTCGGTTTACTTTATCGACCGTACCGGTACCCACTGTCACAACTAAAGTCACAATCAAGGTAAAGATTATCGTTGATGTAGGCCCTGAAATATCGAGGTCAAACCATTGTGCAAGGCGGTCTCCGAACTGAGCACCACCGCCAGCGATATACGCTGCACATAATGAGTAGAAAAGAAACAACATCGCAAAACTTGCCACCCACTTGCCTTTTAGACCTAGGATCTGTTTCGCCAAAGTATGAAGTGTAGCACTACTCTCCGCATGTTGATGAAGCTCAAGCATAAGCAAGGCAGTGAAAGCCATCAGAGCCCATAAACCTAGCATGATGATAATTGAAGTTGAAAAACCAATGCCGGCAGAGGCAAGTGGAAGCGCTAGCATACCAGCGCCTATTGTAGTGCCCGCAATAATTAGCGTACTACCGAATACTTTAGAACGACTCATTGTATATTAATCTTTACACTTTATTAGAAATTATCAGTATTAGATCGGGCAACGGCGGACCGAAACCAACACCATATTTGTATTGCCGTCGATATTGTAGGATCTTTAGCAGAAGATCAAGCAAAGTGTAAGGATAAAAAACCACACATGTAAACTATAATTTACGCCTTGCTGATATTTAACAATAACTGTGTGCATTCTTCCCTGTTCATGAACTTGGGAACAGGGTAATTCCAGTGCGCCTCTTTCAGAATTAAATCAACAAGCGCATCAGCATCTTCACGTTGAATGAGCGCACTGGTTTGCTCAATATCAATAGTTGAAAACAAGGACTCCAGATTCGCCAAAAAATGCTGAGCACTTGCGTTACCTAACTGCCCCTCGGCCGTCAACTCATCGAGCTTTCTTAGTTGAGGCTCAATCTCTGATAATGAAAAGCGCAGCACAGGCAACAAGGCTAATCCGTTTGCCATACCATGAGGTATTCCATATCTCGCACCGAATGTGTGAGCAAAGGCATGAACATAACCCAAACTCGCTTTGGTAAATGCTAAACCCGCGTAATAGGATGCCATAGCCATTTTATGACGAGCTTCGACATCATCCCCTTGCATCACAGCCCTAGGAAGATATTTAAAAATGAGTTTAATAGCGGCAACCGAATAAGCCATCGTTTCTTGAGTAGCGTTTTTCGATACATAGGCCTCAATAGCGTGGGTTAATGCATCAACGCCAGTATCAGCCGTGATCTTAGGAGGTAAACCAATCATTAAATTCGCATCTAAAGCTGCCATTAGTGGCACCAACTTTGGATCCATTAAAGGGGTTTTAATGTGTGAGGAGGGATCTGACACGACCGCAGCGATAGTAACTTCACTTCCGGTTCCAGCCGTTGTTGGAATAGCAAAAAGCGGCGCTGGCATTCGCCATACTTTCAATAGTCCAGCTAATTTTTTTATTGGCCGTTTATTGGTAACTTTCGCAGCGATAACTTTTGCACAATCCATTGCAGAGCCGCCACCCAAAGCTAATATGCCCTCACAATGAAAACGATGATAAGCCTCTAGACCACTCTCTACCTGATCATAGGTAGGATCGGGCTTAACTTGCGAGAAAACATCTAACTGTAAATCGAGTTGTGCTGCTGCCTCAAGCACCTTATCTACAATACCGACTTGGACCAACCCTTCGTCGGTAACTAACAAAACGCGTTTAAATCCCAGCTCGGCCATCGATTCTAATAGCTCATTCATCGAACCAGGGCCGGAAAACAAGGTTGGTCTCGGCATAGGAAGGATAAGGGCTGCTATTTTTAACCCTGCGGTGTAAGTCCGATATAAACGATGCTTCAACATACGAAATCCTTTTCATTTAGAGCTATCATTCTAGCTACTTTTACCACCTATGCTTACTTTGCAATCACACATTTTCAATAAACTTATCTCACCAAAAAGGCTAACATCGCTGGGAAGCCGTACCATTTTATTATCTTTCCTCAACAACATGAGCTACAGAGAAAATATTTTCAACGACGCTCTATTGTCATGTTGTTAACAAGCTGCTTTACCTAATACTCTGTTAGTTACAGAGCAAGCCTCGAAGAAGTCTTCTTATTTTTTGCCTTCAAGAACAACAATATAAATTCTGTTAATCACACATCAATACCGTGTGTCTCTGGTTGAGCCCGAACACGATTTACAAAAATAAAAATAAGAATGCGTTACATCATGATTTATTGTCGTTTTCAAATAAGTCAACAAGAGCAACAATAATCTTTCAAAACTTATACTTAGTTCAAATATCTGACTCTTAACCATGAGCTTCAGGTGATATTATTATGCAACTAGGATTATTATCCCGCCCATAATCAAAACTATGTCTAAACGCCCACCTTTTTGGGGTCTATTCGCTGTCGTACCCAATTTTTCCTATCACCTTCTGATTTGGGTTTAGCGTGGGCTAATTAGCAATGTCGGTATAAACCATGAATCATTCTTGCCATTCCCATACGGACATGGGCTTTGAAGTCGATCTGAAACAAGCACTTATCTGGGTTGCTCGAGCACTCGACTATGTAGGTGTTGATGATACGCACCATAGCCATCGTGTCGCTTACATCGCTTACCAATGTGCTCGGGTCATGAACTGGGAACCAGAAAAAGCGGAGTTTTGCTACTTCGCAGGGATGATCCACGATTGTGGGGTCTCCGAAACACAAGAACATAAAATGTTACTTGAGGAGTTGGTGCCACAAGATGTAAAAACACATTGCTTAAGAGGATACCGAAGCCTCAAGCAGTGTCGTTTGTTGCGTCAGTTTGCTACACCTGTTCTTTACCACCATACACATTGGAGTGAACTAAAATATCTTGATTTACCGCCTTTTGAAAAAGAGGTCGCTGCCCTACTCTATTTAGCCGACCGTCTCGATTTTATGCGTTCCAAATACGTCATGAACTGCCACTGTGACATTGTCACACTTCATGAAGAACTAATTGCAGAATGCATCATGGCAAACGCTGGAACTTTGTTTAATCCAGACATGGCTAAGGCAATGGTTAAGCTCGTTATGACCGACGCATTTTGGTTCGCGATGGAGTCTGAAAATATAGAAACCATCGGATTAAACTTTAAAAGCATTGATTGGCTTCAAAAACAGCTCACCATCCAAGATATGAATAGTTTGGGAATGTTTATCGCTCGAATTGTTGACGCAAAAAGCCCATTTACTTATCAACATTCGCAAAAAGTGGCGGAGTTATCTCGGTATCTAGCCATCAAGCTTGGGTTCTGTGAGCACGACCAAGAGATGTTATTTATTACTGGGTTGGTGCATGATATCGGAAAGTTAAAAACACCAGATGAGATTCTTCATAAAGAAGGCTCTCTTAATAAACAAGAGTATACGCGCATTAAACGCCATACAATTGATACTCAGCTCGCATTACACAAAGTGTTTCCCAACGCTAAAATAGCGGAGTGGGCCTCTAATCATCACGAGCGTTTGGACGGTTCTGGCTATCCTTATCATAAAACAGGAGACGAACTCGATGTACCTTCGCGTATTGTCGCGGTTGCCGATGTTTTTCAAGCTCTGTCTCAGGACCGTCCCTACCGAGGACGAATGGCGCAAGCACAAATCGCCGCGATTATGGGCGAGCAAGTCGCTAAACAAGAACTTTGTTCTGACGTCTATGCAGTGCTAGAGCGAAACATGACCGAGTGTTACGAGCTATCAACTAATGTTTAATCGATAAAGGGCGTATCTACGCCCTTTGCTGATTTTGTGCAGGTTGTAAACCAATCATTTTGCAATATCAAGTACATTGTCTCGCACACCATTGATTCTGAACCAACCTGCAATACTGAAACGCTCAGCATTGGTCGGTAAAACCTCATGCGGGAATTGCTCAGATAAGAATAAAAGTAAGCGTCCTGATTGAGGAGGGATGGTTGCTATCTTATTATCATTTAGATCGTAAACCACCAATTCACCTGCATCCTTTTCCGTCCAAGATTCGTTCATGTAAAAAACGGTTGTCAATCGACGGTTTTCATTACCTTTAAAACAATCTAGATGCTTTTGGTAGAAATCCCCTTCCTCGTACTTGGCAAAGTGAGCTTCATACTCAAAAAGTCCTAGAAACAAGTGACGGTTCACTTCTTGGCGTATTTCTTCCATCTTATCTAAGTAAGAAGTAACCGCGTGCCCCATATTGGGCGATAACCATTGAATTTTGTCACTTCGAATTGACTCAATACGAGTCACATCGTCATTACGACCAATACGCGCTTTTTTCCAGTTACTTGGAATGCAGTCTCGTAATTGAGCCACTTCTTGTTCAGAAAGAAAATCATCCCAGATGTAGTAGCCATGGGTTGCTAACGCATCGATCATTTTATCCATTATTGTCGTTCACTCATATTAGTTGGGCGGTCTATATAAAAAATCTTCAACCTCACAACAAATGCGATTTTTTGTCGAAACGACAACAAAATAAAAAGAGAGCAAAAATAGGTGATGACGAATATAAAAATGCCGCTCATATGAGCGGCAATATCTTTTATTATTGACGAGCTTCTAATCTCGTTGGATGAACTCGCAACGGACTAAGACGTTTAATAGTCGGGCGTTGTTTGTTTTTTAACTGGATATGACAAAGTTCCAGAATTAAGCCGAATGCCATCGCAAAGTACACATAACCTTTGTTGATATGAATTTCGAAGCCTTCTGCCATCAATAAACCACCTAACAAAACGAGGAATAACAAAGCAAGTGTCTTAAAACCAGGGTAACACGACACCAGGTTATTTATTTTTTCGGCTGTCATGACCATCACGATAGCTGACGAAACAATCGCTGCGACCATAAGTGGGACATCACTTGTCAAACCAACGGCGGTTATCACCGAGTCCATCGAGAATACAGCATCCACGGCAACAATCTGCAACAGAACTACCGCTAAACCAGTACGGGCGTGAGTTGAGTGAGCAGACTCGTTGTGATTTAACCAACTCCACAACTCTTTCAGGCTTTTAGCCAAGAGGAATGCACCACCCGCAATCATGATGATGTCTCTTCCGGTAAACGATTGTTTCGCCAAAGAAAATAGTGGTTGAGTCAGTTGCATGATCCAAGAGATTGAAAACACTAAACCAATACGAGCAATAACAGCAAGACCAATACCAAGGTTTCTTGCCAGCTTACGTTGGTGCAGCGGCAGTCTTTCACATAAGACAGAGATAAAAACGACGTTATCAACGCCTAAGACAACTTCAAGCGCAAACAAAGTGGCGAAAATAGCCCAAGCTTCTGGTTGCATAAAAAGTTCTAGCATGAGCATGTCTCCAATAATAAGAAGACATATGGTGAAGGGTTTTGTCGACTAAAGGGGTCGTCCATTAATTATTTATACCTTTGTTACTGAGGGAGCATGAGTAAATCACCAAACAATCAACAAAACAATATCTATTTTAATTAACAAGGAACAAGTTTAATTCGTGTACAAATCAATCAACTCCTCCAAATTGATTAAAATTACATAGAAGCTTTAGAATTGAATAAATGAAAGCATTAAAGTCCAACAAAACTAAGATAAATTTCTAGACTTATAAGCACCATCAATCCTTATGCAACCCATCAAATGCATTGAGCTCAAAGAGAAACAGGCGTATTTCCGAGATAAACAATAGTAAAAATTTGTTTCATGCTGATATACTGCCAAAAATCATAAGAAACCATGCTATTTATGGACTACATTGCTCTTTCGCGTATAAGCCTTAAACATCTAACTGTTTTACATATGTTGTTAACCACTCACAGCGTCACACTTGCGGCAGAACGCTTGTGTGTAACACCATCGAGCGTCAGTAAAACGCTCGGACAGTTGCGCGAAACGCTAAAGGATGACCTTTTTTACCGTGATGGCACTCGCTTAGTGCCGACAGCATTTGCGCTGCATATAGGCCCATCAATCCATGGCATACTCTCCAGTATGAATGGGTTATTACATCAAGGCTCTTTTAATCCGGCTTACTATCAAGGTAGTTTTTCATTAGCAATGCGTGAAAGTTCGTTTGAGCTCTTTGCGCCAGTTCTACAGCACTTGTCCCAACAACTGAGCAATCACGCGCACTTGAATGTCCATGCGAAAGAGGAAATGAGTTTCGATGCATTAGCAAGAGGTCAAGTGGATTTTTTGTTGCTTCCTCACGATCTCAGCCAACCACCCACACAAAATAAAGACTTGGTATGGAAAACCATTTTGAAAGACGAAATGGTTTGCTTAATGAGAGCATCGAACCCACTCGCTGAGCAACCCTTATCTGTTGAAAGTTACCTTTGTGCAAGACACATCGGTATTCATGATAAAGATCTGTCACAACCTTATTTTGAGCAAAATCTCACCCAAAGGCATTCAAAGCGAAACTTGGCCATGCGTGTAGCCGACTTTGGTTCAGCTGCGGTGATGTGTCAGCACTCGGATTACTTGTTCACATGCTCCAAGCTTTGGGCAAGAGCGGCAATGCAAGCAAAAGGTTTGGTTGAGCAAGCTCTTCCATTCGATTACGGGCAAGTAGCCTACAGCCTCGTTTGGAACAAAGCGAGCTTAAACGATCCCGCTTTAAAATGGTTACAGCAACAATTACTCGACGCTTGCGCCATGTTAGATTTAGATGCCTGTGATGCGTAAGCATAGATAAACAACGGTACTACGTGAGTACTGTCGGCACGGTGATAGGGTTACTCACGTAGCATCGAAGCTCTGATTTTAAGCGTTCGATATCATGATGAGAGCACATATCCCAAGTTAACGCCTCCCCCATTACTCCGTGATGCTGAAAGGCATTTAAACGGATAAGCACCGATTCAGGAAGAGTACTCAAGTAACGTCCAATTGCTACGATTTCTATATCTAAATCACTTTTTTGGGGAATATGCAGTAAGCGGACCTCGTACAATTTTTCGTGTTCAGCTAGGTAATGAAGGGTTTTAAATACACGATGATTATCACGCCCAGTTAGCCACTGATGCGTCTCCGTCTGCCACGCTTTCAAGTCGATCATTGCGCCATCCAGAAAAGGGAGAATACGCTGCCAACCAGCAACCGCTAAAGAACCGTTACTGTCGATGAAACAAGAGAGGTGCCGTAATTCAGGATCTTGTTTTATCCCTTTAAACAGCTCAATAATGAAAGGAAGTTGTAAGGTAGATTCCCCACCGGATACAGTAACACCACTGATGAAAAAGCGATGTTTGCGTATCAAATCGAGCATTGTTACTACAGAGTAGTCAGTAATTTTTGGATTAGATTGGTTCTGACATATCTCTATACAATGATCGCAGTGGGTGCACTCCTCTTTAAGCCAAACAACGTTGTTGTTTTCGTCGAACTTCAATGCGCCTGCTGAACATTCACTCACACACTCACCACAATGATTACAATGGTTTATCGTGTGAGGATTGTGGCAGTTCAAACACTGATAGTTACAACCCTGTAGAAAGATGACTAGACGATTTCCTGGCCCATCAACACAAGAGAAAGGAAGGATATGAGTGACTTTTGCCAAAAGGCTTCCACTTCGTCTAGACATCTTGTTCTTTCCTAAACCGAACTTATGCCTGCGTGTAAGTCGGTGTTACTTCATGACTCACCACACGTGGTGAGCGTTCTAAAATTTTGGTATTTTTTGCTGCTTCCGCACCTAGAAACGTCGTGTTGGTTCTCGAACCTTCTTTATCATATTTCGCGACATCTGAAAGTTTGATCATGTAGCCTGTCACGCGAATTAAGTCATTTGAAGTGACATTCGCGGTAAACTCACGATAACCAGCATTTAGTGCCCCTTTACATAAATTGAACATCGCTTCTGGGTTAGATTTCACCGTTTCATCAATCGTCAAAATATCGCTGATACCCGCACGATAATACTGATGATGCTTCGCCGTTGCTTGTACATAAGTGACAGGGTCTGGCTCTGCACCATAAGGCAGACGTACACCTGGCGTAGCATCATGATCTAAGCTAATGCCGCCTTGTGCATGTAAGAGCGCTTTGCCATCTAAACCATATTTCACCGGGGTTGAGTCTACCAGTTTAGCCAGTGTTGCTGAAACATCATGAGCAAAAGTATTTGCTCGATCATTTTTTCCGTATCGCCCTATTTGCCCTTCTTTTTCAAATAGAAGGTTTACCGCTTCGGCCATGCCGTACACGCCATACATTGGCGCGAAATAGGACTCTTTTATCAACCCTTCTTGCGTCAAAAAGCCTTGAAAGAAGTTCGATTTTTCATGCAAGTGCGTGCTTCTTGCGTTTATGAGCTCGACCATTAATCGATGGTAAGAAGGCAACGCACTGTTTAAGAAGTCGTTACAGTCTGATGCTCGTTTTGCAACTTCTTTTAAATTCATTCGCACCAATGTGTTCGATCCACCTGCTAATGGAAGCGAGTTGTAGCAACTTACAATACCAAAGCGTGAGCCGTTGTAGGCTTTCGCGTGCATTGGGTAATTGGCGATATGCGGTTTACTGCATTCACAAATGTTCTGTGTCGCTTGACGAAGTAAATCATCAGGTGTAACTGTCTCGTCGTACATAAAGGTGAGATTCGGTGCGATCTGCTTGAGCTCCGCATCTACTTTTAAAACAGTGCGACAAATAATGTTGTCTGTCGGTCCGACATTCACATGCATAAACGCATCTGGCAATGTGCGATCCAGCATGACCCAAAAATGTTTTAACTTTTTGTAAATCTGGCTCTCTGTTAGGTCGCCTATGTAAGGCAACAAGACATCATCTAACTGACCTAAGTAAACCGGAATGTTCGTTACCGAAGGAACATGATGGTAAATGATGGTAAGCATATTCAGCGCATCATCGAAATCATCAGCCGGAGACAACTCTAAATAGTCTGAGCCTTGCGATAGAAATTTAGCGTAATCAGGCAACACGTAGCGAGGTTTAAACGGTGCATGACCTTCAAACATATCGCAGATGATGCCTTCATCCATTGCTTGTCTCAGTGATGGAGATACGGTCATGTAAGGAATGCACGCTTCCGCCTCTAAAGCTAAAAAACTCGACTTCTGTTTTGGAGAAAGACGGACGTCGGTCGCGATATCTAGAAAACGTTGTTGTAGTTTAGAAAGGCTTGTCATCTAAGATATTCCTACAAAGTAACCACAAGCCCACAAGACAAAATACGAGCTCTACCCCTAAAGAGTAACGTGATTTTACTCCTGCTTGGCTGTTGCCACTAATGAAAATAAACAAAACGTCTATTTCCATTCTGGAAATAAGACAAAGCTAAATTAGCGCATTCCAACTTACTATATGGGAAAACCTAACTGCGTACCGAAGTCTGTCTTATTTATCGGTTTGCCGTCGACAACATCACGCCAGCACCAATAAATACTCCACCAGTCAAACGATTGAACAACTTCGCTCTTCCAGCGACAAACAACCAATCAGAGGCTTTTACCCCTAACAATGCATAAAATGTTAGCCAGCTAAGCTCAAAAACCACAAATGTAGACGCGAAAATCGCGTATTGAGCCAGTAGCGGTGCGGAAGGTTCAATGAATTGAGGAAACAAAGCGGTGAAAAAGACTATCGCTTTGGGGTTACTAGCGCCAACAATGAAACCACTAGTGAACGCGCTGAACGCTGTCGCGGAACTTTGAGTCGTTGCCGTTTTATTAAAATCTGTCTGAGATGAGCGCAACGCTTGAATACCTAACCAGATTAAATAAGCGGCACCACACCATTTGATAATATTAAAAACTAACTCAGATGAAGCAATGACAACTCCCAGCCCGGTAAATGAGAGCGTAAGGATGATCGTAATCGCAGACAAACTGCCAAGTGCAGTCATGAAAGCAATACGAAACCCACTACTCACTCCTTTACTCAAACACAACAGTGAGCTTGGTCCTGGTGAAGCAGTGAGCACGAGAATGGCAAGAGTGTAAAAAATCCATGTATCTATTTGCATTGGCATCCCTTCCAGAAAAATGAGGTTTATAGCCCATTGTGTATAGAACTATTTTATCGCCCGGTTTCTATCCATGAAGCCGAGGTCTTAATAACCATCTTGCATCTAAATAACTTAGAAAAAATTAATAGATAGTTATGCAAATAAAATACGATCTACATGCAAGGATGTAAAGCCTGTTGTATAAGCTTATCTATTTCTCTTAATCATAAAAAGGCTTAGGATCGATCTCTAACGATGAAGGCGCTATCGCTCTTTCAATTTTGTACGCACTCGTTTTTAAATCCACCATCGTGACATCAATGTATCGTTTATACTTGCGGGAGTAGAAACATTTCACTTCTGGCTTTAATGCTTGAGATTCATTTGAAGACCAAACAATACCAACACGCCCATCGTTCAACTCGACAATGGAGCCTACGGGGTACATCCCAATGCAATTAATGAATTTGTAAACTAAGTCGGCGTCTAAATGAAATGGCGTTAGACTCAACAAGATTTTAAACGCTTCGGCAGAACTCATGCCTTTTTTGTAACAGCGATCAGCCGTTAGCGCATCGTAGATATCTACAATACAGCTCATACGGCCGTGAATTGGAATCTCCTCCCCCTTCAAGCCTCTAGGATAACCATTGCCATCTAACTTCTCGTGGTGCATCAAACAAACATCACGGCTTACTTCACTAAGCCCTTTTACGTGAAGGATAATCTCACCTGCGAACACTTGATGTAGCTTCATATGTTCAAATTCTTCAGGCGTTAGCTTCGCTGGCTTGTGCAAGATCTTATCATCGACTTTAATTTTACCTACATCATGAATAATGCCACCTACAGCAAGCTGTTTTAGCGTTGGTTTATCCAAGCCCAAGTACTTACCGAATGACACTAAAAGACAAGCGACATTGACGGAGTGTTCCAATAAATAAGAATCTTTTTTTCGGAGTGCAGAGACACACTGCAACGCATCTGAGTCAATAAAAACACTCTCAATGACATCGTCAGCCCAAGCTTCTACTTCATCAACTTCTATGATTTTTCCTTCAAAAGTTTGATTCAATAGTTTTTGCGCCAAATCTTTTGCTTCGGCGATCAGCCTTTTGGCTCGCTTGTGTTGGATGTCTCTCGAACGATAAGCTCGTTGACCCCTCTTAAAATCGGAGTGTTTCTGCTCTCGCGTCTCTTTAGTGGCATCAGTTGATTCATCTACAGGCTTGAAGACACACTGCTGCGAAGATAATGTTTGATCTACCCAAACATACTTTACGCCACTTGTAGCAAGCTTCTTAATGCCTTCAGGGCTAGATATCCGCCCTGCATTGGCTAAATTGACGCGCTTGTTGTGCTCTATCGCGGTAACAAACATACCAACGCCGATATCAGCGAGCGCAATTTTGATTGAATTTTTCGGATCGTACTGCATATAAAGAAGGCTTACTCGATATTAACGTCCGCATTATAAGAGATTTGATTACTTGGCGTGATAATAAATTTGAATTGATTACAATTAATGAGCATCCTGTCAATTAATAATCGGTCGCGCTCATTAAGTCCTTTTTGTTATTATGGTTTTATCCAAGATAACATATATACAAATGACGTTAGAAAACCGCACATTGATACCGACACAACTGAAAATAACTTTAGGATAATTATTCATAAATATTTATAGATTGCGGACGGCATCAATAACTGTATTTTATAAATGATTTTTACTGTTGACTATTTTTTATAAATGTCGATGATTAGCCGCCTAATCTTAGTATGTTATTAACCTAGTAGCGCATAAAATGATAGCCAAACAATTTGAACTGACACTTTTGTGATTGTAATGTACGCCAGCAGATCAACTCTATGTTATCAACCCCAACACTCATCTCTGATGCTAAAAGGCTCGAGGAGGAAATATCTTGACCACCATATTTGACCAACAAGTCTCAGATAGTGACCGAGAGTTCCTAAAAATCGTCGAAGAACGATTCATTCATATCTTCGATGTATTTAACGAAGGCCTCTTTTACATGGATGAGTTTGGCACCATGGTATTTTATAACAAGGGCTTTTATGAGCAGCTTGGTATCAACGCTGGTCGAATCAGCTTAGAGCAATGGTTAGACCTTGTTCACCCTCTCGATCGAGAAAGACTCTCCACTCGGGTCGATGCTCACATCATTACCAACAACACGAGGGTCACAACGACCTACCGCGTGCGTAAACCCAATGGACAGTACGTCTGGATTGAAGGCGTAGCCATGACCAAAGAAACAGAACATGGTCATTATATGGTTGGTAGCCACCGTGATATTTCTGAACGCAAGCTGATGGAAAGCTACATTCATCAAGTCGCATTTCATGACAATGCGTCAGGTATGGCTAATCGCGCCCATCTCTTGCTGGATATTGAAGATAGTGTGCGAGCCACCGATTCTTGTGCATCTATCTGTTACATTCAGATAGAAGAGATTAAATCTTACTTAAATCAATATGGCAGCGAGTTGGTCGATGGGTTAGTGGAAAAATTGCTACAAACTCTCAGTCACCTACCTTCTCCAAATAGTTCTGTATATCGCGTACATGATGATGACTTTGCGATTTTGATTCACGATGAATGCTCGGTAGAAACGCTGCAAAGTTATGCCGAAAGTTTAAAGGAAACCTACCACGAGGCAGTGATTGAAGAGGGCCAATACTTAGGAAGTAACATTAGTATTGGTTTGTATCCTTGCATAGATCCAAGTCACTCAGCAGAGGAAATATTACGTAAAGCAGCACGAACTTGTCAGTACGCAAGCGAGCAGAATAAAGACCGTGTTGCGGTTTACAGTGAGAAAACTCAGCATGCCGTAGACCGTTATTTCTTTATTGAGCAAGGTCTAAAAAGTGCACTAGAAAAACAGACATTAAGCGTTAAGTTTCAGCCAATTATTGACGCCAAAAGCTCAAAAGTGGTGAGCTTCGAATCTCTGGTTCGCTGGCGTAGCAAAGAGTTTGGCGAAATTTATCCAGACGAATTCATCCCCGTGGCAGAGAACAAAGGTTTGATTGTCGAACTCGGATATCAAGTCTTTGCCAAAGCGTGTGAATTTATCAAAAACTACCGTGAGCGTTACCAAAACCAAGTTCGCGTCAACGTGAATGTTTCTGTACTTCAGTTAATGAACAGTGAATTCCCTGCGCGAATTAAAGCCATGGCGGATGAGGTTGGTGTCGATCCTGAGTCTATTGTGTTGGAACTAACAGAAACGTTTATTTTGGATAATAATCAGACAGCCATTGCCCCTCTGAATACCCTCAGGGAACTAGGATTTGCACTCTCTCTGGATGACTTTGGATCGGGTTACAGTTCATTAAATAGCTTCTTCGACCTCCCGATGACACAAATCAAAATTGATAGGTCGATGGCGTGGAAAACACTAACCAACCGCTCTTCACAAGAATATCTGAAGTTTCTTATCACTATGTGCCAGGAAAATAATATTGAAGTAGTGATTGAAGGAATTGAAGACGCCAAAATGTGTGAATTTTTTACCGAAATGGGCGTCGATTATCTGCAAGGTTATTGGTTCTCTAAGCCACTTTCTGTTGCCAGTGCAAGCCGCTATTCGTTGAGTTAAGCATACTAGAGCAATATTCCGCACGGCCACGTTAAACATGCTGAACTATTCACTATAGATTTCAGACACTAACTGGCCGTGACGAAAACAAGCTTAATGTCCCCCGATTAACGTAGACGTTCAAACACCACACTCTGATCTAAATGCTCGTGATACTGAGTGTAATCTAAGCCCACATCAAAGATATATTGGGTCACCAGGTTTCTAACGCACTCTATTAATTGGCTTGCTTGCCATGGTTTTTCAAAGTAGCGGTCAATGCCTGCGGAGTTGATCGCATTAATCGTATCGGTGTGCGTCGCTTGCCCGGTAAGAAGCACTTTCCTCGTAAAGCCAAAACGACCGTCCTTTGATACATCGGTCAGCAGTTCTACTCCCGTTTTACCTGGCATCACATGATCGGAAATAATCAATGCGATCATCTCGCCTTCTGCATCAAATTCATCCATCAGTTCTAGAGCCTCACCTGCTGATTCGCAGTCTTCGACATTCAACCACTGATTTAACGGCTCTAAATCTTGTAGAACCGCGCTTAGTACCTCTCGTTGGTCATCAACGCAAATCACATTAAGCTTCTCCATGTTCACCCTCTACTGGTAACTTGATTCTAAAAATCGTTTTTTCACTGTCGCTCTTTACCACAATAGAGCCGTTATATCCGGCGATAATGCGCTTTACAATCGACAGACCTAACCCTAAACCAAACGACAAGCCCCCCTTTTTAGTAGTGAAGTTTGGCCGGAAAATTTTTCTACGTGTCGCTTCATCAATTTCTGGTCCGTTGTTAGCAATCGTGACCAAAATTTTACCCTTACTCTCCCGAGTATGTATTTCGATACCGGGTTTCTCCGTTTCACCAAGTGCATCGCACGCATTCTTTAATATATTTACCCAAACTTGGACGAGTTCGGTTTGAGAACCAATAAAAGCAGGTAAATCCGCAGGGCTAAAACGAACACTCACTCGTCTTAAGTCACTTTGCAATAGAGCCAAGGCGCGATTGATTGAATCATTGATGTTAATCGCTTCATCCAAGTCGATATCCGTGCGCCCCAATTGTTTTACGGATCGTACAATGCCAACGGTATGTTTAGAGGCAATGCGTAAGTCATGGAGATCTCGTCCCATTTGCCAGAAACGTATCGCTTCTTCTGGTCTTTTTAGCCAATGTTCCGAAAGGAAATTATTTGGAACGGCACGTGCAAGATCACGAGCAACCTCCTTGGTTAAACCGTAGTATTTTTCGAAGTGGCGCCCCCGCTTTCTCGCTTCGCTAGAAGAGACTTTCTGCCCTTGCATTAAACCAAAATCAAAAAATTGACTCGCTTCCGGATGAACTTCTTCAAGCAGTTCCATGATAACTGTCTCTAGCCGTTCTGATTTACTGCTTACAACGCCTATCGCATTGTTCAACTCATGAGCAATACCCGCTGCAAGCTGCCCCAACGTTGTCATTTGCTCTGCGGTATGAAGCTTTTGTAGTGCTTTTTCTTTAGCCAATGCCTCTTGCATTGCGCGCCGTTGACGACGAGATAATTCGTTAACCATCACAGGCATAAATTGTGTCGTCAATGGTCCGTATGTCGCCTCTTCCACGGCGGGCGTATCGCGCTGTATCCAAGCCAATTCAACATCGGTTTGAGCAATCACTGTCGAAGAGGCAGTCCACGTACCAGAAAAGAAACTGTGTACGCCAATAAACGCACCTTGAGACGCAGAAAATACCTGGATCGGTTTCTTGTCATCTTCCGCGTAATAGCCCGCCAGCTCTCCCGAAAGCACATAGTACAAGCGATCGTTGTAGCCTGCTTGCTCAATAAGCACCGACCCGGATAAAACCGTTAATCGGCGTTCAAGGTGATTAAAGTAGCGTTGTACTAACGCGTCTAACTTCGTTTCGTACATGGGTTATCCAATATGCCCAACAGTATGTAAAATCCACACCATCACAAAACTGAGTAATACGCCAATCACGCCTAGCACGGCACCGATACGAGCCATTTGGCCGCTCTCGACATGCCCTGTTGCATGAGCTAACGCGTTTGGTGGCGTACTGATTGGTAACGACATACCGAGTGAAGCGGCAAATGTCACGACCAAGATTAGAGTAACTTCACCGCCGAGAGGCGTTAGCGAAGCCATAGAAGTACCCAGCGCAGCCATAATCGGCATCAGCAAGTTTGCGGTGGCTGTATGCGACATAAAGTTTGCCATTAACAAGCACAAGAAAGCCGCACCAAACAAGACAACATATGGCGAGAACTGATCAAACGGAATGCTGTGTACCACCAGCTTCGCAAGCCCGGTTTTATCTAGAGCAAGACCCAGAGCAATACCGCCTGACACCAACCAAAGCACATCCCAAGAGATTTTCTTCAAGTCTTCTTTGTTGATGATGCCCGTCAATGAGAACACTGCGACCGGAATTAATGCTACTGTGTAAGAATTCATTCCATGTGCAGAACCCATCAACCAAAGAATAATCGTGCCGGCAAAGGTGACGTAAACCATTATTGCTTTGGGTGTTTTCAAAAACTTGCTTTTAATGTTCAGATCGATGGTGGTTTGTTCGGCTTTATACAAAAAGCCAATCAGAAACCAGGCTAACGCCATCATCACGATAACGAATGGCACACCAAATACCATCCATTCACCAAACGTAATTAAGTTGTCACCAACCAAATATTTTAGGGCGATGGCATTCGGTGGCGTGCCGATTGGAGTACCAATGCCACCAATGTTGGCCGCAACAGGAATACACAAAGCGAATGCAATTCGACCTGGGTCTTTAGGCCCGAAAACCGCTATCACAGGGGTTAAAATGGACAACATCATCGCTGTTGTTGCGGTGTTTGACATAAACATGGAAAAAACAGCGGTGATCAGCATCAACCCCAGCATAACGAACTTTGGTTTTTGTCCAAATGGTTTGAGTAACACTCGGGCTAAGTTGACATCTAACCTGTACTTTGTCGCCGCCATAGCCAAAAAGAAACCGCCGAGGAAGAGCATGATAATCGGACTAGCGAAGGTCGCCATTATCTCGTTGTATTGTAATAGCTCACCAAAATGTGGCTGCCCTTCTTGCAAACGAAAGAGCACAATACCTTTATTTGATACAAGCAATAGCTCTAGGACAATGATCACAACCGACGTGGCGTAGATTGGAATTGGCTCGAATACCCAGCAAAGTGCGGCAAGCAAGAAGATTGCAATCACTCTTTGCTGGATGATAGTAATGCCATCAAATGGGAACGCAGAGAGAGGCATTAACCAAACAAGCAATGGTATCAATGTTGGAACAACGTATTTGAGATAAGGGCGCATAGTACTACTTCTCTTCCTGAGATGGTTAGCCAGACACATTTGGCGTTTGGAACGCTATTACCCGCCGCAAAACCAAAACTTTCAGACTGTTTTTAAGCCTTCAGAGACGAAATGCGGTAATGGCGTTCCAGAGAAGATTATGTACACTGTTTTCAAACAAAACATTGGTGCGAGATCAATGAACTCGCTTTCACATTGGAAAACATTTTATATCTGTGTTCAAGCTCACTAAATGCTCACTATTTAAGTTAAATATACTTTTCCATCATAAAGTTAGTTAAGGTTTCTCCCCTAACCTCAACACGTTGTCGAGACTTAACTGTGAAACCCATTTTCTCGTAAAAAGGTCGGGCGGTAATACTCACTTCAGAATACAGTCGTTTTATCCCCTGTACTTTCGCCTGTGAAAAAAGAAAAGACATCAAATCACGACCAACACCTTGTCCTTGGTATTCATGATGGCAAAAGAAATGATCAATCAAGCCGTCACCTTGCAAATCACAATAGCCAACGACCTGCCCTTCTATCTCCGCGACATAGGGTTGAATATCGTCCATTTTGCGTTGCCACACATCGAGGTCAAAATCTGATGGTGCCCAAGCGGAAACTTGTGATTCCGTGTAATCGCGACGATTAATGATTCGCACAGTATGGTAAAAGAGTGCCCACAGTGTTGGGGCATCCTCGGTGCGATAGCAGCGTATTGAGAGCATCAATTTCCTCATTCTTATTCAATAAATACTAAGCATTAACGCAAAGTGATACTAGTGAACTCATCATTTTCAATGCCAATCACTAAAGGCTTCCCAATCTGATCACTGTTCATCAGTACGGTTGTATTCAGCTCTCGGCTTGATCTGCGTATTTTGCTTTTTCTTATGATATGAACATTCACAATATAATCGGAATACTCCTTTATGATTCCGCCGGAAAATTCTACGTGCTCACTTTCATTGTCTCGGACAACATGAAATTTTCGATTGGCTTGAATATCAGTACTGATGGAGGAGTCACCATAGCTCAGCACAACGGACGTTGGTTCGCTATCTTGATTGGCAAAACAGCCAAATGCGAACATGCTTAATGCGAGTATACTTTTTGATTTAAACATTAATTATTCTATTTCTAGTTATTTTTCTGCTATTTGCATGACCAAACAGCACTTGTTCTGTGAGCGCCTATTGTGCCATAGCTGAACGCTGACTCTAAACGCGCAAAAAGATGAGCGATGAAAATTCCGTCCAAAACAAGCAAATGTGAGACAATGTGAGGGTCCCAAACTCACTCAATCAGTCAAAATCCACTGTAAACCTCTGTTTTTTAATGCTTTTAATTCATGTAGCCGTGTAAGGAATACATACAACCTCTTACTTTTTCATACGCAACTAGACGAATCGTTCGAGAAATACGGCATCGTCTATGCCACATGTTACAAATCGGCTTACCTTATTATTACGTATGAACTGGAATTATGGCACTAACTTCCCTCTCTCTTTTAATAAGGATAGGATTTCAACAATCAGGCTTGCCACGTTTTTATAGCTAAAATCAGTAGAGCGTTACCAGCATCGGTTGGTCTAGGAGCAATAAATGAAAGACCTTCTCAACTTTACTCACCTTGTAAAAATTGGGTTCATGTCAATCGCGGTTATGCTGGGTGGATGCACTCAAGTAGATTGGCGTACTGCTAGCAGAGAACCTGCGGGTATCGCACCCGACCCTTCTAATGTTAAGCATGCTGTGATTGAGTTTTACGCCGCAGATGCGTTTGGTTGGCGAGGCTGGTTTGCTGTTCATACATGGTTTGCAATAAAGCCTGAAAATGCGAACGAATATACAGTGTATGAAGTAGTCGGCTGGAGAGTGAATCGCGGACAACCCGCTCTATATCAGTACCAAACTGGGACGCCAGATCGATATTGGTATGGTGCAAAACCAGAAAAGATCCTCTCCATACAAGGTGAAAAGGCCCGCCAGCTTATCCCTAAAATACAAAGTGTTATTAACCAATACCCTTGGGCTGAAGAATATACGCTGTTTCCAGGGCCAAATAGCAATACATTTCCGGCTTGGGTGGGTAAACAAATTCCAGAATTAGAGCTGAACTTGCCGTTTCGCGCAATTGGTAGCGGTTACGCCAGCGATTAACAGCAAAGATTAGTCACTGGCTCGTTTTATGTTCAGCATAAAGCGCAATATCTATTGTGCGTCGTCACCCAACTCCGTTCTATTTCTTCCATTATGTTTCGCTTTATACAGTGCATTATCGGCGTCTTTCATTACCGCTTCAATTGGTGTGTCATTGCCTTTCCAGTGAGAAACGCCCAACGAAACCGTGACCTTACCAACCACCTGAAAGTCATGTTGTTCCACGTTGTGTCTAATACGCTCTGCAACATCCATAGCGTGGTTTACGTCTGTTTTTTCCAAAAACATCATAAACTCTTCACCGCCAGAACGACACAGGTGATCATTAGAGCGAGCTTGGTCTTTCATTAACTGCGCAAACTCTCTAAGTAAGTTGTCACCCACGTCATGGCCATAGTTATCGTTTACGCTCTTAAAGTGGTCAATATCTAGCGCCAAAACAGAGAACGCGGTATTTTCCTGCTTAAACAAACCAAGAACTTTATCTAATCCACGTCGATTCAATAATCCAGTCATCGAATCTGTTAATGTATCCAGTTGCAGCTTATCAATGGTTTTTGACACGATACCAAATGCTTTAAGAAAACTAAGCTTCAAATGTGAGACCTCAAAATACCAAGACTTAACCAGTTTGAGGTCATCGATAGATGATGAATGTTCTTCGACACCTCGCACAGCACCCGCTAACTGCCAAAGTGGTCTAGAAATAAGAAGGGACAAGAACCAAATTAGCAACAAAGTTAATAAACCAATTGGAATCGACTTAAGGAAAACATTCCACATCTGTTCATCTAGCACAGATAACGTCATCGATTTCGGGCGCTGAGCAACAATTCCCCATCCTGATGACTTTACTGGTGCATAACCAGCAAGCATTTCGACGCCGCGAGAGTTAACAATTTCTTTGTTACCGCTCTGCCCCATCGTCACCGCTTTGATTGCCTCATTATCGTCGATTACTTCACCAACTCTCGACTGATCTGGGTGATAAATCAGAGTGTTACTCTCATCGACAACGTAAAGGAAAGAACCATCTTTGTATGCGTGCTGGCTGAGTAACTCTGCAAGAATATTTTCTTTTTCTAGATAAATAGTGCCGCCGATATAACCTAAATATTCATTAGATTGAGAAAATATAGGGTATGAGATGGTTAACAAGTAATTTCCAGCGGGCGATATAAATGGTTCAGTAACAACCGGTGCTTGAGCGTTTAAAGACTGGCGTTTTCTTTCACCCACTAACCTTACACCTTTCACCTGAAGTGTTTCAGGGGATACAGAAATAATAACCCCTTTTGCATTAACGACAACCACAGAGTTAAATGATTTGGTTTGCGTTCTTAATCTCTCAGCCTCTTTATCAAGAAGCTGAGCGTCATGCATCTTGTCTTTTAGCACGTTCGCACTGTATTTTAGCTGCGACATTGAGCTTTCTATGAAAGAGTCTGTCATTTCAGACATTTTTTGGGCGTAAACACGGTTTGATTCTAACGTGTTATTGATGATGAGATCCCTTTGAACACGATAAATCGAGTAGAATGCGTTGATCAAAGTGACAAGCACACTGAACACACATAGGGTGACAATAAGATTTCTAAGATTGAGTTTTTCTTTTCTTCTAAAAGACATTGCCAATGGCCAACTTTGAAGGCTTTCTATATGAATGAGCGTATAGGTTATATGAAATTGATTTGATTTTCAGGTAGTAAGTTGGGATCAATGTTAATATTTGCTCACATTAAAGAACACTTTATGAGCTAAAAAGAGAATTCAGTAGCACGATAAAGAACCGTGCTACTTTCATATTTGGCGTTTAAGAGGGTTTTGTCTCTGTCATCGTTTTTAATATATCCACAACTAGCTGATGATCATCTAACTGCGGTAAACCCGATACCGTCACAACCCCAACCAAACCAGACCCAGAAAGCCGAATTGGGAACGCGCCACCATGAGCACAGTACTCACGAGCATCGAGATGAGGCTGATTTTCGAAATCACGTTGCTTTTGCTTGTTGTACAGAGAAAGATAGTAAGAGCTGTGGCCATACCTTAATACTGAGTTTCGCTTCCTACGGACCCAATCTAAATGATCAGCACAGGTTCCTGCCATCGCGTATTGAAATAGCGTTTGTCCAAAGCCGTAAACCTCAATAGCAACAGCCGCGCCGCGAGCTTCAGCCTCTTCTTTTAGAGCGAGGCCGATAGACCACGCAATATGATGATTAAATTCCGCCAACTGAAGTTCATGCTCTTGCCGGGCCACGAGTTCAAGCGTCAAACTCATGGTTTCACCTGAATCGTTTTACCCGTTTTACTGCTTTCCAATGCCATCTCAATCAGAGCGATATTCTGTACTGCTTGAGCGGCAGGGACCGGGTTATCAGTGCCCAAACGAATGGCGTCTGCCACACCAACAAAGTAAGCTTGGTACGCGCCTCTCTCCGTTTTGATAGTTTGCGCACCATCTTCGTCGTAACGGACGCCGTATAACGCCTCATCTTCTTCCGACCAAGCATCGTTTTCCGGCAAACGGCCTTCTTTTAAGTAGCCCTCTTGAGGATCTAATCCGAACTTTTCATATTTAGCTTCCGTACCCAATACTTTGTATCGGAGATTCGGCTCTGGGCTATACAAGTTTGAATGCAAGTGCACAATATGCTCAGGGTAATGAAGTATCAAGTTGTAATAATCAATCGTCGTCGCGCCCGGACGCATCATTCGACATTGTGCGTCTATCGCATCTGGCAAGCCAAACAACACCAATGCTTGATCGAGAAGATGAGGAGCAAGGTCGAATAGAATACCACCACCATCTTGAGCTAGCTCTCGCCATCGTTGACGAACTTCAGGGCGGTAACGGTCAAAGTGTGACTCAAACAGCTTTATATCACCTAACTTACCTTGTTCGATAAGAGATTTAACCGTGAGAAAATCTCCATCCCAACGTCTATTGTGAAAAACGCTCAGCACTAGACCTTTCTCTTCCGCCAAGGCGATAAGTTCATTACCGTCTTCTATACGAGTAACAAACGGTTTCTCGACGATGACGTGTTTCCCATTGTTCAACGCACGCTTTGCAAGTTCGTAATGTACGTCATTTGGCGCAGTAATGATTACGAGCTCTGCATCACTATCATCGAGTAAAGTATTCGCATCAGAAAACCACTTGGCATCTGGCCAATCATTTTGAACCGCCTCCTGTTGACGAGAGCTTATCGCGCTCAGCGTTAAATTTGGTAGCGCTTTAATGAAGGGTAAATGAAACGTTTTTGCTGAATATCCGTAACCAATCACAGCGGTTTTTACGGGATCGTAAGCCATTCTAAGATTCCTTATTTCGGTGACACAACAATACATTCAATATCATTGTGATCGAGGAGTTGTTGAAAATCTGATTGAGGGGGATGATCGGTAATAATGATGTCGATCTTTGACAAATCACATACGTGGTGGAAATTGTCGCTACCAATTTTTCGGGATTCACAAACGACGATGACCTGCTGAGCTTGAGCAATCATCGCTTGTTTCATTGTAGCTTCTAACAAACTATTTGTTGTCAGCCCTCGGGATGTCAATGCACACACGCCAATGAACGCTTTGTTCACGTGATACTGCTGCATTTGCTGCTCTGCTTGCGCCCCTAAAACTGCTCTGGCATAAGGGTCAAAGTGTCCGCCTAAGAAATAAACGTCCATTGTGTCGTTTGTTTCAGCAGCGGTCAGTACATCAATGCTGTTAGTGACGACGTTGAGCTTGTTTTCTCCACAATGTGCTTTTCCTGCATAGAGTGGGAGCAGAGACAAAATGGTGCTGGTATCAATAACAAGATGGTCGCGCTCATCCAACAACGCTGCGGCAGCTTGAGCTAGTCGATGTTTAACGTCACTCACGGGTCGACTCGCGTATGCCTCGGTATGGGAAGAGATCGGCGCAAGCATGACACCACCTCGTATTCTTTGTAACCCAGGTTGCTGACTCAACTTAACTAAGTCTCGACGAGCTGAATCTCGCGAGATACCAAAGTACTCACAAACTTCAGACAACGTTACTTTGTTTTGCTGCTCCAGCTTCGCTCTGAGTGCTACGAGTCTTTCTTCTTGTGTCATGACTTAAATTCACTTAAGTGGTTTTAAGTAAACTTGCCACAATAATAGAAAAATTACCAACAAAACCACTTACAACCAACTCAATTGACCAAAGATAAATGAGCAGCAAGGCAAAACTTCCTAGGACGGTACGTTCACTCAAGCCCACATAGTTAGGCGTATGAAGTTTATTTATACCCGTTTAAAACAACTGGCTCATCTAGCCCTAACTTCACTCTATTTCTTTTAATAAGCGCTTTTGGTAGTGGAATAAACCCAGCATTTCGTACCTGTTGTGTATTGTGGTCGGTTGTAAGGAGTTCAAATAGCTTTGATTTTTTGATCTTCTGATTAGTGTCGAATTGTTTATTTATATAAACGTAATAGACCACGGAAAATGGATAGCGAAGAGAATAGATGCAATCTGTGCTCAAAGAGCATGAGTCATCGTTATGATGAACAGAGAGAGCCTTGTAGCTCGACCACTGTTCTGAGTATTTAAAATCGGAGTATCGCATATAAGCTTTGGCTGAAAAGTCGTCGCTTAAAGCCCGTTTCAATCGGTCTTCATCAAGCGTTTGAATCGATGATTGACAACCATTAGAGCTCACATCTGGGTTACTTAAACGCATCTCCCCGAAAGCATACGTATTTGCATCACAGCGTTTCAATTCACTAACGGAAACACTATCTACCGTACTCTTTTGACTATTGATTACGACAATAGCGTTTGCCATTAAAAACAAACGTGTAGGCCTGTGGCCTCTTTCTCGTTGAAATCGGGAGATGTTTTCATCTGACCATTTCTTAGATGTGATCGCAATAGAGGCTCCGTCATTTAGCATGTCGTTAAAACCACCAGACTGAGATGCAAGCGCTACATTTACACTTGGCTCATCTATCAATGTTTCTATCGTTTCTAGTATCTCTGGTTCGACAAAAATCGATGTTCGAGCCTCAGAGTCAGCAAATGCCAGCGGTGAAATCAAACATGAAGCTAGAGCAAAGAAAGGCAAGACTTTAATTTTCATAATTCAACTCCAACTTCGAATTAGGTGTCAACTCGCTGTCCGAACTAAATATAGTCCACGCTTGTTCAGTACTTTCAGCTTTCGTGTTTACAACAGCAATTGTGCGCCTTTCCCGTTTTTTTAGTTGTACCGTCAATGCCGTATTCTGATAAAACTCTTGCTCTTCAATTCGATTATCTTGAATGCCGTTTCTCACTAGCAATTTTCGTATAGCTGCCGTTCTTTTCTTTGCCAACGCTTTGTTGTATTCGAGTGACGCTTCAGGGCTTGTGTCTCCTATCAGTATGACTTGCGCATTTGGGTTACTCTGAAGCAATGCTTTCAACTCGCTTAGCGGCATATCATGAGATGACGTTACCTGATGCTCATCCATCGCAAAGAAAAAACTGATCAGGTGTGTCTGCGAGTCGTTGACCCAATTCGCACAGCCCTCACTGTCAACAACCACACCTTTGGGCGTATCTGCGCAGTTATCTCGTTGGTTTATCACGCCATCACTATCATTGTCTTTAAGGTCGTTGTACTGGTAAGTGGTCAACATCGTATCCGGTGATTCAGCACAGCCTGCTAACATGAAAACTAGAAGACTCGTCACTGCGAATTTATCCATTATTGTTCTCCTTCCAGTTCTCTGGATACTCAACTCGCAACGCATAAGTCAGAATCCCCATCGAGTTGAATAAACGGTAAGTGGCAACCAAATGATCGTACTTTGTTCGGGTATAGTTCCGTCTCGCAACAAACGTTTCAACTTTGGCATCTAATACATCTAACAAACTGCGTCGCCCTACATTGAACTGCTGGATGTACCCTAATTCAGTTACTTTCGCCGCATCAACGTTGACTTTTAAATACTCCATTTGCTGTTGAAGCAATGTATGTGCGTCCCATGCCAGCCTTACACCTTCATTCGCATCTAGTTCTGCATTTGCTCGAATAGCCCTTGCCTCCTCAACTCTCCAGGCGGATGACTCCACTCGGGAGTCTGTAGAAAAGCCGTTAAAAAGATCGTAGTTGACCGTCAGCATAACCTTTGCATCTTCGTTAATGCCTTCAATATTATCCACGTTGTCTGTTTTGTTGGCTGACAGCTCAAGCTTGAGCTCTGGGTAGTAATCCCCCTTTTCTCTTTTTACTTCATGTCGAGCCGCCTCTAAATCTTTCATCGCCGACTGTATGGATGGGTGCAACCTAACCGCTTGTTTGAGTGCTTCGTCCAGCTTATTCGGAAGCAACTCCTGCGGGTAAACAGGTTCAACTAAGTTTTGCGGCGCTCGACCAACCAAACGTACAAATCTTGTTCTAGCATCGGAAAGATTGTTTTGGGCGGCAATCAATGAGGACTGTGTTGTCGCGACACGCGAAGAAACCTGCGCTAAGTCGGAGTTGCTGGTTAAACCTTTTTCTTTTTTATCTAGAATGAAACGGTAGATCTCTTGGTGTTCATTTAGGTTTCTTTCTGTCAGTTTCATCAACTCTCGGGCATGTAAAACATCCACATACGCTCTGACAGTATCTAATGCAACATTTTCCGCAGATGCCAATAAGCCCAAGCGTTCAGCTTCAGCCTCGTAAGATAGGCGATCAACATCAGCACTTGTTTTAAATCCATCAAATAACAGTTGGGAGATTCTTACGCCCATCTCCGTTCTTTCTAATGTTCTATCTTCACTGTCGATGTAGTTTCCGTTGTTATATCGAGTACCTTCGTACCCTGCTGCAGCATACAAATTAACCTGAGGAAGAAATGAACCATTTATGGCATTTCGGTCTCGTACCATCGACTCATAGCGAGAATAGCGAGCAAGCAAACTGGGGGAGCTATCGAGAGATAACGTAACTGACTCTTCTAAAGTCAAAGCGTTTGGCGACGATGATACTGCAAACAAGACCAATAACGTTGATTTAAGCCGCATCTTATATCCTTATGTCTATCTTTCTCTGAGCGAATTCTCTTTCGCACGTAATATAGGTTTTAACCAATAATTCAGTACTGTTTTTTCTCCTGTAAGAATGTCTACCACAACCTGCATTCCCGGGATGATCGTAAACTTATCATCAACCTTGAAAGTAACGTTGGCACGGTAGTAGGCATTGCCCTCTTCATTTTGAAGTGCATCGGCGCTTACGTAGGTCACTTCTCCTTCTAGACCTCCGTAAATGACAAAGTCATAGGCAGACAACTTTACCGTTGCCGGCAGGCCAGGCCTTATGAAGGCGATATTCTGAGGAGAAATTCTCGCTTCAACGATTAACGTGCTATTACGAGGGACTATTTCTAAAATAGGCTCACCCGGCTTAACCACACCTCCGATGGTTCTGACAAAAACATCTTTGATGGTTCCATCGACCGGAGAAAGTAACTGCGTTCGATTCAACTGATCCGCAATCGCCTGACGACTTTCATTGAGCTGCGCTAGTTGCGTCACAACTTCATTGAGCTGCCCTTGTGCCTCTGCCCTAAAAGCAAGCGCAGTACCACGATAATCTGCGATGGATTCAGAATACACAGCCCTTTGTTTTTGGGCAGCAGCTTGTGAACTCGCGATGTCTCCTTTGAGCTTTATAACGTCTCTATTCAGTTTTAATAATTCCACTTCAGCTACCGCGCCACTAGAAACCACCTCTCTCAGCATATCTCGCTCTTTCGAGACAATAACCAGACTGCTTTTTAGTGTTTGAATGGTATTCAAGGTATCTAGATAAGCTTGCGATTGTTGCTCAATTCGCAATTTAGCCTCCTCCAGCTCAGACTCCAGTTGGCTCAACCGCTCAAGATAGTTTGCTTTGGCATTCAGATAGGCAGAGTGGCCGGTCATCGAAATATCAAATGTCTGAGGCTCGATACTCACTTGTTGTTTCCAATCCAGTTGGAGGCTATTCACTTTTACCGTTTCTAATTCAATTTGAAGCCTCTGCTTTCTGGCGAGCAAAGATTCAACTTGTTCAGAGGTCTCCGAATAGGTCGACTTAAACCTTGTATCATCCAGAATAGCGATGGTTTGCCCCTTAGTGACGCTTTCACCAGGCATGACAAGTAACTCCTTTAGAATGCCTCCCTCTAAGCTCTGAATCGTCTGAACAGACAAAGTAGGAACAACTTTTCCTTCGCCGACAACCACTTCGTCTAACCTCGCCCACGAGGCCCAAATAATCACACTCAGCACTAACGCGGCAGACAACCAAATCAACGTTCTCGAACGGTTTGCTAAATGAGCATTACTCCAACGAACTGTGCTCATCATTGACCTCCTTCGCGTACAATTGATACTGCGCGTACTCTGTTCGTTTTCGCGTTAGACTGTTGTTTAGCAAAAATTTCTTGGGGCGCTCCTTCCCTCAAAATTGTGCCTTTATCAAGCACAACAATTCGATCACAAAGCGATAATAAGGAATGTTTATGAGAGCTAATAATCATCGTCGTCGAGTGCGGCAACGATTTGAGAGCATTAAACAACGCATTCTCAGCAGGCTGGTCTAAGGAACTGGTTGGCTCGTCTAAAATTAATGCTGCTGGGTTTCGATAAAAAGCTCTTGAAATCGCTACAGCTTGCCTTTGCCCCCCCGACAAATAACGCCCTCCTTCTCCGACTTGCGTTTCTAGGCCATGAGGAAGGCGGCTCATGTACTGGTTCAAACCCGATAATTCTATCGCACGGCGTAATCGTTCTTGATCAATAACATGATGTCCTAATACTATGTTTTCCATAATGCTGCCGTATATAAGATGCGAATCTTGGCCAACCCAACCCGTTTTCTCTCTTATCAATTCGGCGGGCCAAAGCTGACTGTCAATGTCATCAAAATAAACGCTACCCTGTAAGGTACTGAGTTGATTGGTAATAATAGAAAGGAGTGTAGACTTTCCTGCTCCTGCACTACCAATAACGCCAACGCGTTCGCCTTGCTTGATAGTAAGATTAATATCTCTCAAACATGGCATATCAACATCTGGGTATTGGAAGCTCACGTTTTCTAAACGTATATTCCCTGTAAATTCGGCAGACGTAATGACCTGACTGCGTTGCACCTCCTGAGGTAAAGACATGATAGAATTTAAGCCTTCAACCGCTGTTTTTGTCTGTTGATAGCGAAGTAACAGCATAGCTAACTGGTTAATCGCCCCTGCAGCACGACCGCTAAGCATGACAATAGCAATGAGCTCCCCCATGCTGAGCAATCCCTCAGAAATTCTGTACACGCCTGTTACAAGTAACATTACGGTAATTATCTGCTGGCTAGATTGAATGGAGTAAGCAACGATATTCGAATAGTTTCGCGATTGATTTTGCCAATCAGAAAGCATGGATACCGTTTGCTCCCAACGCTTTTGTGCTTCTCCCGTAGCGTTATTTTGCTTAATCTCTTTTAAAGAGGACAATGAATCAAACAAGTGAGCTTGTCGCTTCATGGATAGTGCAGCACTTTCCGTATGTGATTGTTCTATTTTTGCTTTTACCGCAAAGCCAAGGATCAGCAGGGTAAACATGACGGCAATAGGTATGAACATCATTGCCCCACCTAGCCAACCTATTAAGACTAAAAATAACAACGTAAATGGGAGATCAACTAAGGTCACAAGAGATGCAGAAGTAAAAAAATCGCGAACACTATCAAAATCTTGTAGTTGTCGAGCGAATGCACCGACTGATGCAGGACGGTGTTCAAGTTTCATCCCCATAACTTTAGAAAAAAGTATCGAAGAAAGCTTGTTATCGATGTACTTACCCGCGGTATCAGTGACAACTCCCCTTGCTTTACGCAATAGCCAATCAAAAATAATGATGACGGAGACACCAGCGACCAAAACCCATAATGTACTGAAAGCTTGATTAGGCACTACACGATCGTAAACGTTCATAGTGAAAAGCGGAATAACTAGCGCTAGCGTATTGATAAGGAAAGAGGCAATCAAAAGATCTCGATACCACGGAGACATTTCTTTCACTACGGCGAAAAGCCAATGTTCATTATAATCCGCTTGAATAGAACTTATCCGTTTGTCCAGCTCTGGACGCATAGAAACTTGCCATGCTTGAGGCTGGAATTGATTATGCAGTTCCTCGCTCGTGACGTATTGCGTTTCACCTTGATCTTCACTAAATAACGTGACTTGATAATCGCTGTTATGTCGCTCAGATATAATAGCGGGTTGTAACGTCTTCCTATTGATTACCACCAATGGAAAGCTCAACATTGCGGTGGATTTTAAATCGATTAATGTGAGTTCAAGATCGGCTCGCTCAGCGGCTCTGATGAATAAGCCACTATCCAATCTACCCTCAACAAGAGGTAATCCAGAAAGCACCTTTTTTGTATGGTGTCTAACCTCAAAATAACGCATCAACCAAGTTAACGATTGCCCCCAAGGATCGTTAGTCAGCTCACTTGATGAGGATGAGTGATGCTTCATGACATACCACCTACTAGCAAGTTGTTGTCATCAATCATCTTCTGTAAGACATTTTCTTCGGCTACGCCAGTCGAGTCACCTTTGTAAAGCTGATCGAGAGTGACGCCCTGCATAAGAATCTGTTGTTTTGTCCCCGTCTCTTCTGGTTTTATGTGAAGCGTTACGCCATCATCATTCTCTGTTAAATCGAGCTTATTATCGACTTCTGTTATCGAGGTAGCGGTGATTATCGAGGCGATGTCAATTGTGTCATTATCATCACCAATAACGGATATTTGGAAGTCGTTGATCACATCGTACGAGGGCTTTAACTCGTTACCGAGCCCTGAACTGTCAAACTGGAATACATCGCTGCCACTTCCTCCAATAAGCAAATCATTAGCATCTGTCGCAAGTAATGTTTGGCCCCCTTCTTCCACTAAGGCAACATTGACTGTCTGAGCAGCACCTTCTGCGACTGTAGCACCCAGTGTTGCAATCGGTTTTATCGACAACGTAAAATCACTTGCACCGCTAAACCCGCCAACGATGGAAAGATCAGCGACATCCTCTTGATCAACAGTATAAAAGCCGTTCAATCTTTCACCATGACTCAACTCTAGATCTGTTGGTAATCCGCGAATCTCCACACTTCCAAACTCTTCGGGTGCAGGGTTGACTAAATTCATGCTCAACCCTAAAGGAATACTCCCAGACGCTTCAGACACAATAGATTGATAATCGGCCGTTAGTGTTGGCTCATCAGCTTCAGGGGTAACAACAATGGTTAGATCGGTGCTTTGCACATCTCCAAAATCGGTTTCGAGTGTCTCTGACACTATCGCTTGATCAAACGTTCTAACATTGAGAGCAACATCCATCGTTCCAAATGCATCCTTCGGAACGAACTCCAAACCTGACACTTCATTTGCTCGCACTAATACCGTCGCCACGGCATTGCCCGCGTCATCGAAGGTAAAGGATGAGAATTGAGTTCCAATACGAATCCTACCTAAGCCTTCCAATGCAGAGGGTTCAGAGCTTGCTTTGATCAACATCGACACTTCTATATATTCGTTGCTATTTGTTTCAAAACCGCTCGCTAAAAAGTCAATCGAAACGGAATCACCTTCATCTCCAGTGAACGTGTTAGAGGTTGTATTCAACGATACATCGTCGCCAATCGGTTTTACGCCGACGTTGAACTGAGAAGTGGTATAGTTATAGTCGTTTGATCCAGACTCTTGGGTAATAGCTTGCAGTGTTAGTGAAATATCCCCACTAAAATCTAGTGGCGGTAGAAAGTAAACCTTATCAAGTTGTGCTTGAGTTAGCTGCCACTCCTTGCTCTCACCATCCGTTGAACCGTTATCAGGGAGTAATTCGAACGTCCCATTATTGTCCCAAACCAACACAGCTCCGTCTGGCACTCCTGTCATGACCAAAGACATCGACTCAGAACCATCTTGATCGATTAATGATGCAGATAAGTTTCCTAAATAAATATAATTATCTTCATCACCAACTACGTCTTCTGTTTCCAGAACCGCTTTATCAACCACTGGGGCAATGGTAACGGTAACTTCTGTTGATTTAGTTTGAGTATCTTTCGCACTGTCAGTACTTAAACAACTTCCCGTGACTTCATCAGTAATGTTTGCGTCAACGGAAATAACAAGCTCTCCACTGTAGTTTTCAGGTGGGATTAACTGAATTTCGTTTAGACGCGTAACATCTGTCACTACCCATGTTCCATCACCGTTGTCAATGAGTAGGCTCGGGTCCACGGCAGTAAACCGCGCATTCTCGTCAGACACAGATAAAGAAACCCAATTGACACTTTCAAGGCCAGTCGCTGCGTCACCTTCTCCAGTAATGGACTGCATTGGCCCTTCACTATCGCCCAATACAAGAGCAAGATTCAGGTTGGTTATAGTATCTTCTTGAACCGTAACTTCGCTTGGTGCTATCGCGATATCATCGACAACAGGAGAGATTTGTACCGTAATGGTCTGAGAGGTTGTTTTCGAGTCACCATCGCATGGGGCCGTTTCTGTCACTTCTAAATTGAAAGTAATGCAACCAGCAAAGTCCTCATCCACGCCAGTAAGCGTCAAGGAAGACAATCCAGCGCTAGAAATTGAATAGCCCAACAGATTGCCTGCATTATCATAAGCAGGTATCACACCTTCGCCAGTAAGCTCGACTCCTTCAGGTAAAGAATCTGCGGCGACAAAGAAGGAAACTAAGTTACCATCACTACTCGCCACATCAGGGGTTAAAAACGCCCCAATTGAGACATCTTCACCTTCTTTACCTACAATATCCCCACTTTGAACGCTTCCTGGTTCACCAGGATCAGCACACTGGTCTCCATCTCCTTCATGGCCAGTAATTTGAATTTGGAACTGGCCTGTGATGTATTGGGCATCCGTTCCATCTCGAACATACGCTAACACATTCACATCAAGTATCTCTGTGTTAGATGGGCTATAAATCGATGCGCCAGCAAGCAAATCTTGAGCGGTTTCCAACACGCTATCACTTGTGATTCCTTCCATTGGAATCAGCCAGTTCCCATCGGCATCTTGAGAAGCACCATTCGGATGAGTAACAATGAGGTCTTGACCCTGCGGTATCTGTAAAACGATGTAATCGAGATACTCTGAACCATCAATATCCGCTTCTGTAAATGTAATGCCTCCACTCACGTCAACAGCAGACCCATCCGTACTTGTGAATACTTCAGTCGCGCCTTCTAAACGTGTTTTGTCAATATCTTCATTACCAATATCCACTTTTCCAGAAACCACGACGCTCAAAGAGCCATTGATTGCCTTTACATCAGCCTCCAGCGTAGGAGGCGTGTCTGTCACTTCGTACTGAACTTCCAGGCTAAATGTCCCACTTAGGTCTTCATTAGCTTTTACAGTGATTCGTCCACTGTTTAACAACTCAGATAATGTTGCCGAGCTACCATCAAGTAGTTCATTGAGTTCTAACGGTAAGTTACTTTCCTCTACTGCATTACCATCAAAGTAAAGCGTTAAGCCATCTGGAATGGATACAATGGTGTATCCTGTCAAGGACTCACTAGAATCTATATCTTGATTAACGACAGGCTCAAGATTTAGTGTGATGAAATTGTCCTCAATACCATTGCTTTGTAATTCTTGACCGTCAGTTTGATCAACAATAGGTGAGATTTCCATTTCCACTTTAAGAGGGGTTTCAGCAGAATCACCATCCGGCTCTGTTGAAACGACGATAACATCCATGCTCAGTGTTCCACTAAAATCTTGCTCTGTTTTGAGGTAAGTGTTTTCAAGAACAGCGTTCGAGACCTGATAAACTGGCCCCGTTATTGGGTCCACGTATGCAATTGGAAGAGCAATAGGGTCACCATTTACATCTGTCAGTTGTGTTCCCAAAGGGATGTTCTGAAGCAAGATATTAATTTCTTCTGATAGATCGTCGTCTGATGTCTGGATGATAAAATCCAGTTGTATCAGGTTATCTTCGTCTAACGTAGAGAGATTACTAATTACTTTAGTCGCTTGATCATATTGCCAATTCCCCTGTCCACCATCTAGGACGATTGGTTCATCGACCACGCCTTTTAGCTTAATGTCAATGGTTGCAAATTGGCTCTCGGCGGTTTCATTAAGAGGTGCTAAGCCATCAATAGTCGACTCTGTTGAAATGGCGGTTACTTGAAGGGATAGAGATTCAGTAAAT
Organism: Vibrio sp. YT-17; assembly: GCF_033337375.1. NCBI lineage: Bacteria > Pseudomonadati > Pseudomonadota > Gammaproteobacteria > Vibrionales > Vibrionaceae > Vibrio > Vibrio sp. YT-17. The sequence continues at coordinate 164,748 of NZ_JAWOQP010000011.1, forward strand.
GAGCTGATGTCCGATTTTGGTTGAAGTAACGCCTCTGAATTGGCTAGAGCATTGGAGGTCACTAGGTAGGTATTAATACCGATAAGCGTAATCCCAGCTCCGACAGGCAATGTCCAACCATCTTGAACTTCTATGCGATAAGACAGAGACTCCGAGCCATCTGTGTCAGTGAGCCGCCCTAGGATGTACTCTTTTAAGTCAATCGCTTGGTCTTCAAGCCCCTGAATGTTTTTAACGGTCAGCGTAGGCACATCGGCATCTGGAGATATATCGATAACAACTTGCTCAGTGATCTCCGCTGTTTTATCTTGCTCATCGGCAAACACACTACCCGATTCAGTCGTTACTGCCGTTACATCAAAAGTAAATCTTCCGGCTAAGTTTTCGTTAGATGTGATTTCAATTTGATCTAACTCGGATTGGCTATACGCTTTCCCTTCCTCAATAGCACTTCCGTTAAGTGTTAATATAAGCCCATCTGGAATATTCGAAATTTGGTAGTGGAGCGTTTCAGAACCGTCTTGGTCAAACTTTTCAGCGACAATATTGAGCGAAAGTGATTCAGCGGAATCTTCAACACTTTGATAAGAAAAGTCCGAATCACTAGACCACTCTGGCAAATCTGCAACCGGTAAAACGTTAACATTTAACGTGTTATTGCCTTGTAATACAAAACCATCTGGTTCGACATCAGATACGATTAATGCAGACACTGCTAACGAAACTTTGATAGTGTTGCCCGACAGGTTTAGCGCTGGTTGATAAGTGAGATCACCATTTGGAACGGTGAATATACCCACCCCCATTAGCTCTGTACCAGAAAGACTAATAAATCCGTCATTATCATCATCTTCAAGGCGCACTCCGTCTAAAAACAGAGCCCCTCCTTGTAGAGATTCAACAGAGATCCTTATCGCTTCAACACGCTCATTATTCTCCGTATCCCCAGGAGAAACTCTAATCGGTAACGCGACTGGCGTGGGGTCTCCACTGTTATTCGCGCCATTATCTTCTAACGTATCTACATTAACGGTTCGAATAAAGCCCCTGGCATCATCAAGAATTAATTGAGCTTCACTGCTTGCTTGGTCACCGTCTGCATCCGTCACAGTTATCGTTAGATCATCAAGCAAACCACCTACAGGCGTATTAACAATAAGCTCGGTAGTTAGCGTAAATGTCCCATCTTGAGCAATAGTCAGCGTTCCATATTTTAAGTTACCATCACTACTATTGATTAAATCGATGGTCCAAGCATCATTGCTAAATACCGAACTCGCCGTATCGTGTGTTTCACCTGCATAGGTCAAACTTGAAATCAACGTGCCATCTGAACTGATTAAGTCGGCATTATTGCTAAACCAGTTTCCCGAAAACTCATCCCCCTCGGTAAGTTCAATTTCTATTGGTGAGCTTGTGTCTTCAGGGATATCATCTACTACACTAACGGTATATGTCTCAGCTTCAGACTGGTCGCCATCCTTATCAACGGCATAAATTGAAAAACTGAGTTCTAATGTGTTCTCGTCCGCTGGAACACCGTCAGGTTCATCGTGTTCAAGTGCACGGTATAGATCAAACTCGACAGTCCCATCGGTATTAAATCTAATTCTAAAGACGTCTTGCTCGCTTTCATCTCTTGCATATAACCAACCATTCGAGTCCGGTGAATCAAGCGCAACCAGGCTGCCACTACTTGTTTTATAGCCGAGCGCATTGAACATATCGATATTCACGCTCACACTGGCGATAGAGTCTGAACCTTGTACTAGCGTAATGGATGGTGACGAGCCCTCGATGCCAGAATCAAGCGAATCATCATTCAGCCCGCTTTCATTGACTGTGATTCCCTCTGTAATTACTAGTTCCGGAAACAAGCCATCATAGACCAGTATGTTGGACTCCGTAGAGATCTCGCTTCCATCAGAATCTCTCGCCACGATGGGCATAGAGATCGACAATTGCGTCCCATCACCTAAAACATGGTCAAGCGAGTGATAAAGCTCTACAGTTACATTAACCGTAGACGTATCATTTGATGGCAAAGAGAAGTCACTAGGTAACGTGACCCTAAATATAACGTCTCCATTGTCTGAAATTGCGTCAAAGCTTCCATCATTGTTATCGTACCAAGTGACAGCCTCTCCGTTGTAAGTAACTGCATCACCAAGTGTAGTTTTGACAGTATCTCCATCATTTATGTCAACACCCAGATACACAATCGGATCGAATGATGACGTAACTATCACATCCGTATTCGCTATGGCTGAAACCCCATCAGAAGCAATGTTTGTATCGACAGGTGTTTCAGTCAACTCGACATTGCCACTATTGATTAGCGCTTGTCCATTGTCGTTATCTATCACATTAATGTCTAAAACGACCGACGTGTTATCTTGGTCTGAGTCCATTGCAGTAACAACGAGAGGTACGTTTGGATCAGTATTTTCTTGTTGGTCGAGAGCCTGAAAAAGCTCAAAGGAGTAGGTAATGTCGCTATTTGCATCAATAGGTAATGAAGCATTGAGGGTAGCTTGAAAGATGGGAATCTGAGTTTGCCCATCTTCGTCAAGAATATAACCATCAAGTGTTTTGCCATCCGCAGAGACTTGATAAAGCACAACTTGTTCACCACTCGTCAACAAGGGTTGTTCAGAGACGATGAACGACAAAGATTCGAGGTAATCACTGCCAACCTCAACTTGAAAATTCCCTGAGCTCAACACACTTCCATTTGCGAGATCAAATTCTTTTACTTCTACCCCATTCAAATTATTTAAAGTTGGGTCTGTGCCATCCTTTAGAACATAATCAATTTCATTCTCTACAAGCGGTGTGGCATCTAAATCTACGCCACCAATGGTCAACGGGAAGGTTACCGTATCACTGCTATTGAATTGATCGATAGGGTGCTCAAGAGTAAGTGAAATTGAAGCTAATACATCGTTACCCGACTCAACGCCACTCAATGTTAACGTAAATACAGTGACACCATTCGCAAATGCTGTAATTTGCTTTCCACTGGAACTTAACGTGTAGCTAAGCTCATTATCAGAGACTGAGCTTGTAAGCCCTAATGCTTCTAACTTAGTAATAGATGACCCACCGAAATACAAACTACTCGGATCCGGATTGTCAGATCCCGCGACAATATTGACAGTTCCTTCAAAGTTCAATATCGGGCCATCCAAAGGGACTTCTGTTACGTCTATAGTCGCATTGCCTACGTAACCTGCTTGTCCATCAGTAATGTCAATGGTCGCGTTAGCCAAGCCATAGTCTTGGGAGTCATCTGCAGCTAAATAGCTGAAAGAAACACTTTGCTCGACCGAATGATCTAGGTTTCGACCTGCATCAAACTGCCAAGAGCCATCAGAAAATACGGTTAATTCGCCTTTTTCTAAACTAAAACTTACGGATCCCCCCTCTAGAATTGACTTCTGCTCCCCGCCAGCCTCTACAAATTTCACATAAAGTGTTCCATCAAGATCAATATCATTTTCAAGTAGATTGCCCGTAATTGTTTGATCTTCTAAGACTGAGTATGTGTCATCTCTAATCACCGGATCAGAGTCATAAATAGTAATCGTTAACGGTGCCACAACCGTCTCTTGTGTACCGTCAGCATCACTTTGAATGCTTTCAACCAATACGTTAGTCACCAGCTCATCTTGACCTACACCATGATCAATCGCTTCATAAAAAGTAATTTGA